>PNML01000016.1 GCA_013823635.1 Polaromonas sp. | reverse complement strand
CCACGTTGATCACTCCTTGATTCCCTCCTGCTCAAAAAACAAGCAGGAGACGTTACTCAAGGGGTCAAAGTTGGGTGAAAAAACTCAGTCCAGAGGGGTCAGATTTACGTGGAAATCAACACCTAGAAGGTCAAAGGCGTGCGCGCGGTCAAGAACGTGACCGTGGTGCGTCAGTGACGCTGGGCTGGCCAATGTGCCCCATGCGCCATTGGGCTTGAGGCGCTGACGGGGGCGTCTGTGGTAAACCGTCAATCCACCGCCCTTCAGTGTGGTGGCCAGCCTTTACCGACCCAGCGCCATGAACCGACTCGATACCGAACTGCACCGCCTGTACCTGCCGCACACCCAGCCTGCGGGCGTGGCCGGTGGACAGAAGCCCTCATTGAGCACCCCCGATGGCCGGGTGCGCACCCTGGTGTTGGGTGTGGCCCGGCCGGCCGAGTGGGATGTCCTGCTGCGCGTGTGGCAGGGCGTGCAGGCCGATCTGGGTTGGCCCGCCCCCGCCATCGCCATTTCGGGGACCGACGGGCACCAGCTGTGGTTTTCCCTGGCCGAGCCGGTGCCGCTGGTGCGGGCTGCCCAGTGCCTGAGCGCCCTGCGCGAACGCTACCTGCACGGCGTGCGGCCCGAGCGCGTGCTGGCCTGGCCGTCCGAAGCCCTGGGCAGCCACCCCGTGGCGGAGTGCCCGGGTTTGCCGGGGCGCGAATGCCAACCGGGGCAGTGGTCGGCCTGGGTGGCGCCTGACCTGGCACGCATATTTGAAGACCAGCCCTGGCTGGACATGCCCCCCGGCGCCGACGCCCAGGCCGAGGTGCTGGCACGCCTGCAACCCCTGGCGCTGGCCGACCTGCAGCGGGTGTTGCCGCCCAACCGGCCCACGGCACCCGCACCACAGGCCGAGGCCCCCGACGCCCCACCCCAGGTGGCTGGGCAGCTGGGGCCGCACGCCTTCCTGCTCCAGGTCATGAACGACCCCGGCGTGGACATGCGCTGGCGCATGGAGGCGGCCAAGGCCTTGTTGTCGGTCGGGTTGGGCGACGGTGTGGATGAGGTTTTGAAGTAAAATGGCCTTCTGTCGCTTGATGTAAAAGCGATGTGTGCTATCAAAAAATTGCAATCCACCCGCCATGTCCCCGAAACACGCCTTGTCGGCCAAGCTGGCCACTTCGTCGCTGGTCTACTCCACCGAGAGCGGGCGCATGTGCCCAGCCTGTCGCCAGCCGGTGGCGGCGTGTGTGTGCCACGTCAAACCCGTGCCCAAGGGGGATGGGGTGGTGCGCGTGGGCCGCGAAACCAAGGGCCGGGGCGGCAAGGCCGTCACGCTGGTCAAGGGCCTGGCATTGGACGAGGCGGCGCTACTGGCCGTGGGCAAGCAGCTCAAGGCCGCCTGCGGCAGCGGCGGCACGGTGAAAGACGGCGTCATCGAGGTGCAGGGCGACCACTGCGACAAGGTGGTCGAGTGGCTGAAAAAACAGGGCCACACGGTCAAGCGCGCGGGCGGCTGAGCCGGGCAGGGCAGCGTGCCCTGGGTGACAGCGTGGCGGTGCCGGCCAGCCTACATTGGCACCTGACCCCACACCACACCCCGGAGACCCGCCATGCACATCCCCTCCCTGAAAGACCAGGTCAGCCCCGACGAATGGCAGCTGCGCTGCGACCTGGCCGCCTGTTACCGCCTGGTGGCGTTGTACGGCTGGAGCGACCTGGTGTTCACCCACATCAGCGCCAAGCTGCCCGACGTCGTGACCGGGGGAGAGCACCAGTTCCTCATCAACCCCTATGGGCTGATGTTTGACGAGATCACCGCGTCCAGCCTCATCAAGGTGGACATGCAGTGCCAAACGCTGCAAGACACGCCCTTTCCGGTCAACCCGGCGGGCTTTGTCATCCACAGCGCGGTGCACGAGGCCAGGCCCGAGGTGCAGTGCGTGCTGCACACCCACACCCGCGCGGGCGTGGCGGTGAGTGCGCAAAAAGGCGGCGTGCTGCCCATCAGCCAGCAAAGCACCTTTGTGTTGGCTTCGCTGGCTTACCACGGTTACGAGGGTGTGGCCTTTCGGGACGATGAAAAGCCGCGCCTGCAGGCCGACATGGGCCAGGCCAACTTTTTGGTGCTGCGCAACCACGGGCTGCTGACGGTGGGGCGCAGCATCGCCGACGCGTTTTTGTCCATGTACACCTTCGAGAGCGCCTGCCAGATCCAGGTGAGTGCACAGGCCGGGGGGGAGCTGGTGCAGGTGAACCCGGCCATCGTCAGCGGCGTGGCCCAGGCCATGCGCGTGCAAACCGGCGGCCTGGGTGGCGCGTTTGTGTGGCCGTCGCTGCTGCGCAAGGTGGCGCGCAGTTCGCCGGGGTTCGATGCCTGAGCCCCGAGCCAGAACCGGGATTTTGATGTGGATCAATGGTCGCGCATGGCCCCTCCCTCAGACTGTGGCCCCAGTGCGTTCTCTGTTCGCCAACCAAGGCACCCGTCATGACTTCCTCCATTGCCGCTTCCTCTTCCCCCATCCAGGATTTTTCCCAGTGCCACGTCGGCATATTGAACAAGCTTGACCAACTGGGTGACCTGCCCGAGCTGATGGACGCGGCCAACCGCGCCCGCCAGTCGGCCCAGCAAATGCTGGATTTTTTCCGCGAAGCCATTTACGAACACCACTCTGAAGAAGAGCGCGAGCTGTTTCCCGCCGTGCAGGCCAGCGCCACCCCCGGTGCGGAACGAGACCAGGTGAAGCAGATTGCCGAAAAGCTCACGCGCGAGCACCGCGACCTGGAAGCCCAGTGGAAGCTGCTGGAGCCCCACCTCAAGCGCGCCGCCAAGGGGCAGGACGCCAGTGTGCCCACCGAAGCCGTGGCCAAACTGGTGGCCCAGTACTCAGCCCACGCCCGGTTTGAAGAGGCTGAGTACCTGCCGCTGGCCTACACCATCCTCAGCCGCCACAGCAACCGCATGGACGCGCTGGCCCTGGCCCTGCACCTGCGTCACCAACCGCAGGTGGTGGGTTACGTCTGAGGCGGGTGCCGCCGCGGCTCAGGGCAGGCCGTCGGTGGACAAGGCGTCATCCCGGTGAACGGGTGACTGCCAGCTGGCGTCGGGGTGGGTCAGTGCGCTGATCTGTATCAGTGGCGGCAGCGAGCTGACAGGCCCAAAAATGGTGGCAAACGACACGTCTGCCGCGTCCCGCCCGGTGCCAATGCGGATGAAGCCCATGGGAATGGCGGTGCCCGATGGGTCAAACACATACCAGCGGTGGCCCAGGTACACCTCCACATAGGCATGGAAATCGGGCGGTCCCAGGGCCGGGTCGGCCCCGTAGTCAATGCCCGTGGTGAAGCGCGCGGGGATGTTCAGCGCGCGGCAGATGGCAATCATCAGGTGGGCAAAGTCCCGGCACACACCGACGCGGTCGGTCAGCGTGTCGATGGCCGAGGTCATGGAGTTGCTGGTGTTGGACTTGAACTTCACCTGCGACTGCACCCAGTCACGGATGGCCTGCACCCGCAGGTAGCCGTGGGGCAGGTGGCCAAACTGCGCCATGGCCAGGTTGCCCAACCGGTCCGACTGGCAGTAGCGGCTGGGGTACAGGAAAGACAGCACCTCTGCCGGCAGCCTGGCCACCGGCACCTCGGGCACCGCCTGCGGGTCGGCACAGTGGTGGTTCAGGTCCACGGTGCCCTGGTAGCTCACGCGCAGCGGCCCCGGCTGCGCCGACAGGCGCAGGGTGCGGGCGTGGGTGATGGCGTCGGTGTGCGACAGCGTGGGCAGGGTCTGGCTGAGCGTCAGCTGCTCGCTGATCACGGTTTGTTGGCGGGTGCGGGCGGCCTGCAGGTTGAAGATGAAATCGGCCCCCGGGAAACCGACCTCGTACTGCAGGTCGATGGAAAATTGAATGCGAACCATGTGGGAGTGCCTTGGAATGAGAGGGGCCCGGCACAAGAGCAATGAACGTGCCAGTGCATTGTGCGCCTTGCGGGGCCGCCAGCGTGGCCATCCCGCAAAATGGCCGCATGTCCGAACCGATCCTTGCCCAGACCCCAGCCCATTCCCCCAAGTCCCAGGTGCTCATCAGTGAGGTGGGCCCGCGCGACGGGCTGCAGTCCGTGGCGCGCACCATGCCCACGGCAGACAAGTGCCGCTGGGTGGATGCGCTGGTGGCCGCCGGTCTGCGCGAGATCGAGGTGGGCTCGTTCGTGCCCGCCAGCCACCTGCCCCAGATGGCCGACACGGCCGAGGTGGTGCGCCATGCCCGCACCCACGCCGACCTCACGGTCATGGCCCTGGTGCCCAACCTGAAAGGCGCGCAGGCGGCGCTGGCTGCCGGGGTGCACAAGCTCACGGTGCCGGTGTCGGCCAGCCGCGCGCATTCGTTGGCCAATGTGCGACAGACGCCCGCCGACATGGTGGAGGTGGTGCGCGCCATCGCCCGCCTGTGCGCCCAACAAACGCCCCCGGTGCCACTGGAGGTGGGCATTTCCACCGCGTTCGGCTGCACCTTGCAGGGCCCCGTGCCCGAGGACGACGTGCTGCGCCTGGCCCTGGCCTGTGTGCAGGCCGGGGTTGCCGAGGTGGGCCTGAGCGACACCACCGGCATGGCCAACCCGGCGCAAACGCGCCGCCTGTTCCAGCGCCTGCGCGCCGAAATTGGGCGTCACGCGGGTGCGGCTCACATGCACAACACGCGCGGCCTGGGTCTGGCCAACTGCCTGGCCGCGTTTGATGTGGGGGTGCGGGTGTTCGACGCGTCGCTGGGCGGCCTGGGCGGCTGCCCCCATGCCCCGGGTGCCAGCGGCAACGTGGTGACGGAGGACCTGGTCTTCATGTTCGAGGCCATGGGCGTGTCCACCGGCGTGGACCTGCCCCGCCTGCTGGCCGCCCGCCAGCCATTGGCCGACGGACTGCCGGGCGAGGCGCTGTACGGCATGTTGCCCGCCGCCGGGTTGCCGCTGGGCTGGCCCGAGCGCGCGCCCGCAACCGGGCCTGCGCCGCAGGTGGTTGCTGCCCCGGCAGTGCCCGCACCCGTCGCCAGCGGCCCGGCACAGCCAGCCAGTGGTTTGCCCTACCAAGGGCTGAGGGTGGTGGAGTTCACCCACATGGTCATGGGCCCCGCCTGTGGCCTGGTGCTGGCCGACCTGGGGGCCGAGGTCATCAAGGTCGAGCCCGTGGGGCCGGGTCGCCAGGGCGATGCCACGCGCCAGCTCATCGGTTCGGGGGCGGGGTTTTTTCCGCTGTTCAACCGCAACAAAAAAAGCCTGGCGCTGGACCTGCAGACCCCCGAGGGCCTGGCTGCGGTGCGCCAGCTCTTGGCCACGGCCGATGTGCTCATCGAAAACTTCAAACCCGGCACCATGGCCAAGCTGGGCTTGGACCATGAGAGCCTGAAGGCCTTGAACCCGCGCCTGATTTACGTCAGCCACAAAGGCTTTTTGCCCGGGCCGTATGACCACCGCACCGCGCTGGACGAGGTGGTGCAGATGATGGGCGGCCTGGCCTACATGACCGGGCGCCCCGGCGACCCGCTGCGGGCGGGTGCCAGCGTGAACGACATCATGGGCGGCGTGTTTGGTGCCGTGGGCGCCATGGCGGCACTGGCCCAGCGCGAACGCACGGGGCTGGGCCAGGAGGTCAACAGCGCCCTGTTCGAGAACAACGTGCTGCTGGTGGCCCAGCACATGATGCAGTTCGCCGTCACCGGCCAGCCTGCCGCGCCCATGCCCGCGCGCATTTCCGCCTGGGGCGTGTACGACGTCTTCCAGGTGCAGGGGGGCGAGCAGATATTCCTGGCCGTGGTCAGCGACGGCGCCTGGGCCACCTTCTGCGACGCACTGGACTTGCCCGACCTGAAGGCCGATGCCCGCCTGCGCACCAACAACGACCGCGTGCGTGCCCGCGACTGGCTCATGCCCGTGCTGCGCGAGCGCCTGGCCCCCCGCAGCGCCACCGAGCTGGCCGCGCTGTTCGAGAGCAACGCCCTGCCGTTTGCCCCCATCACCCGCCCGCACGACCTGCTGCAAGACCCCCACCTGCTGGCCACGGGCGCCCTTGCGCCCATCACCCTGCCCGACGGGCGCAGTGCCCCCACCGTGCTGCTGCCCCTGACGCTGAGCGGCCAACGCCTGGGCGTGCGGCTGTCGCCCCCGCGCCTGGGGGAGCACAACGCCGAGCTGTTGGCCGAACTGGGTATTTCAAATTCCATAGCTGAAAATCCAGTTGGATAAAGCGCTGATCGCTTTTTTTGATTGGAAACATGTAACCCCAACAGGCTGGGGGTTTTGTGGTGGATAAAATTCAGTCAAACGTTTGATTGAATGCACAATGCCCGCCATGACCGATGCCACCGCACCCCCGGCCCGCGCCGATGCCGACACCGAAGCTGCCCGCCAGCGGCTGTTGATGGCCGCGTTGCGCCTGTTTGCCGAACAGGGTTTTGCCAAAACCTCCGTCCGTGAAATTGCCGCTGCCGCCCAGGTGAATGTGGGCGCCATCAGCTACTACTTTGGGGACAAACAAGGCCTGTACCGCGCCGTGTTCACCGAGCCCATGGGCAGCCCCAAGGACGACATCGTGCTGTTCTCCGACCCTGCCATGACCCTCAAGGCGGCGCTGCAAGGCCTGTTCCTGGGTTACGCCCTCCCACTCAAGGAGGGCGAAGCCGTGCAGCTGTGCACGCGGCTGCACATGCGTGAAATGGTGGAGCCCACCGGTTTGTGGGCCGAGGAAATCGACGGCAGCTTCCGCCCTTACCACGAAGCCCTGCTGGAGGTGCTGTGCCGCCACCTGCAGGTGCCAACCCCCGACGACGACCTGCACCGCCTGGCCTTTGCCATCGTCAGCCAGGGGGTGTTCCTGTTCATTGGCCGCGACGTCATCCACGCCATTCGCCCCGGCCTGACCGCGAGCCCCCAGGCCATTGACGACTGGACCGCCCGCATGGTGGACAACGCCCTGGCCATGGTCGAGGTGGAGCGCCAGCGCCGCCAGTCCGTCCGCCCCACCGAAAGCACCGCATGAAACCCGCCTTGAACCGCCCGTACGCCCAACCTGGCCGCCGCTGGCTGCTGGCCAGCCTGCCCCTGTGGCTGGGGGCCTGTGCCGTCACCACCCCCGCTCCCGAGGTGGTGGCCGCGTCGCCCACCGCCTGGCAGCATGGCCAGCCCCAGCCCAGCTTCGCGGCACACGGTGGCCAAACGCAGCAGCTGTTGGCCTGGTGGCAGCGCTGGGATGACCCGCTGCTGGTCAGCGTGCAGGCCAGCGCCCAGCAGGCCAGCCCCAGTGTGGCCGCCGCCGCCACCCGCGTGGCCCAGGCGCGCCATGCCGTGGTCGCAGCGGGCGCCGCTGGCAGCCCGGCCCTGAGCGCCAGTGCGGGCGTCGTGCGGGCCGTCGGTCTGGTGGACACCGCTGCACTCACCCAGGCCAGCGCCGGCCTGCAAGTGGCCTGGGAGGCCGACCTGTGGGGTGGCCAGCAGGCCCAGGCCACCGCCGCCGACCAGCGCCTGCAAGCCAGCCAGGCCCAGTGGCACGAAGCCCGGGTGGCCGTGGCCGCCGAGGTGGCCCGCCAATACACCCAATACCGGCTGTGCCAGCAGGCCTTGCGCATCACCCGCGCCGATGCCGAGGCCCGCGAAGCCATCGCCCGCCTCACCCAGGACCGGGCTCGGGCGGGTTTTGAATCGGCAGCCAACGCCGCGCTCACCCAGGCCAGCGCCGCCCAGGGCCGCATGAACACCACCCAGCAGCGTGCGCAGTGCGATGCCGCGCTGCAAGGCCTGGCCGCACTCGCCGCGGTGGACCCCGCCACCCTGCGCCAGCAGCTGGGCGACACGCCACCGGCGCGCTACGTTCCACAGGCCGCGAGGCCAGTGCCCGCTGGTGAGGTGACGCCCGACGCCTTGGCCCTGCCCGTGCGCGTGCCCGCCCAACTGCTGGCCCAGCGCCCGGACGTGTTTGCCGCCCAGCGCGGCGTGGCGGCGGCCAGTGCCGACGTGGGCAGCGCCGAGGCCGACCGATACCCCCGGCTCAGCCTGGTGGGCAGCCTGAGCACCGTGGCCACACGGGGTGCTGGCGGTGACGGGCAGACCTGGTCCATCGGCCCCCTCCAGGTCAGCGTGCCCTGGCTGGACGGGGGCCGCCGCGCCAGCCAGGTGAAGGTGCAGCAGGCCGCCTACGACGAGGCCGTGGTGGCGTACCGCGCCACCGTGCGCCAGGCCGTGCGCGAGGTGGAGCAAGCCTTGCTGGCGCTGGAGAGCACCCGGGCCCGCCAGACCGATGCCGCCGTGGCCACCCAGGGTTTTGTGCAAGCCCTGCAAGCCGCCACCGACCGCCACCGTGCCGGCCTGGGCAGTCTGCTGGAGCTGGAAGACACCCGCCGCAGCGCCCTGGCGGCCGAGCTGGCCCTGGTGCAACTGCACACCGACCGCCTGCTGGCCTGGGTGGACCTCTACCGAGCCCTGGGTGGCGGTTGGTCCGCCGAACAGCCTTGAACACCCCGCACCCACCCGTTTCACGTTTTTCCGAGCCCGAGGCATGACCATGCACACCCCATCCCCTGCTTTTTTCCCCTCTTTGTCTGCGCAGGCCCGCCGCTGGGCCGCGTCCCCCCAGGCGGGGCTGGCCCTGTGCGCGGTGGCTGTGGCGGTGGCCTTGCTGCTGTCGCCGCTGGGCAGCCAGGCCCAGGCCCCGGCCGAAGGGACCAACGGCGCCCCCAAACCCGCCATGACGGTGACGGCAGAAGCGCCCCAGTCCGTGTCCTGGACCCACGCCCTCACCGCCAACGGCAGCGTGGCCGCCTGGCAAGAGGCCAGCGTGGGCACCGAGGCCAACGGTTTGCGCCTGGTCGAGGTGCGTGCCCAGGTGGGCGACACCGTCAAGGCCGGGCAGGTCCTGGCCGTGTTGGATGCCGAGGGCGTGAAGGCCGAGCTGGCCCAGGCCAAAGCCGCCCTGGCCGAAGCCCAGGCCAACGCCGCCGAGGCCCAGGCCAACGCCGAGCGCGCCCGCAGCCTCAAGGCCACTGGGGCCATGAGTGAACAGCAGATTGCCCAGTACACCACCGCTGCCGTCACCGCGCAGGCACGCGTCGAGTCGGCCCAGGCCAACCTGGCGGTGCAGACCCTGCGGCTGAAGCACACCCAGGTGCTGGCCCCCGACCATGGCGTGGTGTCGGCCCGCAGTGCCACGGTGGGCGCGGTGCTGCCCGCGGGCACCGAGCTGTTTCGCCTGATCCGTCAGGGCCGCCTGGAGTGGCGGGCCGAGGTGCCCGCCGCCGAGCTGGACCGCGTCAAGGTGGGGCAGGCCGTGTCACTCACCGCCGCCAGCGGTGCGGTGGCCAAGGGCAAGGTGCGCATGGTGGGCCCCACGGTGGACCCGCAAACCCGCGCCGCCCTGGTGTATGTGGATTTGCTGCCGGGCACGCCCGCTGCCATCAAGGCGGGCATGTTCGCCAGTGGCGAGCTGGCGCTGGGCCAAACCCAGGCCACCACCGTGCCGCAGCAGGCGGTGGTCAACCGTGACGGCTTCACCTACCTGTATGTGCTGGCCGACGAAGCCACCCAGGGCCAGCGCGTGCAGCGCCTCAAGGTGCAGGTGGGCCGGCGGGTGGGCGACAGGGTGGAGGTGGTGTCCGGCTTGCCCGCCGCCGCCACGGCGCCACGGGTGGTCAGCCAGGGCGCGGGGTTCCTGAGCGACGGCGACGTGGTCAAGGTCGTGTCGGCAGCAGCGGGGGATAAAAAATGAATCAAAAATGCATCCATCGCTTTACTGATATGAATAGTTTGCTATTGAACGTGGGGTTGTTGCCATGAACGTGTCCGCCTGGTCCATCCGCAACCCCATTCCGGCCTTGATGCTGTTTGTCATGCTGACCTTCGCGGGGCTGCTGAGCTTTCAGGCCATGAAGGTGCAGAACTTCCCCGACCTGGATCTGCCCACCATCACCATCAGCGCGGCGCTGCCCGGCGCGGCACCGGCCCAGCTCGAAACCGAAGTGGCCCGCAAAATCGAAAACGCCGTGGCCACCCTGCAGGGCCTGAAAAACATCAGCTCCAAGGTGCAAGACGGCGCCGTGACCGTGACGGCTGAGTTCCGCCTGGAAAAGCCCGTGCAGGAGGCCGTGGACGATGTGCGCAGCGCCGTGCAAGGCGTGCGCTCTGACCTGCCCGCCGACCTGCGTGACCCCATCGTCAAAAAGATAGACCTGGCCGGCCAGCCCGTGCTGGCCTACACCGTGCGCGTGCCCAGCATGGACGACGAGGCGCTGAGCTGGTTCGTGGACAACACCGTGACCAAGCGCCTGCTGTCGGTGCGCGGTGTGGGCGCGGTCACCCGCGTGGGTGGGGCGGAGCGCCAGGTGGCGGTGGAACTGGACCCCGCCCGCCTGCTGGCGCTGGGCATCACGGCCGCCGACGTGAGCCGCCAGCTCAAGCAGGTGCAGCTGGAGTCGTCCGGTGGCCGGGCCGACCTGGGCGGCAGCGAGCAGCCCCTGCGCACCCTGGCCACCGTGGGCAGCGCGCAGGAGCTGGCCGCGCTGCAACTGTCGGTGGGCGGCGGCAACCCCAACCTGCCGCCCAAGCGCATCCGCCTGGACCAGGTGGCCACGGTCACCGACACCGTGGCCGAGCCGCGTGCGGCGGCCCTGCTCGACGGTGTGCCCGTGGTGGGCTTTGAAGTCGCCCGCAGCCGTGGCGCCAGCGAGGTGGAGGTGGGCCACGCCGTGCGCGCCGCCCTGGCCGAGCTCAAGGCCACCCACCCCGACATGGTGCTGACCGAGGCCTTCGATTTCGTGACGCCGGTGGAAGAAGAATTCAACGGCTCCATGGCCCTGCTGTACGAGGGCGCCATCCTGGCCGTGCTGGTGGTGTGGCTGTTTTTGCGCGATGTGCGGGCCACCTTTGTGTCGGCGGTGGCGCTGCCGCTGTCGGCCATTCCGGCCTTCATTGGCATGCACTACCTGGGTTTTTCCATCAACGTGGTGACGCTGCTGGCCATGTCGCTGGTGGTGGGCATTCTGGTGGACGACGCCATCGTCGAGGTGGAAAACATCGAACGCCACCTGCGCATGGGCAAAACCCCGTTCCAGGCGGCCATGGAAGCCGCCGATGAAATTGGCCTGGCCGTGATCGCCACCACCTTCACCCTGATTGCGGTGTTTTTGCCCACGGCGTTCATGAGCGGCGTGGCGGGCAAGTTTTTCAAGCAGTTTGGCTGGACGGCGGCGCTGGCCGTGTTCGCCTCGCTGGTGGTGGCGCGCATGCTCACGCCCATGATGGCCGCCTACCTCATGCGGCGCAGCAAACATGAGCACCAGGAGCCCTGGTGGATGCCCACCTACCTGCGCTGGGCGGCCTGGTGCCTGAAGCACCGCTTCATCACCGCCCTGGCGGCGCTGGGCTTTTTTGTGGGCTCGGTGCTGCTCATCCCCCTGTTGCCCACCGGCTTCATCCCGCCCGACGACAACTCGCAAACCCAGGTCTACCTGGAGCTGGCCCCCGGTGCCACGCTGAATGACACCTTGCAGGCCGCCGAGTCGGCCCGGCAGTTGCTGACCCAGGTGAAAGACGTGCAAAGTGTGTACACCACCATTGGCGGCGGCAGCGCGGGCACCGACCCGTTCGCGGGTGGTGGCGCCGCCGAAACGCGCAAGGCCACGCTCACCATTCAGCTGACGCCACGCGGCCAGCGCCCGCGCAAGCAGGTCATCGAGCGCGACATGCGCGAGGCCCTGAGCAACCTGCCCGGCGTGCGCACCAAGGTGGGCCTGGGCGGTTCGGGCGAAAAGTACATGCTGGTGCTGACGGGCGAAGACCCGTTGGCCTTGGGCGCAGCCGCCGCGGCGGTGGAAAAAGACCTGCGCACCATCCAGGGCCTGGGCAGCATCGCCAGCAGCGCGGCGCTGGTGCGCCAGGAAGTGGCCATACGCCCCGACTTTGCCGCTGCCGCTGACCTGGGCGTCACCCCGGCCAGCCTGTCCGACACGCTGCGCATTGCCACCGTGGGCGACTACGACGCGGCCTTGCCCAAGCTCAACCTGGCGCAGCGCCAGGTGCCCATCGTGGTCAAGCTGGCCAGCGCGGCCCGCCAGGACCTGGCTCTGCTGTCGCGGCTGACGGTGCCCGGCACCCACGGACCGGTGCAGGTGGGCCAGGTGGCCAGCCTGGACATCACCAGCGGCCCGGCGGTGATTGACCGCTACAACCGCTCGCGCAACATCACCTTCGAGGTCGAGCTGTCGGGCATGCCACTGGGCGACGTGACGCGCCTGGTGCAGGCGCTGCCAGCCGTCAAGCAGCTGCCACCCGGTGTGAAAGTGGTGGAAATTGGCGATGCCGAGATGATGGGCGAGCTGTTCGCCAGCTTTGGCCTGGCCATGCTGACGGGGGTGTTGTGCATTTACATCGTGCTGGTGCTGCTGTTCAAGGCGTTTTTGCACCCCTTCACCATCCTGGCGGCGCTGCCGCTGTCGCTGGGTGGGGCGTTTGTGGCGTTGCTGGTGGTGGGCAAGAGCTTTTCCATGCCCTCGCTCATCGGGCTCATCATGCTCATGGGCATTGCCACCAAAAACTCCATCTTGCTGGTGGAGTACGCCATCGTGGCGCGCCGGGGCAACGACGGGTCTGACGGCCACCCGGTGGTGGCCCCCATGCCCCGCATGGACGCGCTGTTGGATGCCTGCCACAAACGGGCGCGGCCCATCATCATGACCACGCTGGCCATGGGCGCCGGCATGTTGCCCATTGCGGTGGGCTGGGGCGCGGCCGATGCGTCATTCCGCTCGCCCATGGCGGTGGCCGTCATCGGCGGGCTCATCACCTCCACCTTCCTGAGCCTGCTGGTCATCCCGGCGGTGTTCACCTATGTCGATGACCTGGCCCAGTGGTTTGGTCGCGTGATGGGGCGCCTCTCTGGCCGTGCCCACGCTGGTGCTGTGGGCGGGCTGCAGACCAGCGGGCACTGAGGGATCACCTGCGACACCACTCCCCCAAATGGCGGATGGTGCAGCGCAGACAGGGCGTCTACCATGAAAGCGTCGGCCCAGCGTTACCCCATTTCGGGTGCTGCTGGCCGCTGATTTTCAGGGAGTTCACCACATGATGTCGACCAGTTCCTCCACGCCCGCCAACGGTGTGCCGCCCCCTTCGTCTTCCGGCGAGTCCGTGTCTTCCCAGAGCGACGACACGGTTGATGAGGCATTTTTCTTCCCCGGTCAGTTTGCTGGCAGAGCCGCCATGGCCGCCATGGCCGAGTTGGCGCTGGCACACACCAACCTCGATTTCACCGCCGGTGAGTTGGCGCGCCACCTGGGCCTGACCCTGCCAGCCCGTGTGGGTGTGCAGGACCTGATGCGCGCCGCCGATGTCGCCGGTCTGCAAGCCAAGGTGCAGCGTGTGGCAACGACGCAGTTGCAGCACCTGGCCTTGCCGGTGCTGTTGTTGTCCGCAGAAACAGGCGATTTGCCGGCCGTGCTGGTGGTGGCGCACTGCGACGGCAAATACGTGGTCACCCACGACCACACCTCCGTCATTCCCACCAACGCCATGGGGCCATTGCACATGCTGGCGTCGGCCTGGGCACCAAGCGGCAAGGGTTGGGTCCTGACGGTGCAGCCCTTGCCACGCTGCTGAGTGGGTTGTTTCCCACGCTCGCGGAGTGGATGGGTGTCAAAAATGACAGGTGATCAGCCTGATTTGGAAGCTCGACTGTCATTGCTGGCGTGAGGCTGCGGGTGTTGGCCGTCTCCGACCACTGTGCGGGGTCGATGGCGCGTCTGTCAGGTCGCGTCAGAGCCAGCTGGCATACTGTTTTGACGTGTTCAGCTTGCATTTCCAGGGCCAGCCTGCCAGGGTGGCACGAAAATTGGAATGTTCGGGCACATCACCACACTTTCCGCAAGATCCCATGACCCCATCGTCAGACCCATCCCCTTCCGACGCTTCTCGCGGCCAGCCCGAAGAAGTGCTCGTGTCGCTGTACCAGTCCAGCCAGGCCATCTACACCAAGGCCGTGAACGGTCTCTTCTCGAAGTGGCGTTGGGCACTGGTGTGGCTCACCCAACTGGTGTATTACGGCCTGCCCTGGCTGGAGTGGAATGCCCGCCAAGCGGTGTTGTTTGACCTGGAGTCGCGGCGGTTTTTCATTTTTGGTTTGGTGTTGTACCCACAGGACTTCATCTACCTCACTGGCTTGCTGGTGATTTCGGCGTTGGCCCTGTTCCTGTTCACGGCGGTGGCCGGTCGCCTGTGGTGTGGCTATGCCTGCCCCCAAACGGTGTACACCGAGATTTTCATGTGGATAGAACACAAGGTCGAAGGGGACCGCTCGGCGCGCATGCGGCTGGACAAGAGTGCCTTTTCGCTCGCCAAACTGGGCCGCAAAGCCAGCAAACACGCTTTGTGGGTCGCGTTCTCGCTGTGGACGGGTTTCACGTTTGTGGGGTATTTCACGCCCATCCGTGAGTTGGCCGCGCTGTCATTGGCGGCGTCATTGGGTCCCTGGCAAACCTTTTGGGTGTTCTTTTATGGCTTTGCCACTTACGGCAATGCTGGCTTCATGCGCGAGCAGGTCTGCAAGTACATGTGCCCGTATGCCCGTTTCCAGAGTGCCATGTTCGACAAGGACACCATGATCGTCACCTACGACGAGGCCCGTGGCGAGCCCAGGGGAGCTCGTTCGAAAAAAGCCGATCCCAAGGCTCTGGGTTTGGGGTCGTGTGTGGACTGCACACTCTGTGTCCAGGTCTGTCCCACCGGCATCGACATCCGCAAAGGGCTGCAATACGAGTGCATAGGTTGTGGCGCGTGCATCGACGTGTGTGACGATGTCATGGAGAAAGTGGGCTATCCCAAGGGCTTGATCAAGTATTCCACCCAGAACGGCGTGGCCAACGGGTGGAGCACCGCGCAGATGATTCGCCGTGCCCTGAGGCCACGCGTGCTGGTCTACACGGGCATCCTGTCCATCATCTGTCTGGCGGTGGGTGTGAGCCTGTACCTGCGGGTGCCCTTGAAGGTGGACGTGATCCGTGACCGTGGCGCGTTGGCGCGCGAGGTCGAGCAGGGTTTCATTGAAAACGTGTTCCGCTTGCAGATCATGAACGCGATGGAAAGCAAGCAACGCTACGTCATCCGGGTGGAGGGACTGGCTGGCCTCCAGCTCGCCTCCGAGCCCGAGGTGGACGTGTTGCCGACTGAAGTGCGGTCGCTGGCGGTCCGTGTCCAGTTGCCACCCGGTGCGGCCACTTCGGGCTCACATCCCATGAAGTTCAGCATCCAGTCCGCGTCAGACCCAGCCATCCATGTGGAAGAAAAAGCGGTCTTCCTCGTGCCTCGCTGACATGGCAGGCCCACCCCCTGTTCGGGTGGGCGGTCGGGCTCACTTGTCCAGGGGGATGGCGGTCCCTTGCCCCAGCCAGACAGCGGTGACGCTGTTTTGGGGTGAGCCTTCAATGACCCGGTCGGAATAGGTCAGGTAAACCAGGGTGTTGCGTGGTGCGTCCACCATGCGCACCACCTGCAAGGTTTTGAAAACCAGCGAAATGCGCTCGCTGAACACTTCCTCTTTCATTTTCAGGGGCTTGCCCTCGAAAGCGATGGGGCCCACCTGGCGACAGGCAATCGACGCCTCCGACTTGTCTTCGGCCAAACCCAGTGAGCCGGCGATGCCCCCGGTTTTGGCCCGCGACACGTAGCACACCACGCCCTTGACCTTGGGGTCTTCAAAGGCTTCCACCACTATTTTGTGGTTGGCGCCGATGAGTTTGAACACGGTGCTCACCTCGCCCACGGTTTCCGCTCGGGCCGCCTGGCCAGCCATGAGGGTGCAGGTGCCGAGCAGGGCTGCGGCGATGGAAGTCAGTCGCATGGGGTGTTCACTTTCGCGATGGGGTGGGGCGTGTGGGTGGTGGCACCACGCGCGTCAACGGGGCAATTGGTTGAGTTCCACCCAGCCTGCCCAGAGAATTTCGATGCCGATGCACAGCAGGATGAAGGCCACCAACCGCATCATGACCAGTGTGCCAATGTCACCCAGGCGTTTCATCAACGCCCCTGAGTGGCGGTACACCAAATAAATGGTCAGGGCGGTGATGCCAGCGCCCAACACGGCCACAAAAGCGCCCACCACATACAACCTGGGTTGGCTGGGCAATTTGGCACCCAGCGCAATGGCGGCCGCGATGGTGCCCGGCCCCGTGGTCAGGGGGAACGTGATGGGGAAAAAACTGGCCTTGACAATGTCGACCTCTGACATCACCGGCGCCTGCTTGTCGGCCACCGCCTGGCGCACCTCATCCCGCGCGGCGTCTTGGCTGTTGAGCATGCGCCAGCCGGTGGCGGCCACCAGCAGCCCACCGCCGATTCGGACAATCGGCAAAGAAATACCGAACAGCTCCAGCATGTAGGTGCCGACGAGCATGGACAGCACCAGCACGTACCAGCAGTTGATGGCCACTTGGCGCGCCAGTCGCTTGATCACGTGCGCATCGCGCCCGGCGGTGGCCAGGAACACGGGCGCCCCACTCAGCGGGTTGATGATGGGCAGCAAGGTCAGGGGCACAATGACCATGGCCTGCAGGAACGAAATGAGGTGATCCAAAACGGGTCCGCTGGGTGGGGGTTTGGTGGGCTGGGCATCTTACACTTGGCTGGCAGCCCAGGCCGGTGGCGGTGCCGTCGCCACTGTGTTAACTTGGCAGCGCCCATTTTCATTGTCTTGTGAGTGACGCACCATGTCGTGGCTGAAAAAACTGTTTGAATCCCCAAGCCCTGTCCATCCCGACGGTGCAGCGCCTGCGAACGGGCAAGTGCGCATGACGCTGGAAGAGCGCATGGCTTTCCGGCGGAAAATGGTTCAGGACGCGGTGCGAACCGTTTTGCTCGACCATGGCATGGCGTCGCCGGGCTATCGGATGAACGTGGCCCAGTTGGATGAACGGGGTCATCGATTCGCCATCATGTTGGAGTGGTTGCCCTTGGCCGCGAGCCGGCCCATTGCCTCCATCGGCGAATGGCGTTCCCTGGAGGAACAGATCATCCAAACGGCCGCCAAACGCTACCGCGTGCACGTGGCGGGCGTGTATTGGCGGTTGAACAGCTTGTCGACGGGTCTGCGCGACCCCAATGCCCCCCTGCACAACCAAGCCGATGCGGTGGACTCTGTGTTTGCGACCCAGCTCAAGGCCGACCGCTTGGGTGCGTCACCCGTCGCTGAGGAAGGCAGCTCACCGATGGCACCGGCGCAGCCCGGCACAGGAACACTGGAGGGGTTGCGCAAAGTGGTGCGCTTGGGCAGAAAGTCTGATGCCGACGATGACTTCCCGGACACATTGGTGGAAGACCGTCGGCAGGGTTTCGAAGGCATCACCCCTGAGGAGCTCAAGGCGTTCGAGGAGGCCATCAGCCAGGGACGGGGGATGGAACAACCCGTTCAAATCGGCAAACGCAGCTACCAGACGGACTTCATGCCGTTGGACTGAATGGCGTGTGGCCTTCGGGCGAGCGTCAGGCTTGGTAAAAGCGGGTGTTCGGACCGCGTGAGGACGTGCCGAACGCCGCTTTGCCTCCGTAAGAGTCCAAGGTTTCGGCGGGCAACAACGTGGCCAAGGCCCGTCCTGCTGCCGCACCTTGTTGAAGCAAGGTAGCGCGCACAGACTTCATTCGCTGGTCAATGCGGTCTGCCGCCAGGCGATCCTGGGCCGATGACCAGTTGTCCGACGTGGGCTGGCGGGAGCGTTCCACCAGCAATTGCTGCAATTGCTGGCACGCCAAAGAAACAGCCGCAGGGTCCTGTTGGAGCAATGCGGCTTCTATGGTGTCCAACTGGGTGGACAGGGTTTGAAGGAACGGGTTGGGGTCAGACATGGTGTGACTTTACACACCCACACGCCTCAGGTGGACGCCTCGGGCACTCAACGGCGGGAAGCGGTCAGCATTTCGCTGGCATTGGCCAGCAGTTTGTCGGCAATGGCTTCGGCGTTCACCTTGAAACTGCCGTTGGCAATGGCGGCTTTCATGGCTTCGACCTTGCCGGTGTCCACCACGTCGTTGGACGAGCCCTGAACCCCGCCGAGTGATTGCGACTGTGCAGACAGTGTGACCGTGACGCCGCGAGCCGCTGCGTTGGAAGGCGCGGATGCGTTGGCACCAGACGCAGCCCGCCCCGCACCAGCAGCACCATTGGCTGGGCGTTCGACAGGTTTGGTGGCACTTGTGGGTGACACACCAGTCTGGATTTCGGACATCAGGTCTAATTTCATGGCACTCTCCAAGCCCGTTTCGGGGCGGTTTGGAAAGACTATCGGCAGTCTGGAGAGGGACTTTAACCTTTTTTCTCAAAAAACAACGGTGGAATGCCACGTCAACCGTGGCGAGTGCGGCGTGGGTGCCACGCGCGGAAGGCATGACCGCCTCTGCGCCGTGGGCGGTTCAGATGTTGACTTCGACGGCGCCGTCTTTGTTGACCAGGCCGGAAATGAGTTTGCCGTTGGCCAGTTTGACGCGGGCCTGCTGGCCCACGTACCCGGTGCTCATGGCCTGACCGGTGGCCGACATTTCAAAGCCTGTGCCCGTGGCGGTGACCCTGACCTGGGTGCCCACCGCGAACACCTGGGGTGGCCGGACGGCATTTTGCCTCAAGGTCTGTCCGGGCATCAGGGTGAATGAGGCTTGCATGCCCACCCATTGCTCGGGCAGTGCGATGACGGGGTGGCGCGAGTCGGCCCAATCCACCTCGGGCACCAGCTCCGCATCGGCGGGGGTCAGGGTGGCGTTGGCCTGTACGGTTTGCTTGACCACCCAGGCAGGACCCCAGGCCTTGATGGTCACAGGCAGGTACACGTTCCAGGCCACGGGGCCTTCCACGCAGCGCAGGCCGATGCGGCTGCGCCCCCACAGTTGGGTACCCCTGGGCAGGTAGGGCTCCATGCGTGCGCAGGGGGCCAACTGCAACCGGGGGTCCAGGTGGCCAATGACCACCTCTGGGCGCAACGGGGTGGATGACTGCAGATCGGTGGCGCTGAGTGTTTCGTCTATCCACTGGCGGGCGAAATGGTTCAGCGCGCTTTGGCCACTGTCTTGCTGCGCGGCCACGCTGCCGATGAGCGCCCACCCCAGCAGGACCCCCATGCCAACGCGCCGACCCCACGGAGGCGCGGCGGGTCGTGTGCTGGGGGGGCGGTGCTGGTGTGAGGCTGGGTGAATCATGGCGGACTCCTTGACGGCGTGTCTCGGTCGCTACCGACTGTAGTGCTGTGCTGCTGCGCAATGGCTTTGATAAGCCGGGTCTTGGGGTGGCTTATCCGGCGATTGAAAGTGCTCAAGATTTCCATAATTTGTCCACCGCCGGTTCATCAGTGGCTGCCGTCGGTCTGGGTTCAGTCCAAGCCGCTGCCACCGGAGCACACCATGCTTGAGCAAATGACGGGTCGGCTGGAGACCCTTTCCAGTGCGCTGCAGCTGCGTGCGCAACGCCAGCAAGTGTTGGCCAGCAACATCGCCAACGTGGACACCCCCGGCTATGTGGCCAGGGACATTGATTTCAACGCCGCGCTGCAAAACGCCCTCACCGGTCAGCGCGCTCCGGGTCTGGCACAAACCAGTGCGGGTCACCGCGCGATCACCAGCTCGGAGGGGCTGATCGGCAGCCCGTTGGCCTACACGGTGCAGACCCAGCCCAGCCTGGACGGGAACTCCGTGGACCTGGATCAGCAGCGGGCCAACTTCACCGACAACGCCATTCGCTACGAGTCCACGTTGCGGTTCATCAATGGGCATGTCAAGACCATGCTCAGTGCCATCACCGGCCAATGAGCTGAGCGCCGTCAGCCCCGAGGAGTCAAACCATGTCCATGTTCAACATTTTTGGGGTGTCGGGCAGTGCCATCAGCGCACAGGCCCAGCGCCTCAACGTGGTGGCCAGCAACCTGGCCAACGCCGATGCCGTGGCAGGACCCGACGGCAAGGCCTACAAGGCACGCCAGGTGCTTTTCCAAAGCATGCCCGGCAACGACCCGGGCACCGCTGGCGTGAGGGTGAAAACCATCTCCGAGAGTGATGCCCCCGCCCGCCGCACCCACGAACCCAACCACCCCAGCGCCGACGCCGAGGGTTACGTGACGCATTCCAACGTGAACCCGGTGGAGGAAATGGTCAACATGATGTCGGCCTCGCGCTCGTACCAGAACAACGTGGAAGTGATGAACACGGCCAAGTCCCTGATGCTCAAAACCCTGCAAATGGGCCAATGAGCGTGCCCCGCCTCACCTGAAGGACCTTCACCATGTTCATGACACCGCTCAGCAGCTCGCAGATCGATGCGTACAACACCACCGGCGCTGCCAACAAGGACAAAACCGACCCCCAGGCCGCGCAGGACAAGTTCCTGACCATGCTGGTGGCGCAGTTGGGCAACCAGGACCCACTCAACCCCATGGACAACGCCCAGTTGACCAGCCAGATGGCACAGATCAACACGGTCAGCGGCATCCAGCAACTCAACCAGACCATGAGCAACATGGCCACCCAGTTCGGCAGCCTGCAGGCCTTGCAGGGCGTGTCCCTGATTGGCCGGACTGCCCTGGTCGAAGGCAACACCCCCGTGGTGGAAGAGGAAGTGGCTTTTGGTGGCTTTGACCTGGCTGCGTCAGCCGACAGCGTGCGCGTGGATGTGATGGGCAAGGCCGGACAGGTGCTGGGTACCGTGTCGCTGGGTCCCCAGGCCAGCGGGCAGCAGTTTTTCCAGGTGCCGATGGCGGGGGTTGATCCCGCCCAGGTTCGCAGCTTCAGTGTCACGGCCACCGCAGCGGGCAAACCCGTGACGGCCAAGACCATCAGCCTGGCGCCCATCGCCGCGGTGGGCATGAGCAACGGCGCCCTCAAGCTGACGAGCAGCAGCGGCCAATCTTTCGGATACGACCAGGTCATCGGGTACCGCTGATGGGTTGCCCCCAGCCCCTTGATTCCCCACCCCATACCCCAAGGAGAACACCATGAGTTTCGGTACAGGACTGTCTGGCTTGAACGCCGCCAGCAAAAATCTGGACGTGATCGGCCACAACATCGCCAACGCCAACACCACCGGCATGAAGGCCGGACGCGCCGAGTTCTCGGAGATGTACGCCAGTTCGCTGGGGGCTGCCGGGGGCAGCAACGGGGGCATTGGTGTGTCGGTGGCGACGGTCTCCCAGATGTTCACCCAGGGCAACATCAAGGTGACGGGCAACAACATGGACCTGGCCGTCAACGGCGAGGGGTTTTTCAAGGTCACCTCCACCGACGGCTCCACCGCCTACACGCGCAACGGTGAGTTCAAGCTCGACAAAGAGGGCTACATCATCACCAACAACGGTGCCAAGTTGCAGGGCTACGAAACCGACTCGGAGGGCAAACGCACCTCGGTCATCACGACCAGCCTGCAACTGCCCACCGGCAGTGTGATTGCGCCCCGTGCCACGGGAACGGACCCAGATCCCTTGCGCCAGGGCATCTTTCTGACGGCGAACCTGAATGCCACCACCACGCCCCAGTTGCCATCGCCAGCCGTCGCGCCATTGCCCGCCAGCCAGAAGACCTTTGGCACCGCCTTGAACGTCTACGACGCGGTGGGCAATGCGGTGCCGCTGGAGGTGTATTTCATCAAAGGCAGCACGGCCAACGAGTGGCAGGTGGAGGCCAGCACCGACGGCGGCACCACCCTGCTGCCCATGGGCAACATCACTTTCGACCCCACCACGGGCATGCCGGTGGCCAACACGCTCACGGGCATCACCATTCCAGCTGCCGTCGCCCCGGCAGTGGTTCCCAGTGCCGACATCGTCATCCCGCCCCTGAACATCGGCGCGGGCACCGCCGAAAGCCCGTACACCCTGACGCAATACGGATCCAAGTTTTCGGTGTACGACCTCAAGCAGGATGGCTATTCGCCGGGCGAGCTGACCTCCGTCACCATCGGCGAAAACGGCATCCTGTCCGCCCGCTACTCCAATGGCACGTCACAGGCGGCTGGTCAGATTGCCTTGACCACGTTCCGCAACCCCCAGGGGTTGCAGCCCATCAACGGCGGTTACTGGCAGGCCACCTCGGCCTCGGGCGACGCCGTGCAGGGCGCGCCCCAGGAGGGGCGTCTGGGCCTGATCCGTTCCGGTGCATTGGAAGAGTCCAACGTGGACATGACGGCCGAGCTGGTCAACATGATCGTGGCCCAGCGCTCCTACCAGGCCAACGCCCAGACCATCAAGACCCAGGATCAGGTGCTGTCCACCCTGGTCAACCTGCGCTGATGCCGTTCACCAGCGCCACGCCGACACCCACATTTTCAGGAGCTTGACCCACCATGGACCGCATCATCTACACCGCCGCGTCGGGCGCGAACGCGGCCATGGCACGTCAACAGGCGCTGTCCAACAACCTGGCCAACGTGTCCACCCCCGGTTTCCGGGCAGAAATGTCCACCTACCGGTCGGTGCCGCTGGAGGGCTCGGGTGCCAGCACCCGGGTGTTTGCATTGGAGGCCACCGCCGGCCACCTGGACCGCCCAGGCCCCATCACCATGACCGGGCGCAACCTGGACGTGGCCGCGCGTGACAACGCCTATTTCGCCATCCAGGCGCTGGACGGCACCGAGGCCTACACCCGCGCCGGGGCGCTGGAGGTCACGCAGGAAGGCAACCTGGTCAACCCCCAGGGGCTGCCCATGCTGGATGCGGGGGGGGCCCCCATCAACGTGCCCCAGGGTGCCCAGGTGCAGGTGGGCTCGGACGGCACCATCACCGCCAAGGTGGGCACCGAGCCAGCCAACGTGGTGGGCCGCCTGAAAATGGTGAGCCCTTCGCCCGAGGCCCGCATCAAGCGGGGCGACGACGGCTACTTCCGCAGCCTGACGGGTGAGCCGCTGAACGCCGACCCCAACGCCCGTTTGCAGGACGCGGCGCTGGAGGGCTCCAACGTCAACCCCATCGAGGCCATGGTGGGCATGATCCAGGTTGCCCGCCAATTTGAGCAGCAGATGAAGCTGCTGCAAACCGCCGAGAAAAACGACCAGACCGCCAGCCAACTGCTGAGCGTGGGCTGATGACCGGGCGCACCCGCCACGTCAGCTGAACCAGGAGAACACACCATGATCAATTCCCTTTGGGTCGCCAAAACCGGCATGCAAGCCCAGCAAACCCAGCTGGACGTGATTTCCCACAACCTGGCCAACGTGTCCACCAACGGGTTCAAGCGCGGGCAGGCGGTGTTTGAAGACCTGATCTACCAGAACCTGCGCCAGGTGGGTGCCAACAGCTCAGAACAGTCACAGCTGCCCACGGGTTTGCAGCTGGGTCTGGGTGTGCGCACCGTGGCCACCAGCCGCAACTTCAGCCAGGGCAACCTGCAGCAAAGCAGCAACAACCTGGACGTGGCCATCAACGGAGCGGGTTTTTTCCAGGTGCAAAACCCCGATGGCACCACCGGCTACACCCGTGACGGCGCCTTCCAGGTCAATGCCCAAGGGCAGCTGGTGACCTCCGGCGGCTACCTGCTTTCTGGCGGCATCACCATCCCGGCCGATGCGCGCAGTGTCACCATCTCCAACACCGGACAGGTGAGCGTGGTGCAGGGCAACAACGCCGCCCCGACGGTGGTGGGCAACCTGGAACTGGCCACCTTCATCAACCCGGCCGGCCTGGAGCCGCGTGGCCAGAACCTGTACACCGAGACCGCCGCCTCCGGCAACCCCACCACCGGCGCCCCGGGCTCCAACGGCCTGGGCCCAGTGCTGCAGGGCTATGTGGAAACCTCCAACGTGAACGTGGTGCAGGAGCTGGTCACCATGATCCAGACCCAGCGGGCCTACGAGATGAATTCCAAAGCCATTCAGACCTCGGACCAGATGCTGGCCAAGTTGGGTCAATTGTGATTTTTAAATGTTTTTGGCATCCAGCGCTTAAAGGTATTGATATGTTTGCTATGCCTAAATTCATGGCCTTTCGCCGACTCAGCGGCGGCGTGGCCGCCCTGTGCCTGCTGGCCCTGAGCGGTTGTGCCTCGCTGCACCAGACCCCTGAGGTCGATCTGGCGGAATCCCCGCCCATTGACTGGCGCAAGCAGGCCCAGCAGGCCGCCGCCATGCAACGCCCCGCGTCGGGTGGGCTGTTTCAGGCGGCCAGCTACCGGCCCGGCTTCGAAGACCCGCGCGCCCGCCTGGTGGGCGACAGCCTGACCATACAAATTGTGGAGTCGGTGTCGGCGTCACAGAAGTCCACGTCCAACGTCAGCAAAACGGGCAAGGTGGATGCCTCCATCACTTCGCTGCCTTTGCTGGGTGCGGGCAGTTCCCTGTTGGGAAAACTGGGGACGGGTGCCGAAAGTGCCAACGAGTTCAAGGGCACCGGCGACACGGCCAACAACCAGACCTTCACCGGCACCATCACCACCACCGTCATGGAGGTGTTGCCCAACGGCCACCTGCTGGTGGTGGGGGAAAAGCAGATCGGCGTGAACCAGAACGTGGATGTGTTGCGGTTTTCCGGCACGGTGGACCCGCGCCACGTCAGGCCCGGCAACGTGGTGGCCTCGACCCAGGTGGCCAACGCGCGCATCCTGTCGCGCGGACGCGGACAGCAGGCCGATGCACAGCAAATTGGCTGGTTATCACGGGTCTTTTTGAGCATTCTCCCGTTTTAGTTTTCGGCAAACTTGTCGAACAGCGTGAAGCACCCGGTGCGGCACGTTGTGCCAGACAAGGAGTGCCGACATGTTTCCAGCCGCCAACCCCCAGCCAGCAGGTGCCGCCCGCGCCCCGCTGGCTTTGTCACGACTGCGCCTGGCCCAGTGCGTGTTGGGCCTGGTGCTGAGCTTGGTCGTGCTGCCCTGGGCACAGGCGCAGTCCATGCGCATCAAGGAAGTGGCCGCCGTGCAAGGCGTGCGCACCAACCAGTTGACCGGCTATGGCCTGGTGGTGGGGCTGGACGGCACGGGCGACCAGACCAACCAGATGCAATACACCTCGCAGGCCATGAACAACTACCTGCAGCAAATGGGCATCACCCTGCCAGCAGGCATCAACCCCCAGTTCAAGAACGTGGCCGCGGTGCTGGTCACGGCCCAGTTGCCCGCCTTTGCCCAGCCGGGGCAGTCGGTCGATGTGACGGTGGCGTCCATTGGCAACGCCAAGTCCCTGCGCGGTGGCACGCTCATTACCACGCCGCTCAAGGGTGTGGACGGCGAAATCTACGCCCTGGCCCAGGGCAGCCTCATCGTGGGTGGTGCCGGTGCATCCGGCGGGGGCAGCAAGGTGCAGGTCAACCACCTGAGTGCCGGGCGCATTCCCGGTGGTGGTCAGGTGGAGCGTGCCGTGCCCACCGGTTTTCTGGGCGGTGACAGCATCACCCTGGGCCTGAACAGCGCCGACTTTGCCACCGCCAGCCGCGTGGCCCAAACCATCAACCAGGCCATGGGGCAGGGCACGGCCCAGGCGCTCGACGGCCGCATGGTGCAGGTGCGGGCCCCGGCGGACTCGAACGCCCGCGTGGCGTTTCTGGCCCAACTGGAAGAGCTGCGCATGGAGGCCACGGTGCCCATGGCCCGCGTCATTGTGAATGCGCGCACAGGCTCCATCGTGCTCAACCAGGCCGTCACGCTCAGCCCGGTGGCCGTGGCCCACGGCAGCCTGTCGGTCAGCATCAGCTCCACCCCCGTCATCAGCCAGCCCAACGCACTGTCCACCGGCGGCCAGACCGTGGTGACCGAGAAGGTGGACATCAAAATCCAGCAGGAGCCCGGTGCGCTCATTCAGATGCAGCAAGGTGCCCAGCTGGCCGACGTGGTCAAGGCGCTGAATGCCTTGGGGGCCACGCCGCAGGACCTGCTGGCCATTTTGCAGGCCATCAAGGCCGCCGGTGCGCTCAACGCCGAGTTGGAGGTGATCTGACATGAACCCCACTTCTGCCACATCGGGTGTGCTCGGCATGGGCAATGCCCTGTCGACTTCGCAGGCCCTGGCGGGCGACGTCAATTCGCTCAACGGCCTGAAATTCAAGGCTGGTCAGGACAGCAAGGCGGCCCTGAAGGAGGCGGCCAAACAGTTCGAATCGCTGTTCATGCGCGAACTCATCAAAAGCATGCGCGAGGCCACCGCCAAATCCGGTCTCATGGAGCCCGACCCTGGCGAAGGGCTGGCCACCGATTTGCTGGACCAGCAGCTGGCCGTGCAGATGACGGGCATGCCCGGTGGTCTGAGCGAGGCCATCGAGCGCCAGCTGGCCAGGCAGATGGACCCCACCGCCGTTCCCGCCGCGCCAGCCCAGGGCAATGCGGTGGTGGGTGGGCGGGCCGCCACCGCCTACGGTCAAGTGGCGCGCAGCGCGCCCGCGCCAGCCGCCAGCGGCGCGTCGGCCACCACCCCCACCGCCAGCCAGTCCGCGTTTGTGGACAAGTTGGGTGCGGCGGCCACCCGGGTGGCCCAGGAGGCAGGCATTCCCGCCAGCTTCATGCTGGGACAGGCGGGACATGAAACCGGCTGGGGCCGCAGCGAGATCAAAAACGCCGATGGCAGCAACTCCTTCAACCTGTTTGGCATCAAGGCCACGGGCGGCTGGACGGGCAAGGTGGCCGAAATCACCACCACCGAGTACATCGACGGCGAAGCCCGCAAGGTCACGGCCAAGTTCCGCGCCTACGACTCCTACGAGGATTCCTTCCGCGATTACGCTCGCCTCATCGGCAACAGCCCCCGCTACCAGGCGGCCATGCAAAACCTGCATTCGGCCCAGGCCTTTGCCACCCAGCTGCAGAAGGCGGGGTATGCCACCGACCCCCAATACGCCAACAAGCTCAGCCGTGCCATCAACACCACGCTGAACCTGCAGCGCGCCAACCAGGCCTGATGCCCGGAGCCCACCATGAGCCTCAACATCGCTGGCCGCGCGCTCACCACCAACCTGGCGGTGTTGCAGACCATTGGCCACAACATTGCCAACGCCAACACCGTGGGCTATTCGCGGCAGACCACCCAGTTGCAACAGGTGCCCGGCCAGCAGCTGGGCAACGGCTACTTTGGCAAAGGGGTTGAAATTGCATCGGTGCAACGCTCTTACGATGCATTTTTGACCCGCCAGGCCAATGCCACCCAAACCACGGCGTCCGCCGACGCCGTGCGCCTGCAAAAGATGCAGCAGGTGGAAGGGCTGTTCCCGCTGGGGGCAGGCAGCCTGGGCACCATGCTCAACAGCGCGCTCAACGCGTGGGTGGATGTGCAGTCCTCGCCCGCCGATGCCACGGCCAGGGGCGTGGTCATTTCCCGTTCCGACGAACTGGCCGCGCGCATCCGCGACACGGCCAGTCGCCTGGACGAAATCGGCACCACGGCCAAACTTCAGTCCACCCAGGTGGTCAAGGACATCAACCTGCTGGCGCAACAGATTGCGGCCATGAATGACCGGATTGCGCGCTCGCAGTCGGGTCCTGTGCCCAACGACTTGCTGGACCAACGGGACAAGTTGCTGGCCGATCTCGGCAAAAAAATCCAGATTTCCACCATCGGCGCCGACGATGGCACGCTGACCGTGTTCGCCGCCGGCAGCCTGCCCTTGGTGCTGGGCAACAAGGCCGCCTCGCTCAGCGCAGACCGCGACCCCTTGGACGGTGACAACAAGCAGGTCATCAATTTTGTGCAGGGCACCTCCAAGTTCGCCATTCAGGACGAATTCCTGGCGGGCGGTGAACTCAAGGGTCTGCAGGATTTCATCAACAAGGACCTGGCGCAAACCAAGACCTCGCTGGGCCGCATGGCGCTGGCGCTGGCCACGGAGGTCAACCAGCAGCACCAGAGCGGCCTGGCGCTCGACGGCAGCCCGGGCGGCGCCTTTTTCAACACGGGGCCGCTGCTGGGCAAAGGGGCGGCGACCAACACCGGCACGGCCGCCGGTTTGGTCATGACGGTGGCCAACGGTGCTGCGCTGGCTGCTTCTGAGTACGTGGTGACCTACGCCACCGGTTCGGACGTGACCATCCAGCGCGCCGCCGATGGCAAGTACTTCAACCCCGCCCTATACAGCCCCGGCGGTTCGCCACCCAACGATGGCTTTCAGTCAGCATCGGTCAACATCGCCCTGGGCGTGTCGTCGGTGGAGTTTGATGGCCTCACGCTCAACGGCGCCGTGGGCACCGCCGCAGGTGATCGGTTTTTGCTTCGGCCAGCGGCCGATGCAGCGGCCAAGCTCAGCGTGGCCCTTCAGTCACCCGCCGAGTTGGCTGTGGCCAGCCGCGTGTCGGTGGCCGTGGCCTCCACCAACCAGGGCGCTGCGGAGATAGAGGCCACGTCGGTCACTTTGCGGCAAGGCAGCCTGCCAGCCACCCCGTTGCCCGGGTTGACGCTGACCTTCAACGCCGGGACCAGCCAATTTGCCCTGTCGCCAGCGCCGACCTTGCCCGCCACCATCACGCCCGCGCTGGCGGTGAACTACACGCCCGGCAGCCCCATGACCATCACCTACGACGATGGCGCCGGTCCGCCCAGCAACCAGTGGAGTTACCAGCTCACCCTGCGTGGCCAGCCATCGACGGGTGACAGTTTCGCGCTGTCCCAGACCACCACCGGCGCCGTGCGCTACAACGCGGGCAACGCCCAGGCGGTGTTGGCCCTGCGCGACAAGCAGGTGTTCGATGGCAACACCACGCTGGCCGATGGCTATGTGCCGGTGTTCTCCAGCGTGGCCACCAAGCTGGGAGAGGTCAAGTTTTCGGCCGAGTTTTCACAGACGCAAGCGGCTTCCGCCGAAACCCAACGCGCCAACCAGGCGGGCGTGAACCTGGATGAAGAGGCCGCCAAGCTCATCCAGTACCAGCAGGCTTACCAGGCATCGGCCAAGTACATGGGCACGGTGCAAAGCCTGTTTGACACCCTGATGTCGGCCTTCCGCTGAGCTGCCAACGCACGGAACGGCCTGGGAGACCACCATGAGCATTTACCGCATTTCCACCGCCAACACCTACGACCGGGCGCTGCTGAACATCCAGCAGCGCCAGTCTCAGCTGGGGGTGTCACAGGAACAACTCAGCTCGGGCAAGCGCGTGCTCAAGGCCAGCGACGATGCCGTGGCCGCCACGCTGTCCGAGCGCACCCAGAACCGCATGGCCCGCACGGCGGCGGACTTGCGCGGTTTGGAAGCATCGCGTCGCTCCCTGCAGCAGGGCGAAAGCGCCCTGGCCACGGTGACCGATCTGTACGCCCAGGCCAAAGAGTTGCTGGTGCAGGCGGGCAACGGCGCCATGAACGCCAGCGACAAGCTGACCATTGCCAACCAGCTCAAGGGCATCCGCGAGCAGTTGGTGGGGCTTGCCAACCAGAAGGACTCGGCCGGCAACCCGCTGTTTGCCGGGTTGGGGCCACTGAGCGCCAACGGGCAGCCGTTTGTGGAGCAACTGGCAGACCCATCGGTCAACCAGACCACCTACGGGCCGGATGGCCGGTCCGTCACCTGGGATGCGCTTCGTGGCCAGGCAGCTGCCACGGAAACCTCGCTGCCCATGGGGTTGGACGGGTACCGGGTGTTCAAGGGCGTGGTAGCCAACAGTGTGGGGGCCAATGTGGCCAGCAACTCGGGGTCATTTGGGGCGTTCGCCGTGAATGTCACCACCCCCAACCCCGATGTGTTTGACCTGAGCACCGATGCGCTGGGCCAGTCGCAGGGCAGCTACACCATTGCCTACACCGCGGGTGCACCGGGTACCTGGCAGGTCACCCAGAACAACCGCACCAACACACCTTTGCCGGGTCCCGCGCCAGCCCCCTACGCGGTGGTGCCCACGGTGGTGGGGGACACCGTGGAACTCAACTTCGATGGCATGAGCGTGAAGCTCAAGTCCGACGCTGCGGCGGACTTCACCACCAATGCCAGCTTCACCGTGCGCCCGGCCGTGGACCGGGACATCTGGGAAACCCTGGACCGCGCCATCGGCGCGCTGGAGCAGGGCGAATCCGGTCACGACCTGACCCAGGAGCTGAACTCGGTGCACGCGCAGCTGTCCGTGCGCCAGGACCAGTTGCTGGCTGCACGCGGCAAGCTGGGCGACTGGCTCAACCGGGCCGACAGCATGCAAAACCTGTTTGCCGAGCGGTCCGTGGCCTACGAAAAAGAGAACTCCGAGCTGGTCGATGTGGACATGGTCAAGGCCATCTCCGATTTCCAGAAAAACCAGACCGCCTACCAGGCGGCGCTGCAGTCCTATTCGCAGGTGCAGAAGATGTCGATGTTCGATTATTTGAGGTAATGTTGGCACATGATGCCTTCTGACCTCGACGACATTGCGTTTGCGTTTGAACCCGTCTGGGACCGCTCCCGCCGCATTTGCGCGTCGCGGTTGACCATCCATGCCGTGCACGACAAGCCGGTGGACTTGGTGCGGCTGCTGGGGGTGCTCACCGAGGACTTCCCGGCCGATGCCCCGCCGCTGCTGCTGACCACCACCTCACCCCCTTTGCTGGTGGCCCTGCTCAAGCAGGCGCCGGTGCGCAACACTTGGCTGGAGGTGCCCGAATTCATCTGGGCCAAGCCCGAAGCCCTGGAACTGCTGCTCAAAGCCCGCCGATTCGGCCACCAGCTGTTGTGGCACGGGCCGCTGGCCCACTTTGAGCCCTACGCCAAAAAATTCCAGGGCCTGCGTGGCGTGCTCGAGGTGTCGGTGGATGACGCCCTGCTGGCCCTGCAGGTGGCGGCCCAGGGGGGTGAATTCACCGCCGCCGGGGCCAGCAGCCGGGTGGAGAGTCCCATTCTGGCCGGGCACCTCTACCAGGGTGTGAGCAGCCGGGCGCTGGCCGACCACTGCCTGGACAAGCGCCAAGCCTGGGGTGTGGTGGGCTGGCCCGAAGACGAGCTGCTCAGTGCCAAGGCCCACCAGGCCGTCCCCATGGACCAACGCGTGGCGCTGCAGGTCATGCAGGCCATGGAGGCCGAGGTGCCCATTCAGACCGTGGAGGCCTTGCTGGTGCAGGACCCGGTCATGGTGTATCGGCTGTTGCGCCTGGTCAATTCGGCGGCGTTTGGCCTGACGCACGAGGTGGAATCGGTGCGGCATGCGCTGATGATGCTGGGCTACAACCAGCTGCGCACCTGGCTGATGGGGGTGTACAAAACCGCCAGCACCGACAAGTCGCTCCACCCTTTGCGCCATGCCATGCTCATGCGCACCCGCCTGATGCGCCTGCTGCTGGGCCCCAATTCGGACGAAGAACTCAAGGGCGAAGTGCAGCTGGCGGGCGTGTTTTCGCAGTTGGACCGGCTGCTGAAGGAGCCCTTGCCCGAGCTGCTCAACCAGCTGCCGCTGTCATCGCGGGTGTTCAACAGCCTGGTGCGCCACGACGGCCCCTATGTGGCTTACCTGGACACGGCGCGCGTCATGAGCAACCCGCTGGACGTGGCCGACATGCCCGCCATCTGCGAGCGGGGCGGCTTCAGCCTCGATGAAGCCAACCGCGCCGTCATCGAGCTGCTGGGCACGGCACGGGAGCCCGTGGGACAGACATTCACCCCCCAGCGCGGCCTGTGACGCGGGGCATTTGCGGCATGATGCCGCCCATGCACACCTCAGCCCTTGTTTTGTTCTCGGGTGGACAGGACTCCACCACCTGCCTCGCCCATGCCCTGTCCCGTTTTGAGCGGGTGGAAACCATTGGTTTTGACTACGGCCAGCGCCACCATGTGGAAATGGTGGCCCGCCTGACCGTGTTGACCGAATTGCGCCAGCAGTTTCCCGCCTGGTCCTCGCGCCTGGGCCAGGACCATGTGCTGGACCTGGCCGTGCTGGGGCAGGTGAGCGAAACCTCGCTGACCCGCGACATGGCGTTTCGAATGGAAAGCACCGGTCTGCCCAACACCTTTGTGCCGGGGCGCAACCTGCTGTTTTTGACGCTGGCGGCTGCGCTGGCCTACCGCCGCGACCTGCCGGTCATCGTCACCGGCGTGTGTGAAACCGATTTTTCCGGCTACCCCGATTGCCGCGACGACACCATGAAGGCCATGCAGCTGGCGCTGTCACTGGGCATGGACAAGCGCTTTCTGATCGACACACCGCTGATGTGGATAGACAAGGCCGACACCTGGCGCCTGGCCCACACCCTGGGCCAGCAGGCCGACGCCGCCGGTGGCGGGCAGCGGCTGGTGGACCTGATCCTGGAACACACCCACACCTGCTACCAGGGAGACCGAACCCACCGGCAGAGCTGGGGATACGGCTGTGGCGCCTGCCCGGCCTGCGAGCTGCGGGCCAAGGGCTTTGCGGGCTACATGGGCCAGCCCAGGGGTTGATCAGGCCGCCGCCGTTGGGGCGGTCGCTTGTGGCAGGACCCGCCACTGGCTCTGGTGGTACTGGGCCACCTGCGGTCGGTGGGCAATCGACACCATGGCACCACCATTGGCCGATACCACGGCCTGCAGCTGGGCATAGATGTGGGCCTCGGCCTCGGCATCCAGCGCGCTGGTGCCTTCGTCCACAAACAGCCACCGGGGCTGTTTGAGCAGCACGCGGGCGGCGGCCAGCCGCTGTTGCTCGCCGCCCGACAGGGTTTGCCCCCACGCGGCTTCCACGTCCAGTTGCTCGGCCCACTGTGGCAACAGCGCGTGGCGCAGCGCCTGGTTGAGCTGGGCGTCGCTGTAGCGGCTGGCGGGCTCGGGGTAGGCCAGGGCATCGCGCAACGGGCCGTTCGGAAAATACGGCCGCTGGGGCAGAAACTGGGTGCGCTGGGCGTGGTCAGGGGGGCGCTGGATGTGACCCTCCACCCAAGGCCAAATACCGGCCAGGGCGCGGAACAGGGTGGACTTGCCACTGCCCGACGGCCCTTGCACCAGCACCGCATCGCCCGCCGACAGGCGCAGTTCACTGGGCGCACCCAGCGCCTGGCCATTGGGCAAGCGCAGGATCAGCCCCTGGGTCTGCCAGCTGTCGCCACCCATGGCGGAAGGTGATTCATCCACATGTGTAGCTGAAGGTTCAATATTGACAAGCGCTGGAGCGCTGAAACTGTCTTCAAAACTGGTCAGACGGTCGGTGGTGGCCCGCCACGCGGCCAGCGAGGCGTAGTTGTCAATGAACCAGGCCAGCGAGTCTTGCACCCGCCCAAAGGCCGAGGCAATCTGCATCAGCTCACCCAACTGGATGGCGCCGCTGAAAAACCGGGGCGCGGCCACCACAAAGGGGAACACCACCGCTGCTTGCCCAAAGCCCACGGTGAACCAGGTCAGGCGCTTTTGGGCGCGGATGAGCGCCAGGTAATTGGCCAGCACGTCGGTGAACCGTTGGCCCAGGTGTTGGCGCTCCACCGCTTCGCCACGGTCCAGCGCAATGGACTCGCTGTATTCGCGCACCCGCACCAGGTGGTGGCGGAAGTTGGCCTCGCGCCGCTGTTGCTCGAAGTTGAGCCCCATCAGTGGCCGACCAATGAAATGGGTGATGACGCTGCCCACCAGGCAGTAGATCAGCGCCATCCAGACCATGAAGCCGGGTATTTCCCACTGTTGTCCAAGCACTTCAAAGCCAAACGCACCCGACAGCCCCCACAGAATGCCCACAAAACTCACCAGGGTGACCACCGCGTTCAGCAGGCCCATGCTCAACCCCACCGAATAGCTGGTGAACAGGTTCAGGTCTTCCGCCATGCGCTGGTCGGGGTTGTCGGGCGTGGCGGCTGTGTCGCTGTGGGCAAAGCGCATCAGTTCCATGCGGTAGAAGGCCTGGGCACTCAGCCACCGGTCCATGAAGTGGGCGGTCATCCAGGCGCGCCAGCGCATCTCCAGCAGCTGGGTCAGGTAGAACTTGTACACCGCGATCACGATGTAGCCCCCCGCCAGCCACGCAAACCGCCCCAGCTGTTGCCAGAACACGGTCTGGTCCTTGTTCTGCAGCGCGTCGTAGAACAGGCGGTTCCAGTCGTTGATGAGCACCAGCATGTACACCGCGCCCAGGTTCAGCGCAACGATGGCCGCCAGCAGCCCGCGTGCCTGCCAGCGCTGGTCGGAACCGAAATAGGGCCGCGCCAGTGCCCAGACGCGGCGCAGCATGGTGGTGGTGAGTTGGACCTTGTGTCGCCAGGTGGCCCACAAAGACAGGGGGGAGTGGTGTGCTGGGTTCATGTGAGGTGCATGGTAGTGGGCCAGTGGACCAAACTGCGGGCGAAAAGTGCATTTGTCCGTGGCATCGCGGGTGTCTGATCGGCCTACACTGAAACGAGTTTCAACCTATTGGGGTGCAGCGTCATGCGAAAAATCGGGTGGGGAGTGGGTTTGTTCATGGTGGCCATGGGCCTGGTGGGCTGTGGGGGTGGGGCGCAGGAGAACCGCGACAACCCCGCGCCCAGCACCCCTTCACCCACGCCGGTGGTGTTGCAGGGGCTGAGTGTGTCACCCGCCTCCGTGACGCTGGTGGTGGGCGCCAAACAAACCTTTTCCGTCACCGCGCGATATTCGGATGGCAGCATCCAGGCATTGGCCACGGGCATTGCTTGGTCTGCTGGTGGCACCGTGGCTGCGGTGGATGCGACCAGCGGCGAGCTCACGGCCAAAGCCGTGGGCAGCGACACCGTCACCGCGACCGTGGGCACCGTCACCGGTACGGCCCGTGTGGTTGTGGCCACGCCCTATCAGGCGGTGGCTGGCGGTGGCAACCACACGGTGGGCATCAAATCCGACGGCAGTCTGTACGGCTGGGGCCAGAACCGCTCGGGCCAGGTGGGGGATGGCACTCTGCAAGACCGCCTCACGCCGGTGGTGGTGGGCAGCCAGAAAACCTGGTCACGGGTGGCGGCGGGGGAGTTCCACACCGTGGCCCTGCGCACCGACGGCACGCTGTGGGCCTGGGGCCTGAACCAGAATGGCCAACTCGGCATGGGCAACCTCGCCGGCCTGAGTGAGCCCACCGCCGTGGGCAAAGACAAGGACTGGACCGATGTGGCCGTGGGCAGCTACCACACCCTGGCCGTCAAAAAAGACGGCACGTTGTGGGCCTGGGGCCGCAACTTCAGCGGGCAGCTGGGCATTGGTTCCACGGTGGATCAGAGCTCACCCACGCAGGTGGGCGCGCTGACGACGTGGACGGCGGTGGCCGCCGGCGCCGAGCATTCCGTGGCCCGGCGCAGCGACGGCAGTCTGTGGGCCTGGGGCAACAACTTCAGCGGCCAGCTGGGCAGTGGCCTCAGCACGGACAGCACTGTTCCCGTGGCCGTGGTGGGCAGCAACTGGGCATCGGTGGCCGCCGGAGGCAACCACACCCTGGCCATTCGGGCCGATGGTGCCCTGTTCGCATGGGGCAGCAACGTGCAGGGGCAGCTGGGTTCCGGCAGCACAGGGTCCGACGCCAACGCGCCCGTGCGGGTGGGGACCGATGGCGACTGGTTGCTGGCCAAGGCCGGTAGCGCCCACAGCGCCGCCATTCGGGTCAACGGCACACTCTGGACTTGGGGTGCCAACGGCGACGGTCAGCTGGGTGATGGTGGTTTGACCCCCAAGGTGCAACCCACGCAGGTGGGCAGTGCGCGCCATTGGGTCAAGCTGTCGGCGGGGCCGTTCACCACCTTCGCCATCGGCACCGATGGCCTGTTGTGGGGCTGGGGCCGCAATGCCGAGGGGCAGATGGGCCATGGCAACCAGGCCCAGGTGCTCAGCCCGGCGCCCATTCCGTGATCCGAGGTCGCCTGGGCCGTTTGGGGCATTCGACCCAGGTGTCAGTGGCCGGGGTTGGACACGCCGCTGGCCACATGCCCGGCGGGCACATGGCGGGCCGCCGATTCGATGTGGCCGGTCTGGTCGTCAAAAAAGAAGTCGGGCTCGAACTCGCGCAGGAATTCGCCCTTGTCCAATCCACCCAGAAACATGGCCTGGTCCACGTCGATGGCCCAATCCATCAGGGTGCGGATGGCGCGTTCGTGCGCCGGTGCGCTGCGTGCCGTGACCAGCGCGGTGCGGACGCGCATGGTGGCCGATGATGCTTGCTGCAGCCGGTGCAAGGCCACCAGCAGGGGTTTGAAAGGCCCATCGGGCAGGGGCACGGCGGCGCGGTCCTGTTCGTGCTGCTGAAAGGCGTCCAACCCCTGGCGCTGGAACACCTGCTCGGCCTCGTCGCTGAACAGCACGGCGTCACCGTCGAAAGCAATCCGCACCTCGTTGGGGTGGGCGTCGCTGGCATGGACCGATTGGGGGTAGGCCTGCGCCGCCGGCACCCCGGCGGCCAGGGCGGCGCGCACGTCACTCAGGTGGGTGCTGAGAAACAGGTTGGCCCGCAGCGGACGCAGGTAGCGCCAGGGCGCTTCGCCACGGGTGAACGAGCCCCGGACAATGTTCAGCCCATAGTGCCGCGCCGAGCGGAACACGCGCATGCCACTGACGGGGTCGTTGCGCGACAGGATGACCACCTCCACCCGCTGTTGTTCCTCGGTGTTGAAGGCGAGCAGCTTCTTGACCAGCGAGAACGCCACCCCCGGTGGCGCTGGCGTGTCCAGCCGCTCCAACTGCAGGGCCATGTAGGCGCGGTCGTTTTCCTGCTCGAAGAGGCGGTTTTCTTCTTCAAAGTCGAACAGGGCGCGAGAAGAAATGGCGACCACCAGTTTTCCGTCCAGTGAGGCGGCCATGGGTCAGCTTTCGGTGGTGGGGGGGTGAGCGGCGCGCTCGGCGTCCATGCGCCGCACGGTGGGCGACAGGTTGCGCGGCATCAGCCGGTTGACGGCGGGCAGCACCACGGTGCCGGGGGCGATGTGGCGGGACACCACGCAGTTGGCGCCCACCACCACGTCGTCGCCCAGCACAATGCCACCCTGTATGCGCGCACCCGGGTAGAGCACCACGTTCTTGCCCAGCTTGGGGGTGCCGGGTACAGAGCCCATGCCCAGGGTGACTTCGTGGTGGATGAGGCAGTTGGGACCAATGTCCACCCCGGGGCCAAAGTAGATGTTGTTGGGGTGGATGAGGCAAAGCCCCGGGCCCAGCTTGCTGCCCCCTTTGCCCGCCCACAGCTCCACATTGAACGCCCAATACGACAGGTGCAGCGTGCGGTACAGCAGCCACAGCGGCAGGCGCACCCCACGGGGCAGCCGGTGCACCCATTCACCCAGGCGGTGGATGGCGACGATCCAGAACCCGGGCTGGCCGACCCATCCGCCCAGTGAAGCGTAGGCCTCACGGTCGGCCTTGAGGTCAGCGAAAAAGGTCCTCATGGTGGGCTGGCCTTGGCCAGCACCTCGACCAGGGCGCGTGCGGCATGCCGCTGTCCCAGGGTGTTCAGGTGCTCACCATCGTTGCTGTAGCCGGGATACAGCGCGGGTACCTGCCGGCCTTGCCACTCCACGGTGTGTGCGCTGCCGTCCGGTCGGGTCTGTTCCACGCGGGCGAGGTCAAACAGCAGGCCGGTCTGGCCGTAGCTCTGGCGCACCAGCTGGTTGTATTCCTCCCGCTTCAGGTTGTCCAGAATGCCATGGGGGGCCTTGCCCAGCAGGCGCTTGAGGCTGGCCTTCCAGCCGGTTTGCACCGTGGTCAGGGGCACGGTGAAGTGCACCAGCCGCAGGCCGGGTTGTTGGGTTTGCACCGTGGCCATCGAGGCCTGGTAGCGGGCAAACAGCTGCTTCACGTCGGTGCCGGCGTGCACGTCCACGTAACAGAATTTGAGCGCGGCCAGTTGCAGGCCAGGGACTTTGGTGGTCAGCGCGCGCTCGAACGACTGCAGCTTTTTCAGTGGTTGGGTGTTTTCCGCCACATAGGCGTGGGCCAAGCCCGCCTGCTTCATGTCGGCGGCCGAATCGACCCTGACCACCGGCAGCGTGACCTGCGCCTCCTTGGCCAGCTCTTGTATGCCCGCCAACAGGTTGTCCCCCACCGACTGGTGGCCAAAAAACACGCGTTGGTCGGCCAACTGGTTCAGTGCCAGCTTCAGGGTGGCGGGTTCTGTCTGGGCCATGGCCGCACCGGCGCCACCGGCCAGACCCACGGCCAACACGATGGGGCGCAGCCAGGGGCGTGTGGGGCGGAGTTCGGCGGCCATCATGGTGTGACGCTCGCGGCGCTTTGCTTGCGGGCCACGTAGCTGGCGATGTGGTCCAGCGAGTCGAGGTTGTCGGGCAGCATTTCCTCGTCCCTGACCTTGAACCCGTAGGTGGACTCCAGAAAGGCAATCAGATCAAACACGCCCGTGGAGTCCATGATGCCGCTGTCCAGCAGCGACTGGGCATCGCCCAGACCGTCCGGGTCGGGGACGTAGAAGTTGCTGACGATGAATTCGCGGACGCGGCTTTTGATCATGTGTTCCCCTGCGTGTGTGGTGTGTGGGTGGGCAAATCCAGCTTTTTGATTTTGCCGGTGTCGGTTTTGGGCAATTCGGTGACCAGCACAATGTATTGGGGCACCATGAAACTTTCAAGCCTGCGCTGGCACTCGATCTGGAGCTGCCGTTCGCTCCAGTGGGCGCCTTCGTCCAGCACCACAAAGGCCTTGATGGCCTGCCCCAGGATGTCGTCGGGCACCCCGATCACGGCGGCCTCGCGCACGCCGTGCAGGTTCATGAGGGCGTTTTCCACTTCTTTGGGGGCCACTTTTTCCCCCCTGGATTTGATGATGTCGTCCATGCGGCCGATGAAATACAGGTAGCCATCGGCATCCATGTGGCAGCGGTCACCCGTGTAGAACACCATTTCTCCGGGCAGGTTGCCGTGGGGGCGCAGTCGTTTGGCGGTTTCCTCGGGCTTGTTCCAGTAGCCTTTCATGACCGTGCCACCACGGATGACCAGCTCACCCGTGCCCCCCGGCCCCAGACGCTGGTGGTGCTCGTCCACCAGCCACATCTCGGTGTTGGGAATGGCCAGGCCCACGCTGTCGGGCTTGCGCGCCAGGTCGTCGGGTGGCAGGCAGGTGCAGCGCTTGCACTCGGTCAGGCCGTACATGGAAAAAATGCGTGCCTGTGGGAACAGCTCACCCAGGCGGGCAATGTGTTTTTGCGGCAGGTTGGCCGCCGTGTTGGTGATGAAGCGCACGCTGGTGTGCAACGCCGGGTCCAGCGAGGTCATCTGCGTGATCAGCGCAAAGATGGTGGGCACGCCGGGCAAGCCGGTCACACCCTCCTGCGCCACCAGCTGCAGCGTGCGCGCCGGGAAGGCGAATGAGCGTTCCAGCACCAGCCGTGCACCGGCCCGAAACGCCATGATCATCTGGTAAAGCCCGTAATTGAACGCCAGGGGCAACACACTCAGGATGACATCGCTCTGGCGCAGGTCCAGCAAGTGGGTGATGGACTCGCACGCGGTGATCATGTTGCGGTGCGTCAGCATCACCCCCTTGGGTTGACCGGTCGAGCCCGAGGTGTAGATCAGTGTGGCCAAGTCCTGGTCAATGTTGGTGCGCGGGGGCGCAGGGGTGTGGCTGTCCGTCAGCTGGACGGCCTCCCAGCTGCGGCCCCCCGGCAGGGCTGGCAATGGCTCGGCAGCCCGCCCCGCCGGCAAGCCGCTGACCCAGGTGGCGCGCACCGAGCTGGCCTGGGCCAGGCAGGGTGCAAACACCGCGTGCAAGGTGTGCTGGGTGATGAACGCGGTGGGGGTGGCATCGGCCAGCAGGTAGGCCAGCTTGTCCTGGCGGGTGAGTGGGTTGACCACGCAAGGCACTGCGTTGGCTTTCAGGGCCGCCCAGAAGGCCACCACGGTGTCAGGGGTGTTGTCGCCATACACCATCACCCGGTCCCCACGCGCCACGCCTGCGCCCAGCAGTTGTCCGGCCAAGGCGTTGCTGGCCCGCTCCAGTTGGGCATAGCTCAGGCGCACGGATCCGCACACCAGCGCCACCTGCTGGGGGTGGGCCAGTGCGCTGTGGGCCAGGTAGTCGTGCAGCTGCGGCACGGCGCCGTGGATGTCAGTCATGGTGGGGCTCCGTGCACCGTGTGCGGTCAACGTCGGTGACCAGCGGCACCGGCGCGATGCGGGTGGGGCAGGCCTGAACAAACTGTGTGTGCAGCAGCTGCGTGGACAGCACCGCCACCAGGGCCATGTTGTCGGTGTTGGACAGCTGCTGGCTGTGGGCATGGCCCCGGCATTTGTGCAGCAACTGGGCCACCAGCCTGGGGTCGAACACCTGGGCCTGGGTCACACTGGCTTGACCCAGCATCTCGTCCACGTAGGCGGGTGCGTCGGGTGCCACGAAACACAGGGCGTCGGGTGCCCGGTAAGGCTGTTTGCGGCGGTGGACGATGTCGTTGGGCACCAGCCCCGTCGCCGCGAGCTTGAGCACATGCTTCTCATCCAGCCCCTGCAGCTTGTGGCGGGCGGGCAGGTGGTTGGCCAGTGCGACCACGTCCTTGTCGAGAAAAGGGAAGCGCCCTTCCACCGACTGGCCCAGCAGCACGCGGTCCCCCTGCGAGGCCAGCAGGTACCCGTGCAGCAGGGTGCGGATTTCCAGGTACTGGTCCTGGGACAGGGTGTCCCACTGTGCAAAGGCAGTGGGCACGTCGGCCAGCAGGTGCTGCACCGGGTCGCCCTGGCTGGCCGCGGCCGCACGGAAATCCGGGTGCAGCAGGCGTTGCAGCGCGGCCGTGGTCTGCCAGCGCGGGCCATGGGCAAAACCGGGCTCGCGGTGGTGGGCCAGGTTGCGGCCAAAAAACTGGCGGCTCAGGGCCTTTTGCGTCACGGGTGAACGGGCCAGGTAGGGATAGAGACGCTCCAGCAGCGCCGGGCGCCACAGCGACTGGGGCTGGCTGCCCCAGAAGCGGCGCACCTTGCCTTCGCGGAACAGGTCGTAGCCGGCGAACATTTCGTCAGCCCCTTCTCCGGTGAGCACGGCCTTGATGCCGTGTGCATGCACCAGGCCCGACAGCAGGTACAGCGGCGCCGGGGCGGTGCGCAGCAGGGGGCGCTCGGTGTGAAACACCACGTCCGGGAAGCACCGTGCAATGTCCTGGCGCGACACCGTCACCTCGTGGTGCTGGCTGCCCAGGCGGTCCACCATCAGGCGCTGGAAGCCGGACTCGTCGTACTCGGCATCCTCGAACCGCAGGGAAAACGTCTGGAACTGCGCGCCCGCCACTTCCTGACCCAGCGCGGCGATCAGTGAGCTGTCCAGGCCACCCGACAGGTAGCTGCCCACGGGCACATCGGCCCGGGTGACGCGCAGGGCCGTGGCCCGGCGCAGGGCGTGCAGCACCTCGTGGGCGGCATCGGCCACGTTGCCGCTGAAGCGGGCCGGATCGGTGGCCCCCAGGTTGTAGGTCAGCGGCTGCACCGTGTGCTCTGTCACCCGCCCGCCCTGGAACACCCGCACGGCGCCGGGCGCCAGTTCCCGTATGCCCTGGAACACGCTGCGTGGGGCCACTGGGCACCAGAAGGTGAGCGTTTGCGCCAGGCCCGCCGGGTCCAGCGCGCGCGGCAGCGTGGGGTCGGCCGCGAACAAGGCCTTGACCTCGCTGGCGAACAGCAACTGCCCCTGGTGTTCGCACCAGTGCAGCGGGCAGATGCCCATGGGGTCGCGGGCCAGCACCAGCTGGCCCAGGCCTTCGTCCCACAGCGCCACCGCCCACTGGCCGTTCAGGCGCTCAAACGCTGACGGACCCCACTGCCGCCACGCGGCCAGGATCACCTCGGTGTCGCTGTGGGTGCGAAACCGGTGGCCCAGGGCTTCCAGTGTCTGGCGCAGCTCCAGGTGGTTGTAGACCTCGCCGTTGAACACCAGCCACAACTCGCCACTGGCATCGGCCATGGGCTGTTGGCCGGTGTGCAGGTCCACCAGTGACAGGCGGGCATGGGCCAGTCCGGCACGGTGGCTGCGGTACAGGCCGAACTCATCGGGTCCCCGGTGGCGCAAGGTGGACGCCATGCGCAGCAACGCCTCGCGCGTGGGGGAGGGTGCGCCCTCGCGCCACACCACCATGCCGCCGAAACCACACATGGCTGCTGGCCCGTCAGATGTCGGTCACGGGACGGGCCAGCAGGGGGGCCATGTGGTGGTATTGCGTGGCCCGCCGTTTGGCGACGATGTCCTTGAACACGCGTTCCACCTGGCCCTCGGTCAGGCCGACCACGGCGGCGGCCTCGGCCGCGGGCACCTGGTGGTTGAAGGCCCACAGGCACAGGTCCATGCGGTCGTGCGGCAGGGCGAAATAAAACTCTTCCTGCGTCTGGGGCAGCGAGAAGGTGTCGGTGGTGGGTGCGCGGCGGCGGATCTCGGCGGGCACACCCAGGTACTCCGCCAATTGGTACACCTGTGTCTTGTACAGGTGGGCAATGGGCTTGAAATCGGCGGCGCCGTCGCCCTGCTTGACGAAGAAGCCCTGGTCGTACTCCAGCCGGTTGGGCGTGCCCGCCACCGCGTGGTGCAGCCGGTCCGCGTGGTAGTACTCCATCATTTTGCGCACGCGCTGCTTGAAGTTGGTGGCCGCCACGATCTGCAGGTAGGCGCTGCCGCTGAGGCGCACGGTGTCGGTGTGGCCCTGCGGGTTTTGCACGGTCAGCCGGGTGACGTTCAGGCGGTCGGTGTCCAGGATGGAGGGCAGCACCAGCTTGAATTTCCAGCCCGGGCCGAACTCGGGCACCACGGTGCGCACGGCCTGCGCCTGGCGTTCGTAGCAGCCCATGGCGGTCAGCGCCGGGGCCATGTTTTCCAGCGCCGTGTCGATGCCGAAAGTCTGGGCCAGCAGCTGGCCGAAGGTCAGTGCGTCGTCGCTGGTGTCGGTCTCGGGCATGAACAGGCCGAACACCTTGTCTTTGCCCAGGGCATGGACGCACAGCGCCGTGACCACGGCGCTGTCTATGCCCCCCGAAATGCCCACCACGGCACCCCGCCGCTTCAGTCGCCCCAACACCTGCTCGCGCAGCGCCTGGGCAATGGCGTCAACCTCGGCGGCGCAGTCGAGCCGCAGGCAATCCTTGTTCATCATGGTGTGACCCCTCCTCCATTGTGCGTATCCCTGGGTGCCGATCATCGCACCAACTGGTTGAGCTGGATGATGGGCAGCAACACCGCCAGCACGATGAGCATGACCACGGCCCCCATCGCCACGATGAGCAGGGGCTCCAGGATGGTGGCCAGCTGCATGGCGCGGCGTTGCACTTCATTGCCCAGTTGCTGGGCGGCGCGCTGCAGCATCAGCGGCAGCTGCCCGGTTTGTTCCCCCAGGCGGGCGAACATGGCCAATAGGCCGGGGAAGCGCTTTTTGCCCGCCAGGGCGGAGGCCAGCGGCGAGCCCTCGCGCACCAGCACCAGTGCGTCGAGCGCGTCGGCGCGCATGGCGCGGTTGTGCAAGGTGTCGGCCGCCGTTTGCAGCGCTTTCAGGATGGGCACCCCGGCACCCGCCAGCATGGCCAGCGTGGCGCCAAAGCGGGCGGCGTTGTAGCCCCGCGCCAACTTGCCCACCAGTGGCAGGCGCAGCCAGGCGGCGTCCATGCGCAGGCGCAAGGCCTCCTGGCGGCGCGCCAGCACCAGGCCCACGGCCCCGGCGCCCAGCACCAGCAGGCCCAGCCAGCCCCAGTGGCGCACGGCGTCGCTCAGGGCCAGCATGGCCACGGTCAGGAAGGGCAGGGTGCGCTTGCTGCCCGCAAACACCGAGGCCACCTGGGGCACCACATAGGTCACCAGGAACAGCACGATGACCACCGCCACCAGGCTGACGATGGCCGGGTAGAGCGAGGCGCCAATGAGCTTGCCCTTCAGGGTTTCGCGGGCTTCGAGGTCGTCGGCCAGGTTGTCGAGCACGGCGCCCAGCGCGCCGCTTTGTTCACCCGCCGCGATGACGGCGGTGAAGACCTCTGAAAACTCACGCGGGTGCTGGCCCAGCGCACGGGCAAAGCTGCTGCCCCCGTTGACTTCGGCGCGCAGGCTGGCCAGCAGTTGGCGTTGGCGTTCGTCTTCGGCCTCGTCGGTCAGGGCGGCCAGGGCACGCTCCAGCGGCAAACCGGAGCTGACCAAACCGGCCAGCTGCCGCGTCCACACCGCCAGTGCCGCCGGCGGGTACACCCGGCTGTGCCACAGCGAGCGTTGCAGGCCACTGCCCTGGCTGTGCGCCGAGGCGGGCTCCACCCGCAGCGGCACCAGGCCACGGCTGCGCAGCAGGCTGCGGGCGGCGCGGGCGGTGTCGGCCTCCAGCAGGCCGGTTTCGGTTTGGCCGTTGGCGCCGAGGGCTTCAAAGGTGTAGGCCGGCATGGGCTCAGTCGCGGGTCACGCGCAGCAGTTCTTCGCGGCTGGTGGTGCCGTTGGCCACCAGGTGTTGGCCGTCTTCGCGCATCAGCACCATGCCCTGGGCGCGGGCGGCGGTGGTGATGTCGGCCTCCGGCGCCCGGCGGTGGATGAGGCCGCGCAACGCATCGTCCACCACCAGCAGTTCAAAAATGCCGGTGCGCCCGGCGTAGCCCGTGTGGCCGCAGTGTTCACAGCCCACACCGTGCCAGTGGCCGCTGGCGTCTTGCGTTTTGCAGTGCGGGCACAGCCGCCGCACCAGGCGCTGGGCCAGCACGCCCAGTAGGCTGGAGCTGAGCAGAAACGGCTCAATGCCCATGTCGGCCAGGCGGGTCACGGCGCTGGCCGCGTCGTTGGTGTGCAGTGTGGCCAGCACCAGGTGGCCGGTGAGCGAGGCCTGCACGGCAATCTGCGCGGTTTCAAAGTCGCGGATCTCGCCGATCATGATGAT
>PNML01000015.1 GCA_013823635.1 Polaromonas sp. | reverse complement strand
GAACCTGCTGCAGCACATCGCCGATGGCCAACTGGACCACGCCAAACTCAAGCGCACCGTCAGCACCGCCATGCGCATGCTGGACAACGTGATCGACATCAACTACTACGCCGTCAAAAAGGCCCGCGACTCCAACCTGCGTCACCGCCCCGTGGGGCTGGGCATCATGGGTTTCCAGGATGCGCTCTACGCCTTGCGCGTGCCCTATGCCAGCCAAGAAGCGGTGGAGTTTGCCGACCGCTCCATGGAAGCCGTGTGCTACCACGCCTACTGGGCCTCCACCGACCTGGCGGCCGAGCGTGGCCGCTACCAGACCTACAAGGGCTCGCTGTGGGACCAGGGCATCCTGCCGTTGGACACTTTGAACCTGCTGGCCGAAGCCCGTGGTGGCTACGTGGAAACCGACCGCAGCGCCACGCTGGACTGGGACGCGCTGCGCTCCAAAATAGCCCGCGATGGCATGCGCAACTCCAACTGTGTGGCCATTGCCCCCACCGCCACCATCAGCAACATCATCGGGGTGGACGCATCGATCGAACCCTCGTTTGGCAACCTGTCGGTCAAGTCCAACCTGTCGGGTGAGTTCACCGTGGTCAACAGCTACCTGGTGCGCGACTTGAAGCGCCTGGGCCTGTGGGACGACGTGATGGTGATGGACCTGAAACACTTCGACGGTTCGCTGCGCGCCATCGACCGCGTGCCGCAGGACATCAAGGCCCTCTACGCCACCGCCTTCGAAATTGAAACCCAGTGGCTGGTGGAAGCCGCCGCCCGCCGCCAGAAGTGGATTGACCAGGCCCAGAGCCTGAACATCTACATGGCCGGTGCCTCCGGCAAAAAGCTGGACGACACCTACAAACTGGCGTGGTTGCGTGGCCTGAAAACCACCTACTACCTGCGCACCATGGCCGCCACACACGCCGAAAAGTCCACCGGCCGCAGCGGCCAGATGAACGCCGTGGCCCACAGCGCACCCGAGTCATCCATGGCCATGGCTGCCGCCGAGGCGCCCATGGAGGCCGCGACGGACATCAAGTTCTGCGCCATCGACGACCCAGGTTGCGAGGCCTGCCAGTAAGGTCCGGCCCACCCGTCTGGCCTCGCCACTCCGAGTGGCGGTGAGGCGATGCCAGACAACAACACACAGCTCCGTTGTTTGACATGAATTTCTTCCAATCAGTCAACGGCTTGCCATAATTCAGCAAAAGGTCATTCACATGCTTTCCTGGGACGACGACGCCACACCCATTCTCCAGAAGACACCCGCGCCAGCCCCGTCTGGCGGCGCGGTGAACACCGGCCCTGCGCTCGCTGTGCACGCCTTCCAAGGCACCGCCGCCGTGCCGTCGGCCCGCCTGCCCGAATCCACTCCCCAAGCGCCCACCCTGGGCCGTCGCGTCAACGCCGCCGACAAACGCATCATCAACGGCCAGACCGACGTCAACCAGCTGGTGCCCTTCAAATACAAATGGGCCTGGGAAAAGTACCTGGCCACCTGCGCCAACCACTGGATGCCGCAGGAAGTGAACATGAACCGCGACATCGCGCTCTGGAAAGACCCCAACGGCCTGACCGAAGACGAGCGCCGCATCGTCAAGCGCAACCTGGGCTTTTTCGTGACGGCCGACAGCCTGGCCGCCAACAACATCGTGCTGGGCACCTACCGGCACATCACCGCACCCGAGTGCCGCCAGTTTTTGCTGCGCCAGGCGTTTGAAGAGGCCATCCACACCCACGCCTACCAGTACATCGTGGAAAGCCTGGGCCTGGACGAAGGCGAAATTTTCAACGCCTACAACGAGGTGCCGTCCATCCGCAACAAGGACGAGTTCCTGATCCCGTTCATCGACGTGATCATGGACCCCCACTTCAAGACCGGCACCCCCGACAACGACCAGACCCTGCTCAAGAGCCTGATCGTGTTCGCCTGCCTGATGGAAGGCCTGTTCTTCTACGTGGGCTTCACGCAAATTCTGGCGCTGGGCCGTCAGAACAAGATGACCGGTGCCGCCGAGCAGTACCAGTACATCCTGCGCGACGAGTCCATGCACTGCAACTTCGGCATCGACCTGATCAACCAGCTCAAGCTGGAAAACCCCCACCTGTGGACGGCGGAGTTCAAGGCCGAGATCAAGGCCCTGTTCATGAAGGCCGTCGAGCTGGAATACCAGTACGCCGAAGACACCATGCCACGCGGCGTGCTGGGCATGAACGCCAGCATGTTCAAAGGTTACCTGCGCTACATCGCCAACCGGCGCGCCACCCAGATCGGGCTGGAGGAGTTGTTCCCCAACGAGACCAACCCATTCCCCTGGATGAGCGAAATGATTGACCTGAAAAAAGAACGCAACTTCTTTGAAACCCGGGTCATCGAGTACCAATCGGGCGGCGCCCTGTCCTGGGACTGACGCGCCACCGGCCGTCCTCCCCCCGCCCTGAACACGCCACTGCCCATGACCACACGCACCCACCACCTCACGACACGCGGCACCCGCGTGGGGGTGGGTGGCGCGTCGTCGACATGGGCACACCCCATTCAGCGCTCCGCCGCGTCTGACCGGTTGACCAACCGGGGTCCGCGGTGCACTGAGTCGTTGCAAGACCCACCCCAACCGGCTTGAAACGTTCTTTGCAACCCACCCGAGGAGATACCCCCAATGGCCACCGCTAAAAAACCCGCCGCAGCCAAGTCTGCACCCGCCAAGAAAGCGGCTCCCGCAGCCAAGGCAGCACCCGTGAAAGCCGCCGCTGCCGCCCCGGCCGTGGTGGCCAAAAAGTCCCCCGCCAAGAAGGCGACGGCAGCGGCACCGGCCGCAGCGCCCGCCGCCAAAGCCGTGAAGGCCGCAGCCCCCGCCAAGAAGGCGGCCGTCGCCAAGCCAGCAGCGAAACCCGCAGCCAAGGCAGCCGCCCCAGTGGCACCCGCCGCCAAAAAGCCCGCCGCCGCGAAAAAAGCCGCTCCGGCCAAGAAGGCGGCTGCCACCGCCAAGCCCGCTGCCCCGGCTGCCAAGCCTGCGGCACCCAAGGCTGAGAAGGTGAGCAAGGCCAAACCAGCGGCCAAAGCCGCGGCAAAACCCGTGACCAAGGCAGCACCTGCCGCCAAACCGGCGGCCACCAAAAAGGCGGCGCCGGCCAAGAAGGCCGCGGCAACCAAGCCCGTGGTGGCAAGCAAACCCGCAGCAGCCCCCAAGGCAGCCCCCAAAACCGCCGCCAGCAAAAAGCCTGCCGCCAAGAAAGAACCTGCGGCCCAAACCAAACTCAACCCCCACGCCGCCTGGCCCTTCCCGACCAGCAGCAAGCCCTGAGGTGGCTGCGCCTTGGGCGCTGCCCCTCGCAAAAAACCCGGCTCAGGCCGGATTTTTTGATAGCAAACTGTTGTTTTAATTCAAGCGACAGTGGCCTATTTACTCAAAAATCAGGCCACGCAAGTCGTGGTTCTGACCGCCTTTGCTGGCGATTTTGATGGCACCCACCCGGTTGCCCCATTCGGCACAACGCGCCAGGGGCCAGCCGCGCTCCAGTCCCGCGAGCAGCGCAGCGCGGAAAGCGTCCCCACAACCGGTGGGGTCCACCACCTGTGTGGCGGCCACCCCGGCCACACGCTGGCATTGGCCGTCTTCCCACACGTCGCAGCCGTGCTCGGCCAAGGTCACCACCAGGCCCTTGCACATCCGCGACATGGCGGCAAAGTCCAGCCCCGTGCGGTCGCTCAGCATGCGCCCCTCGTAGTCGTTCACGGTGACCCAGGTGGCCAGGCGGATGAACTCGCGCAGCTCGTCGCCATTGAACATGGGCAAGCCCTGTCCGGGGTCGAACACAAACGGGATGCCGGCGTCGGCAAACTCGCGGGCGTGGACCAGCATGGCCTCGCGCCCATCGGGCGAAATGATGCCCAGCGTCACGTCGGCGCCGGACTTGAGCGGGTTCAGGTGTGCCTGCGACATGGCGCCGGGGTGGAACGCCGTGATCTGGTTGTTGTCCTTGTCCGTCATGATCATGGCCTGGGCGGTGTAGCTGTCGGCCTGCAACGCCACGTGGGCGGTGGAAATGCCCAATGCCTCAAAGCGCGCCAGATAACCCTCCCCGTCACTGCCCACGGTGGCCACGGGCAGCGGCTGACAGCCCAGCTGGTGCAGGCTGTAGGCAATGTTGCCCGCGCAGCCACCGTATTCGCGCCGCAGGCTGGGCACCAGAAAGGACACGTTCAGGATGTGCAGCTGGTCGGGCAGTATCTGTTCGCCAAACCGACCCTGGAAATCCATGATGGTGTCAAAAGCGAGGGAGCCGCAAATCTGTATGGCCATGAGGTGGGTGTCTTTCAGGGGTAAAAAACCAGTGCCCGGTAGCCCGACATGCGCAGGTCTTCCGGCGTGGTCAGGGCCATCTGCACGGTCAGGGTCTGGGCGGACTGGGGGGGCAGTTGGGTGATGGGGTCAGACCACTCATCGGCCAGGATGACGCGGCGGATGACCACCTCGTCGCGGTGGTTGGTGAGGCTCAATTCCAGCGCCGGCACCGCCAGCAGCAGGTCGGAGGTGTTGCGCAAGCTCACCTCAAAACGGTAGTCGTTGTCGCGCAGGCGGACCAATGCCGAGCTGTCGATCACCACGGATTCGATGGCCCGCCAGGCCCCCACCTGGCAGCCCAGGGGCTCGCACAGCGCGGTGAGCCAAGGCCGCCACTCGGGATGGGCAGCGGCCAGCCGATCGCGCTGCTGGACCAGCACCTGCGCGGTCAACGCCACGGTCAACAGCACCGCCGCCAGGGCGAGGGCGGCGCGCACGGACGGTTGCTGCCAGAACGCCCGGCGGCGCGCCTGGCGCACAAACGACACATCGGGAACGCGCTCGGCGTCCATGGCCACCGAGGGGGTGGGTGCATGGCTGTCGGCGTCCGGCAGGGGTGCATCCCGGGTGTCTTCCGCCTCATGGGGGAGCAGATCTTCTTCGGACCGTGTGACGGCCGCAGGCTGTGCGGGCGTGCCAGGGGACACACCGTCCTCGGTGGGCAGCAGCAGGTCCACACCGCCCGGTTGCACACCGTCCGGGTCAATGGCAGGCGCGGGAGCCGCCTGCGCTGGACTGTCTGGCGCCCCTTCATCCTCCAGCAAAATGTCCACGGCCAGGGGCAAGGCGTCTGCGTCGGGGGCCGGTGCATCGGCCGCCAACGGAACGGTGGGTGTCGCCCGAGAGGTGGCGGCCAACGCACCCATGTCCACCAGCGCCGCCCGGGCGTCGAACTCCTGACCACACTGGCCACAACGCACCCACCCTTGCGAGAGTTTGAGCTGGTCAGCCACCACCCGAAAGAGGGTGCTGCAATGTGGGCACTGGGTGATGTGGCCCATGCTGGTTTCAGGGCGTGCGTGCCGTGGCGGTCATGAGTATCCAGCCCTCCTGCTCGTCCGCCACCGCCAGGTCCACCCAGGGGGAGTAGGCCTGCTGCAGCTCTTCGGCCTGACGCGACAGAATGCCCGCCAACACCAGGCTGGCGCCCGGCGCCAGGTGGGCGCAGAGCAGCGGCGCCAGCACCTTGAGGGGAGTGGCCAGGATGTTGGCCAACACCAGCTGGTACTGGCCCTGCGCCAAGTCGGGCAGGCCGGCGCTGAGCTGCACGTGGTTGGCGGCGGCGTTGACCTGGGTGGACGACACCGCGGCGGGGTCAATGTCCACCGCGTCGGTGGGACCGGCACCGAACACCTTGGCCGCCATGGCCAGAATGCCCGAGCCACAACCGTAGTCGAGCACGCGCTGGCCAGCCAGCGGGTGGGTGGCAATCCAGCGCAGGCACATGCGTGTGGTGGGGTGGGTGCCTGTGCCAAATGCCAGGCCAGGATCCAGCCGCAGGCACTGGGTGGCCGCAGCGGGGGGCTGGTGCCACGTGGGCACGATCCAGAACGAGGGGGTGATTTCCACCGGGTCGAACTGGGATTGCGTCAAGCGCACCCAATCCTGTTCGGGTACAGGCTTGATGCCCACCAGCGCCGCGCCCTCGAAAAAATCCTGCACCTGCAACAGGCGGGCCGCATCGTCCGCCAGCGCCTGGGTGGGAAACAGCGCGGTCACGGTGGAGCGCTGCCATCCCGCCTTGGGCGCGGGCATGCCGGGCTCACCAAACATGGCGTGCTCTTGCGGGGTGAGGGCGTCGGCATCCTCGACCGACACACTCAGTGCGTCCAGCGACTCCAGCGCGTCGCTGACCATTTCCACGCCCTCTTCGGGCACATGCAACACCAGTTCAAACATGCTTTGCCCTGGTCAGCGCTGGCGCTGGGCCAACCACTCTTCCAGGTAGTGGATGTTGGTGCCACCGGCGATGAAGTTGGCGTCCACCATCACCTCGCGGTGCAGCGGGATGTTGGTGCTGATGCCCTCGACCACCGTTTCGGCCAGCGCCGAGCGCATGCGGGCCAGGGCCTGCTCGCGGGTGTCGCCATGAACGATGATTTTGCCCACCATGGAGTCGTAATTGGACGGCACAAAATAATTGGCGTACACGTGGGAATCCACCCGCACACCGGGGCCGCCGGGCGCGTGCCAGGTGGTGATGCGCCCGGGCGAGGGCGTGAACTTGTAGGGATCCTCGGCGTTGATCCGGCACTCAATGGCGTGGCCGCGCAGCTGGATCTGGCGCTGGGTGAAGGGCAGCTTCTCGCCGTAGGCCACCGCGATCTGGGTGCGCACGATGTCAATGCCGGTGATCCACTCGGTGACGGGGTGCTCGACCTGCACGCGGGTGTTCATTTCGATGAAATAGAACTCGCCGTTTTCGTACAGGAATTCAAAGGTGCCCGCACCCCGGTAGCCAATCTTCTTGCACGCCGTGGCGCAGCGGTCACCGATGCGTTCAATCAGCCGGCGGGGAATGCCAGGGGCAGGTGCTTCTTCAATGACCTTCTGGTGGCGCCGCTGCATGGAGCAATCGCGCTCGTGCAGGTACACCGCGTTGCGGTGCTGGTCGGCCATGACCTGGATCTCGATGTGGCGGGGGTTCTGGAGAAACTTCTCCATGTACACCTCGGGGTTGCCAAACGCTGCGCCCGCTTCGGCCTTGGTGGTCTGCACCGCGTGCAACAGCGCCGCTTCGGTGTGCACCACCCGCATGCCGCGGCCACCGCCACCGCCCGCGGCCTTGATGATGACGGGGTAGCCAATGGACTTGGCGGTGCGCTTGATGACCACGGGGTCGTCGGGCAGCGCGCCTTCCGAGCCGGGCACGCACGGCACCCCGGCGCGGATCATGGCCTGCTTGGCCGAGACTTTGTCGCCCATCAGGCGGATGGACTCTGGCGTGGGGCCAATGAACTTGAAGCCGCTTTTCTCGACCCGCTCGGCGAAGTCCGCGTTTTCGCTCAGGAAGCCATAACCGGGGTGAATGGCCTCGGCGTCGGTCACCTCGGCCGCCGAGATGATGGCCGGCATGTTCAGGTAGCTCAGCCCGGAGGGTGGTGGGCCAATGCACACGGCCTCGTCGGCCAGGCGCACGTACTTGGCGTCCCGGTCGGCCTCCGAATACACCATGACGGCCTTGATGCCCATCTCGCGGCAAGCCCGCTGGATGCGCAGCGCAATCTCGCCGCGGTTGGCGATCAGGATTTTTTTGAACATGGGAACGCGCTCACTCGATCACAAACAGGGGCTGGCCGTATTCCACCGCCTCGCCGTTGTCGATCAGGATTTGGGTAATGGTGCCGGACTTGTCGCACTCGATTTCGTTGAGGATTTTCATGGCCTCCACGATGCAGACGGTGTCGCCTTCCTTGACAACCGACCCCACATCCACAAAAGGCTTGCTGCCGGGGCTGGCCGATCGGTAGAAGGTGCCCACCATGGGCGACTTGACCACATGGCCAGCCGGCGCGGCTGGCGCCACCTCCACCGCATCCACGGCGGGAGCCAGCACGGGCATTTGGCTGGGCGCCGGTGCGGGTGCGGCCTGGGCGTAGGTGACCATGGGGGCCATCTGGCTGGCGGCGGTGGCCTTGACGATGCGGACCTTGCCCTCGGCCTCGGTGATTTCCAGCTCGGAAACGTTGGATTCCGACACCAGGTCGATCAGGGTTTTGAGTTTTCTTAAGTCCATGTTCACTCCAACGAAATTTCTTCAATTGACTTTAAATTACCCCAACTGGCGGTAACTGGCTGCACTTGCAACCGATTTGGCGGGCAGTTTACACGAGCGCCAAGGTGGCACCTTGCCGTCTACAACCCCTTACCAACACCCACTCCGGGGTGCATTCAAAAACAAAAAGCCACCAATTGGCAAATTTTGGGCGAGGTTACCAGCATTTTGAGCCAGTGGGGCCTCCACCCACCCGAAACCTTCCACCAGAACGCGCTCAACCCAATGTGGCCCAGCCCGCCACGTCGTCTTCCGACAGTTTGCCCAGTTTGCGCTGCACCACGCTGCCCCGTTCATCCAGCACCACGGTGAAGGGCAATCCACCCGTGGCGTTGCCCAGGGCTTTGGCCAGGGTGGAACCCTCCAGCCCGGCCATGGCCACGGGGAAACCCAATGGCCGCTTTTGCAAAAATCCGCGCACGGCCGCGGGCTGGTCCACCGCCAGGCCCACCACCTCCCAACCCCGGGCATGGTGTGCGGCCCGAAACCGGTCCAGCATGGGCAATTCTTCCACACACGGTGGGCACCAGGTGGCCCAGAAGTTCAGCACCAGCTTTCGCCCCTGAAAGCTGGCCATGGCCACGGACTCGCCCGTCGGCCCGTCAAACACACGTCCCCACAGGTCTTGCAGGACGCCGTCCAACGCCGGGGTGGGCTGCAGGCGCCACCAGGCGGTGCCTGCGCCGGCCAAACCGGCGGCCACGGCCACCCCCAGCCAGGCACGGCGGGACAGTCGGGGAGAAACAGGGGAAGGTGTCATGGGCACAGTCGTCAGGGGTCGGGGACGGCGTGGCTCAGGCCAAGAGCGCACGCAAGGCGGCCGCGTCACCGCGGGGTTTTCGGCCCTGGCCGTCCGGCTTGAGGGCGCCGCGCATGTCGTCCGCATCGTATATCAACAGGTGCACGCCCACCTCCTCGTCCAGGCCAGGGCATGGCACGCTCAGGCTCAGCACATCCACTTCATCCCCCGTGAAGCCCCGCGTGCGACCCGCTGTGTAGTCGGCACCCCGGTTGATCAGCGCCAGTTCGGCCGATTTGGGGTCGTCACAGAACAGCTGCAGGAACACATCGTTCAGCCGAGTGGCCGTGCCGTGCCACACCGCCCCGCTCACATGGGGGCGAAACTCGGCCAGGCGCTCCATCCAGACCAAGGCCAACGCCCGCAACGCGGCCAACTCAGCGGGCTGGGTGTCGGCGCAGAACAGGGCAATGTGTTCGCGCACCGCCGCTTCCACCACCTGGTTGTCGGGCAGGCGGGTGCGGGCGGGCAGGCCCAGTTGCTGCACGGCACGCCGCTTGGCCGCGCCGTAGTCCAGGCCCTCTTCCACAATCAGGCGTGCGGCGCAGCTGGCAATGTCGTTCGGTTCGGTCACGGTCCACATGAGCGGGATACTAACCCGCCCACACGCCCCGCAGGGCCGGTGCAGCCAGTTCTTAGAATCGGTGCATGCACATACACATTTTGGGAATTTGCGGCACCTTCATGGGGGGCGTGGCCGCCCTGGCCCGGGAAGCGGGCCACCGGGTCACCGGCTGTGACAGCGGCGTCTACCCGCCCATGAGCGATCAGTTGCGCGCCCTGGGCATTGAACTGCTGGAGGGCTACAGCGCCGATCAAATGGCCTTGAAGCCTGACGTGTTTGTGGTGGGCAACGTGGTGTCCCGCGCCCGGCTGCCCGACGGCAGCCCCAAGTTCCCGCTGATGGAAGCCATTCTGGACGCAGGTGCCCCCTACACCAGCGGGCCACAGTGGCTGGCCGAGCATGTGCTGCAAGGCCGGCACGTGCTGGCCGTGGCGGGCACCCATGGCAAAACCACCACCACGTCCATGCTGGCCTGGATTCTGGAGCACGCAGGCCTGGCGCCGGGGTTTTTGGTGGGCGGCGTGCCACTGAACTTTGGGGTGTCTGCGCGACTGGGGGGTGGGGTGGCTGCGTGGTCTGCGCAGGTCAAGGAGGAGCCCGCACAGCCCTCCCACCTGCCTGTTTTTGTCATCGAAGCCGACGAATACGACACCGCCTTTTTCGACAAGCGCAGCAAATTTGTGCACTACCGCCCCCGCACGGCGGTACTGAACAACCTGGAGTTTGACCACGCCGACATTTTTGACGACCTGGCCGCCATCGAGCGCCAGTTCCACCACCTGGTGCGCACCGTGCCCAGCCAGGGGCGTGTGGTGGTCAACGGACTGGAAGAAAGCCTGACCCGGGTGTTGCACCAGGGCGTGTGGAGCGAAGTGCGCAGTTTTGGCAGCGCCAGCTGCGACTTTGTGGCCGAAGGCGACGCGGGCGACTTTGCGGTGCTGCGCCACGGACAGGCGGTGGCCCGGGTGGCCTGGGGCCTGTCAGGCACCCACAACCAGCTGAACGCCTTGGCGGCCATGGCCGCGGCTGAGCACGTGGGCGTGCCCCCCGCCGTGGCGGCCGAGGCCTTGGCCTGCTTTCAGAACGTGAAGCGGCGCATGGAGGTGCGGGGCACGGTGAACGGCATCACCGTGTACGACGACTTTGCCCACCACCCCACCGCCATCCGCACCACGGTGGACGGGCTGCGCACCCAGCTGGACCAGCAAGGCCGCCAGGCCGAGCGCATCCTGGCGGTGTTCGAGCCGCGCAGCAACACCATGAAACTGGGCGCCATGAAGGCCCAGTTGCCCTGGAGCCTCACCCGTGCCCACCTGTCGTTCTGCCATGCGGCCGGTTTGGGCTGGGATGCCGCGCAAGCACTGGCGCCCATGGGCGACAAGGCCCAGGTGGCCCACACGGTGGATGAACTGGTGGCCCAGGTGCTGGCCCAGGCCCAACCCGGCGACCACCTGCTGTGCATGAGCAATGGCGGTTTTGGCCAGGTGCACGAACGGCTGCTGGCGGCGCTGGCCCAGCGCGCGACCGCCAAAAAGTAAAATAACTAGCTGGAAAATCAATGCCACCAAGCGCTGGTGGCATTTTTCATCAATAACCGATGCTGAGCGCGCTCACATCCACCCGTACCACGGGTTTGGCCAGTGCGGCGCTGACGGCCTGGGCATAGGTCTTGGCCCAGGCGCTGTGCTCGGGCTGGGCGAAACGGTCTTGCCCCGCGCCCTGGGCCACCGCCACCACCTTGTCGGCGGTCAGCACCTTGCCCGAAGCCCGCACCGGCTCACACTCCAGCGCCACGAACTGCTCGTCCAGCCAGATGCGGGCGGCCTCGTGGGTCATGGGCTGGACCTCGTCCAGGTCAAAACGGTAGGTGGCGGCATCGCCCCAGCTGACGGTCACTTCGTTGCGCATGGCGTGGTTTCCTTGTGTGTTGTTTGAGAAGACGTGGCTTCATTTTGCAACAAGCTGTGGCTTTTCCCACCCCCACCCTGTGTCCGCCGCCACCGCATGCGCCCTGTGTTTGACATGGCGCAAGGCTGCGGCGGGCGGTCAACACGCCGTCACCGGCATCAGCCCCGGCGGGCGCGCACGGCGTTGGACAGGATGTCCAGCGCTTTCACCGAGTCGTCCCAGCCCAGGCAGGCATCGGTGATGCTTTGGCCGTAGGCCAGCTTGGCGGGGTCGTCCTTGCCGGGCGAGAACTTCTGCGCGCCTTCGACCAGGTGGCTCTCGATCATCACGCCGAACACGCTGCGCGAGCCACCGGCCATCTGGGCGGCGATGTCTTTGGCCACGTCCAGCTGCTTTTCGTGCTTTTTGCTGCTGTTGGCGTGGCTGAAGTCCACCATCAGGCTGGGGTGCAGCTTGGCGGCTTCCAGCTCGGCGCAGGCAGCGGCCACGCTGGCCGCATCGTAGTTGGGGGCCTTGCCGCCGCGCAGGATGACGTGGCAGTCCTTGTTGCCCTTGGTTTGCACAATGGCCACCTGGCCGTTTTTGTGCACCGACAAAAAGTGGTGCCCGCGCGAAGCCGCCTGGATGGCATCGGTGGCGATGCGGATGTTGCCGTCCGTGCCGTTCTTGAAGCCGATGGGCGCCGACAGGCCCGACGCCAACTCGCGGTGCACCTGGCTTTCGGTGGTGCGCGCGCCAATGGCGCCCCAGGAAATCAGATCGCCGATGTACTGCGGGGAAATCACGTCCAGGAACTCGCTGCCCGCAGGCAGGCCCATGCGGTTGATTTCAATCAGCAGCTGGCGGGCCATGCGCAGGCCCTCGTCGATGCGAAAGCTCTGGTCCATGTAGGGGTCGTTGATGAGCCCCTTCCAGCCCACCGTGGTGCGGGGTTTCTCGAAGTACACGCGCATCACGATTTCCAGCGTGTCGGCGTACTGCTCGCGCACGGCCTTCAGGCGGCGGGCGTAGTCGATGGCAGCGGCCGGGTCGTGGATGGAGCAAGGCCCCGTGACGACCAGCAGGCGGTCATCCTTGCCGTGCATGATGTGGTGGATGTTCTTGCGCGTCTGGCTGATCAGCGTCTCAATGGCCGTGCCCCGGATGGGGAAAAACCGGATCAGGTGTTCGGGAGGTGGGAGCACGGTGATGTCCTTGATGCGTTCGTCGTCGGTCTGGCTGGTTTTCTCGACGTTGGCATGCCAGGCATCTGGTCGCTGGGGGCTGTGGGAAGCGGTCATGACTCTTTCTCTCCGGTGACGTGATCTGATGGGAACGGACAAAAAAAAACCGCCGGTGTATCCGGCGGTTTGCTTGAGGTGCTCAGGTCTGTTTGGTTTGCTCAGCCCTTGATCTCTCGACCGCCGTGTGTGCGTGAGAACCAAAAGTAGCCAAAAAAGAAACGTGCCGTGTGCATGGGTGGGCAATGTAGCACATGTGTCCCCTCATGCGGCTGACAGTGGCGGCAATGCCGCATCAGGCCGTGCCACCCACCGTCAGCCCGTCGATGCGCAGCGTGGGCTGGCCCACGCCCACGGGCACGCTCTGGCCTTCTTTGCCGCACACGCCCACGCCGCTGTCCAGGCGCATGTCGTTGCCGATCATGCTGATGCGGGTGAGGGCCTCGGGGCCGCTGCCGATGAGGGTGGCGCCTTTCACGGGGTACTGGATTTGGCCGTTCTCCACCCAGTAAGCCTGGCTGGCGCTGAACACAAACTTACCACTGGTGATGTCCACCTGCCCGCCGCCAAAGTTGGTGGCGTACAGGCCCTTTTTGATGCTGGCCACGATTTCGGCGGGGTCCTTGTCGCCACCCAGCATGTAGGTGTTGGTCATGCGGGGCATGGGCACGTGGGCGTAGCTTTCGCGGCGGCCGTTGCCGGTGGGCTTCACACCCATCAGGCGGGCGTTCAGGCTGTCCTGGATGTAGCCCTGCAAGATGCCGTCTTCAATGAGCACGTTCTTCTGGGTGGCGTGGCCTTCGTCGTCCACGTTCAGGCTGCCGCGGCGGTCGGCAATGGTGCCGTCGTCGAGCACGGTCACGCCCTTGGCGGCCACGCGCTGGCCAATGCGGCCACTGAAGGCGCTGGAGCCCTTGCGGTTGAAGTCGCCTTCCAGCCCGTGGCCCACGGCCTCGTGCAGCAGCACGCCGGGCCAGCCGGGGCCGAGCACCACGGTCATTTCGCCCGCAGGTGCCGGGCGGGCGTCCAGGTTGGTGAGGGCGGCGTTGACGGCCTCGCTCACGTAGGTGTCAAGCATGGCGTCGTCAAAGTAGGCCATGCCAAAGCGGCCACCGCCCCCGGCAGAACCCACCTCGCGGCGGCCGTTCTGCTCGGCAATGACGGTGAGCGACAGGCGCACCAGCGGGCGCACGTCAGCGGCCAGCGTGCCGTCGGCGCGGGCCACCAGCACCACGTCGTATTCACCGGCCAGCCCGGCCATGACCTGCACCACGCGGGGGTCGCGGGCCTTGGCCAGCTTCTCCACGCGCTCCAGCAGGGCCACCTTGGCCGTGCTGTCGAGCGAGGCAATGGGGTCGTGCCCGCCATACAGGCTGCGCGAACCGGCCACTTTTTTGGTCCCCACCTTGCCGAACTTGCTGCCTGGCACCTGCACGCGGGCGTGTTGGCCGTGGGCGCCGATGGTGCGCACGGTGTGGGCCGCGTCTTGCAGGGCGGCCCAGCTCAGGTCGTCGGAGTAGGCAAAGGCGGTTTTTTCGCCGCTGACGGCGCGCACGCCCACACCCTGGTCGATGCTGAAGCTGCCGGACTTGACAATGCCCTCCTCCAGGCTCCAGCCCTCGCTGCGGGTGTACTGGAAGTACAGGTCGGCGTCGTCGGCACCGTGCGACAGGATTTCGCCCAGGGCTTTCTTGAGCAAAGACTCGGTCAGGCCAAAGGGCTCCAGCAGCAGGCTGTGGGCCACGGCCAGGCGTTCAAGGGTGGGTTCGCGTGAAATCATGGGGTCCATTGTAGGAAGGGTGGCCGACACCATGCCCCCCCGAGGGGTTTGTCCGCACGGTCCGCAAGCCCGGCGGGAATGTTTTCCATGTCAAACGGGGCTTTGGCGCTTATCTGCAATGACCATGTTGCTGCAAAAAAGCCAGCATGGCTGCGTCGTCCAACTCGGACAGGCCCGCGTCACAGGCCATGCGGAACACCGCGGCCACGCGTTCGCCCAGCGGGCCGGCAAAACCCACGGCCTGCGCGGCCTCGCAGGCCAGTCGGGTGTCTTTGGCCAGCAGCGTCATGTGGGCGCGGGGGGCCAGGTCGCCCGCCAGGGCGCGGCGCATGCGGTCGGCGCCTATCCAGCTTTGGCCGCTGGAGCGGTCAATCACGTCAAGCGTGCGGGCGCCGTCAAGGCCCAGGCTGTCGGCCAGCGCCAGCGCTTCGGCGGCGCCCACCAGGTTGATGCCCGCCAGCAGGTTGTTGACCAGTTTGGTGCGGGCACCGTCGCCCACGCGCTCACCCAGATCAAACACCTGGCTGGACAGCGCCTGCAACAACCCCGTGTGCCGCTGCACCACCGGCTGCGGGCCCGCCAGCAGCAGGCTCATGCTGCCGTCTCGGGCACGGGCGGGGCCACCGGACATGGGGGCATCCAGGCTGTGCACGCCCTGGGCGGCCAGGCGAGCGGCCAAGGCCTCCACCTGGCCGGGGGCCATGGTCGGGCACCACAACACGGTCTGGCCAGCGGGCAGGGCAGCGGCGGCACCGCCCTCGCCCCACATGACCTGTTCACACTGCGCGGCATCGACCACCGCCACCACCATGGCCGCCCCCGGAGGCAGGGCCTGCGCCGCCGCGCCCGGGCTGGGGTGGACGTGCGCGCCCAGTGCGGCCGCGTCGGTGCAGCGCTGGGCGTCGAGGTCACACACATGCACGGTCCAGCCCAGGGACAGCAGGCGGGCCGCCATGCCAAAGCCCATGTTGCCAATGCCCACCACCGCCACCACAGGGGGCCCCGCGTCGAAAGAAGGATTCATGTCAGGACTGGATGAGGCGTTTGGATTTGGCGATGGACATGAGCATGCCCACCCCCAAGCCCAGCGTGACCATGGCGGTGCCGCCATAGCTGATGAACGGCAGCGGCACACCCACCACGGGCAGGATGCCGCTGACCATGCCCATGTTGACAAATGCGTACACAAAAAAGATGAGCGACACCGCCCCGGCCAGCAAGCGAGAGAACAGGGTGGGGGCCTCCATGGCAATCACCAGGCCACGCCCGATCAACGCCAGAAAGCACACCATCAGGCCCAGCACGCCCAGCAGGCCGAACTCCTCTGAAAAAGCGGCAAAAATGAAGTCGGTGGTGCGCTCGGGAATGAACTCCAGGTGGGTTTGTGTGCCCTGCATGAAGCCCTTGCCCCACACCCCGCCCGAGCCAATCGCGATCATGCCCTGTATGGTGTGAAAACCCTTGCCCAGCGGGTCCTTGGTGGGGTCCATCAGGGTGCACACCCGCTGCTTCTGGTAGGTGTGCAGCACCTTCCAGTCCACGTCCGGCTGGCACAGGCTGTCGCTCATGACAATGAGCGTGGTGATGCCAGCCACCCCGATGACCAGGGGTGGCAGGATGAGCTTCCAGTTCAGGCCCGCAAAAAAGATGACAAACAGGCCCGCCGACAGCACCAGCAGCGAAGTGCCCAGATCGGGCTGTTTGAGCACCAGGGCCACCGGCACCAGCAAAATCACGGTCGCCACCACAAAGTCGGTGGAGCGCAGCTGCCCCTCGCGCCGCTGGAACCACCAGGCCAGCATGAGCGGCATGGCGAACTTCATGATCTCGCTGGGCTGAATGACCATGCCCACGTTGAGCCAGCGCGTGGCCCCCTTCTTGGTGATGCCAAACAGCGCCACCGCCACCAGCAAGGCCACCCCCACGGTGTACAGCGGCACCGCCAGCGTCATGAGGCGCTGCGGCGGCACCTGGGCCACCAGGAACATCACACCCAGCGCAATCAGCATGTTGCGGCCGTGGTCCACAAAGCGGGTGCCGTGGTCGAACCCGACCGAATACATGGTGGTCAGCCCCACCAGGCACAGCACCAACACCACCAGTGCCAGGATGCGGTCAATGCCGCTGAACCACGGCACCACGCGCTGCAGCAACGAGGGTTGATCAAAAACGGCGGTCATGGGCTGGGCGGGGCATGCGGCAACAAGGGGGGTCGGTATTATCCCGCCACATGCCCCCACACCCTGCCCCACCCGCCCCCGCCCCGGTGACGCACCTGCTCTACCTGCATGGGTTCCGTTCGTCGCCCCAATCCATGAAGGCCGTGAAAATGGCCCGCTGGGTGGCCGACCACCACCCGTCGGTGTGTTTCTGGTGTCCGCAGCTGCCGCCCTCGCCGCGCGAGGCCATGGCCCTGGTGAGCGAGGGGGTGGCCGCCTGGCCGCTGGGGCCGGGCCACGGGGGTGCCATGGCGGTGATGGGCTCGTCGCTGGGCGGTTTTTATGCCACCTGGGTGGCCGAGCGGCTGGCGCCAGCGGCCAATGCCCCGGTGGTGCTGATCAACCCCGCCGTGGACCCCGCCCACGACCTGGCCCACTACATCGGCGAGCAAACCCACTGGCACGACCCCGAGCAGCGGTTTTACTTTCGCCCCGAATACGTGGACGAATTGCGCGCCCTGCAGGTGGGGGCACTGACCCAAACCCAGCGCTACCAGGTGTGGGCCGCCACCGGCGACGAGGTGCTGGACTGGCGCGACATGCAGGCCCGCTACGGGGTGTGCGGTACCCCCACCGCCCACCGCCCCGCTGGCCTGCATGTGGTGGCCGGCCCCGACCACGCCCTGAGCGATTTTGACCAGCACCTGCCGACCATGCTGCGCCACCTGACTTTGTTGAAGTAGGTGGAAAACCGTGTCATGAACACTGCCGCTGTGGTGGCGCCGCGGGCCTTGCCGCAGCCACCGCCACGCTCCGGCAGGTGGCCAGCCAAGGGGCAGCGGCGATACACTGCTGGCCTTTCTGCCCCGCCCGGCCACCGGCCCGGCGGGTACCGTTGTCACTGAAAGCCCCCCTTGTTTGTATTGTTTGAAGACGCTGGCAAATTCCTGACCGGCCGCACCCTGTCCGAAGCCGAAAGCAGCTGCCAAGTGGAGCTGGAAACGGGCAAACGGGTGAAGGTGAAAACCGCCAACGTCCTGGTCCGGTTTGAAAAACCCCAGCCCGCCGCCCTGATGGGCGCGGCCCAGGGGCTGGCCGCCGACATCGAGCTGGACCTGGCCTGGGAATTTGCGCCCGAAGACGAATTCGGCTTTGCCGAACTGGCGCGCGACTACTTCTCGGACAACGCCACGCTGGAGCAGCAAACCGCCATGCTGCTGGCCCTGTTCGACGCGCCGCACTATTTCCGCCGTGCGGGCAAAGGCCGCTTCAAAAAGGCCAGCGCCGACGTGCTGGCCCAGGCGCTGGCCGGCATCGAAAAGAAAAAGCAGATCCAGGCCCAGATCGACGACTGGGCACAAGCCCTGGCCCAAGGCACCTGCCCCGAGCCGGTGCGCGCCCAGCTGTACAAAATCCTGTTCCGCCCCGACAAAAACGCGCCCGAATACAAGGCCGTGGTCGAAGCCGCCAAGGCCAGCCACACCGCGCCGCTGACGCTCTTAAAGAACGCCGGGGCCATCACCAGCGCCTACCAGTTCCACTGGCAGCGCTTTTTGTTCGACAACTTCCCCAAGGGCACGGGCTTTCCGGCCCTCAGCGCCCCGCCCATCACCGACGAGCTGCCCGTGGCCACCGGTGTGCGCGCCTTTTCGGTGGACGACTCGGCCACCACCGAGATCGACGACGCCCTGTCCATCCAGGGCCTGGGCAGCGGCACCATCACGCTGGGCATTCACATTGCCGCGCCTGGCCTGGCCATTGCGCCCGACAGCGCCATTGACCAGGTGGCGCGCCACCGCCTGTCCACGGTGTACATGCCGGGCCACAAAATCACCATGTTGCCCGACGACGTGGTGCAAACCTACACCCTGCAAGAAGGGCGCGACTGCCCGGCCCTGTCGCTGTACGTGACGCTGGACGAAGCCACACTGGCCTTCACCGCCAGCACCACGCGCCTGGAGCGCGTGCCCATCGTCGCCAACCTGCGCCACGACCAGCTGGACGATGTGCTGACCGATGCCTTCTTTGACAGCACCGATCCCATCCCCGACCTGACCGAAGGCAGCCACATCGCCCTGACCTGGGCCCGCGAGCTGCGCTTTCTGTTCCGTCTGGCCAAGCACCTCAAGGCCCAGCGCGAGGTGGTGCGCGGCAAGCCCGAAAACTTCACCCGCCCCGACTACAGCTTCAAGCTCGACGGCGTGGGCGAGGCCGGCCCGCAGGGCGACGAAACCGTGCACATCAGCACCCGGCGTCGGGGCTCGCCGCTGGACCTCATCGTGGCCGAGGCCATGATCGTGGCCAACAGCACCTGGGGCCAGCTGATGGCCGACAGCGGCGTGCCCGGCATTTACCGCAGCCAGGCCAGCATGGCCCCCGGCGTGAAGGTGCGCATGGGCACCAAGGCGCAGCCGCACGCGGGCATTGGCGTCAAGTGCTACGCCTGGAGCACTTCCCCCCTGCGCCGCTACACCGACCTGGTCAACCAGTGGCAAATCATGGCCTGCGCCCGCCACGGCGCCACCGCCGCGCTGGCCGCGCCCTTCAAGCCCAAGGACACCACGCTGTTTGGCATCGTGAGTGCATTTGACGCGGCCTACACCACCTACAACCAGTTCCAGAACGGCATGGAGCGTTACTGGACGCTCAAGCACCTGAGCCAGGCTGGCATCACCGAGGTCACGGGCACCGTCATCAAAGACGGCGTGGTGCGCGCCGACACCCTGCCCCTGGTGCTGGGTGTGCTGGGTGCCGAAGGCCTGCCCCGCAACGCCCATGTGCGCGTGCGCCTGGGCGCGGTGGATGACATCAGCCTGGACATTGGCGGCACCGTCATTGAGCGGCTGGACAACCCCGCCGACGCCAGCGATACCCCCGGCACGGACGACGACGCCGACACCGAAGACCTGGGCGGCCCACTCACCATTGCCGTGGACCTGGACGAGCCCACCACCCCGCCCGCTGCGGCCCCCGCCAGCGGCGGTTGACACAGCGCCTCACCCGCCACCCTCACCGTGTCCGCCACCCTGCCCTCCCCCACCCCGACCGCCACCGGCCCCGGATGGACCGGGCTGGGCAAACTGGGGACACTGCACTGGGCGCTGCTGGTGTCGGTGGGCCTGCACGCGGTGCTGCTGAGCGTGCGCTTTGTGGCACCCGAGGCCTACCACCGCGTGTTTCAGGACACACCCCTGGAGGTGGTGCTGGTGAACGCCCGCAGCCAGGAAAAACCCACCAAGGCCCAGGCCATTGCCCAGGCCTCGCTGGCGGGCGGTGGTGAGGCCGCCAAGGGCCGCGCCACTTCCCCCCTGCCGCCCACCGCCCAGCTGCGGGCGGGCGAGGCCGCTGAAGAAGTGGCCGAAAAGCGCGTGGAGTCATTGAAAGAGCAGCAAGCCCTGCTGCTGGCGCAGCTGAAGAAACAGCTGGCGGCGTTCACGCCACCCCAGCCCCAGGCCCAACCACTGAGCGCCGAGCAGGCCGAGCGCGAGCGCAAGCGCCAGCAGCTGGTCAAACTGCTGGCCGAAATCGAAAAGCGCGTGAACGAAGAAAACGCCCGCCCCCGCAAGCGCTACATCAGCCCCGCCACCCGCGAGGAGGTGTATGCCCTGTACTACGACCAGCTGCGCCGCAAGATCGAGGACCACGGCACCACCCACTTCCCCGAAGCCGGTGGCCAAAAACTGTACGGTGAACTGACCATGGTCATCACCGTCAACCACGACGGCAAGGTGCTGGACACCGAGGTGGTGCAACCGTCGGGCAAGCCGCTGCTGGACCGGCGCTCGCAGGCCATTGTGCGGGCGCTGTCGTTTGGCACCTTCAGCGACGCCATGCGCAGCCGCGCCGACCAGATCGTGGTGGTGTCGCGCTTCCGGTTCTCGCGCGACGAAACGCTCAACACCACCCTGTCGTCCCAATGACCACGCCACCCATGAACACCGCCACCGACCACTATGCCGTGTTGGGCAACCCCGTGGCCCACAGCCGCTCACCCTGGATCCACGCCCGGTTTGCCGAACTCACCGGCCAGGCGCTGAGCTACCGCGCCCAGCTCTGCCCGCTGGGCGGGTTTGGGCCCTTGCTGGCCGAGCTGCGCCACCAGGGCCTGCGCGGCTGCAACGTGACCGTGCCCTTCAAGTTCGATGCTTTCGCCGCCTGCACCCGCACCACCGAGCGCGCCCGGCTGGCCCAGGCCTGCAACACCCTGACGCTGGCGGGTGACGAGGTGCTGGGCGACAACACCGACGGCCTGGGCCTGGTGGCCGACATCACCGTCAACGCGGGGGTACCCCTGGCCGGCCAGCGCGTGCTGCTGCTGGGTGCGGGCGGTGCCGCCGCCGGCGTGCTGGGCCCGCTGCTGGCGCAGCGCCCCCGCGAACTGGTGGTGTGCAACCGCACCCCCGCCAAGGCAGACGCCCTGGTGCACAGCCACCTGGCCTTCGCCCATTCACAACAATGTGAGCTGAAAAGCCATTCCATACAAGCGCCAGAGGGTGTTTTTGATGTGATCATCAACGGCACGGCCAGCAGCCTGGGCGGCGAAGGCGCGCCGGTGCCCCCCAGCGTGCTGCGCCCCGGCACCCTGGCGGTGGACATGATGTACGGCCCCAACGCCCAGCCCTTTCTGCACTGGGCCAGCCAGCACGGTGCCGTGGGGCGCGACGGCCTGGGCATGCTGGTGGAGCAGGCGGCGGCGGCCTTTGCCATCTGGCGCGGCGTGACACCGCCTTCTGCCCAGGTGCTGGCCGAGCTGCGCGCCCTGCTGCAGGCGCCGCCCACCGCCGCCGCCACCCCCCAGCCCTGACACCCCGGTGCCCATGCCCCGCTCCCCCGCACCCACGGACACCCACCGCAGCCCCCAACGCACCAGCGGCCGGGGCGCGGTGGGGCGCACGCTAGGCCGTGTGTGGGGTGCGGTGCTGTTTCTGCGCCACTGGCTGCTGTGGGTGCTGCTGGCCCTGGTGCTGCTGCAGGTGGTGTTTGCGGGGCGCATTGCCCTCATGGCCTGGGTCAACCCGCAGAGCACGGCCTTCATGCGCTCGGAGGCCTGGCGGCGGCTGGCCGACCCGGCCCCGCCGGTGGCGGGCAAAAACGCCCCCGCCCAGCGGCCCTGGGCGCAGGTGTGGGTGGACGCCAGCGAGTTGTCGCCCCACCTGAAGCGCGCCGTCATCGCCGCCGAAGACGACGGTTTTGCCAACCACCCCGGGGTGGACTGGGCCGCCATGGAGTCCGCCTGGGACCGCAACCAAAAGCGCGAGCAACAGGCCCAAAAGGCACAGGCCAACGGTGTCGTCAAACCGGTGAAGGTGGTGGGCGGCTCCACCATCACCCAGCAGCTGGCCAAAAACCTGCTGCTGTCGGGCGAGCGCCACCTGGGCCGCAAGGCGCAGGAGCTGGCGCTGACCTTCTGGCTGGAAGTGCTGCTGGACAAGCGCCGCATCCTGGAGATCTACCTCAACAGCGTGGAATGGGGCGATGGCGTGTTCGGCGCCGAAGCCGCCGCCCAGCGCTACTTCGGCGTGTCGGCCCGCCAGCTCAACGCCGTGCAGGCGGCCCGCCTGGCGGTGATGCTGCCCGCGCCCAAGTTCTTTGAAAAGCGGCCCGATTCGGCCTACATCAACCGCCGCACCGCCACCATACTGGGACGCATGGATTCGGCGGTGCTGCCGTGATGGCGCGCCTGTTTGGCTGGCTGCTGCTGGGCTTTGTGCGCCTGCTCACCGGGGCGCAGGCCCGCTGGCTGGGCTGCCCACCCAAGGCCGAGCAGCGCATTTACTTTGCCAACCACCAGAGCCATGCCGACCTGGTCATGATCTGGGCGGCCCTGCCGCAGGAGTTGCGCGGCATCACCCGCCCCATTGCCGCCAAAGACTACTGGACGGCCAGCCCCCTGCGCGCCTGGATCACCCGCGAGGTGTTCCACGCCGTGTACGTGGACCGCGCCCGCACCGACGACAGCGACCCGCTGGAGCCCCTGGTGCAGGCGCTGGCCCAGGGCGACTCCATCATCCTGTTCCCCGAGGGCACGCGCGGCCACACCGGCGAGCCACAGGCCTTCAAGGCAGGCCTCTACAACCTGGCCAGGCAGTTTCCGCAGGTGGTGCTGGTGCCCGCCTGGATCAACAACGTGCAACGCCTCATGCCCAAGGGCGAGGTGGTGCCCGTGCCCATGCTGTGTTCGGTCACGTTCGGCGCACCCATCGCGTTGGCCGAGGGCGAAGACCGTGGCGCCTTCCTCAGCCGCGCCCGCCAGGCCGTGGTGGACCTGCGCGACACCTGAGCTCCCACCCGCCATGAACCGCTTCATCCGCAGCCTCACGCCCGACCAGCAGATCAGCCTGCTGTTTGTGCTGGTGTTTGGCACGCTGCTGCTGGCCTCGGTGGTGGGGCTGTTGCTGAGCCTGCGCGAGCGCAACCGCAGCGACGCCTGGTGGCAGGGCCTGCGCCGCTACCGCGAGGGGGTGCGCCGCTCGTGGCTGATGATGGCGGTGTTCTGGGTGGGCTGGGCCTCGGGGCCCACCGGGGCGCTGTGGCTGTTTGGCCTGGGCTCGCTGCTGACGCTGCGCGAATTTGTGAGCCTCACACCCACCCAGCGCTCTGATCACAAGACTTTGGTGCTCCTGTTTTTTGTGATTCTCCCCGCCCAGTACCTGCTGCTGGGCCTGGAGCGGTTTGACCTGTTCTCGGTGTTCATCCCGGTGTATGTGTTCCTCGCCATCCCGGCGGTGAGCAGCCTGGGCAACGACCCGCAGCGCTTCCTGGCGCGCAACGCCACGCTGCAATGGGGCACCATGGTCTGCGTCTATGGCCTGAGCCATGTGCCCGCCTTGCTGCACCTGTCGTTTGCCGGGCATGCCGGGCGGGGGGCGTTTCTGGTGTTCTTCCTGGTGGCCGTGGTGCAAACCTGCATGGTGGTGCAGCACGTGGCCGGGCGGTGGCTGGCGTACCCGCCCTCGCTGCCGCACATCAGCCTGTCGTTCCAGTGGCGCAGCGCCCTGGTGGGGGTGCTGGGGGGCGGTGTGCTGGGCGGCCTGTTGTCGGGCGTGACGCCGTTCAAGCCCGGGCAGGCGCTGGCCATGGCGCTGGTGGCCTGCGTGGCGGGCACACTGGGCCACCTGGTGATGAAGGCCATCAAGCGCGACCGCGGCGTGCCCAACTGGGGCAGCCAGGGCCGCTCGGTCACGGGGGCCAGCGGCCTGCTCGACCGGGTGGATGCCCTGTGCTTCGCCGCGCCGGTGTTTTTCCAGTCGGTGCGCTGGTACTTCGGGCCATGATTTCGAGCCTTTTTGCCTTCCAGCGCCCGTATTTATTACATTGTCAGCTACTTTTTTGATGGACTGCCATGCGCATACTCGGCATTGACCCCGGCTTGCTCACCACCGGTTTTGGGGTGGTGGACCACCACGGCGGCGAGCTGAGCTACGTGGCCAGCGGCACCATCAGCACCCAGCACCTGGACAGCCGGTTGCTGCCCCAGCGGTTGAAGGTGATTTTTGACGGCATCAGCGAGGTGGTGCAGCGCTACCAGCCCGATGTGTCGGCCTGCGAAATTGTGTTCGTCAACGTGGACCCGCAAGCCACCCTCAAGCTCGGCCAGGCCAGGGGGGCCTGCCTGACGGCGCTGGTGGTCAACGGGCTGGCGGTGAGCGAGTACACCGCCCTGCAGCTGAAAAAAGCCGTGGTGGGCTACGGCAAGGCCACCAAACCCCAGGTGCAGGAAATGGTCAAGCGCCTGCTGCAACTGCCCGGCCTGCCCGGCAAGGACGCGGCCGACGCCCTGGGCCTGGCCATCACCCACGCCCAGGTCAGCCGCTCCACCCAGGCCATTGCCCGGGTGACCGACCTGAACGCCCGCGTCAGCGCGGCCTACAAGGCGGGGCGCAGCTACTGAGCCCAGGTGCTCGCAGGGGCGCGGGATTGTCCGCCATAATTTTGGACCTCAACCACCACAGCAAGAGACACACCATGGGCATTCATTGGCAAGACCAGCTGAGCGTGGGCAACGACAGCATTGACAACGACCACAAGCACCTGATTGAGCTCATCAACGACGTGCAACGCGCCCTGGAGGGCAAAGACACCAACCACCTGGCCAACCTGCTGCGCGACCTGATCCACTACTCGAACGTGCACTTCGAGTCGGAGGAGAAAATCGCCAAGGCGGTCGGTTTTCCAGACAGTGAACGCATTCACCAGTCGCACGGGGAACTGGCGCAGTCCCTGTTGGAGTGTCAGGACAACCTGGCCCACCGCTGGTCTGACGAACTGGCCAAGGAGGTGGCTGCGCTGTTGCGGACCTGGCTGATTGACCACGTCATCAAGGAGGACCTGCGCATGAAGCCTTACCTCACGCAGCACTCCCCCAAACTGGTGGCCACCTGAGGTCCGTCGGTGGCGCGGCAGGGGTGGCTACAGCCAACGCTCCAGCAACAGCACACCAAAAAACCCCAAGGCCGCCAACACCGCCCACTTCATGATCTTGAGGGCCAGCGTGCGGTACTTCACCTGGCCGGTGGCCACGTAAAACACCAGGCAGGCCACCACGCCCAGCAGCAACAGCATCATGGTGAAGCGGAAAATCAGCATGGGAGGTGTTGGCCTTCACCAGGTCGGCATGAGGCGGTCAAAACCCGCGGGAGCCTGGTTGACGCTGGGAAACGTCACTTCTTCATAGGCCTGGGGATTGGCCAACAGGGCTCGCAACAGCTTATTGTTGAGCCCGTGGCCCGAGCGGAACGCGCTGTAGGCGGCCAGCAGCGGGCGGCCCACGATGTAGAGGTCCCCCATGGCGTCCAATATTTTGTGCTTCACAAACTCGTCGGAGTAGCGCAGGCCTTCGGCGTTGAGGACTTTGTAGTCGTCCATGACGATGGCGTTGTCCAGCCCGCCGCCACGTGCCAGGCCGTGTGAGCGCATCATTTCCACGTCACGGGTGAACCCGAAAGTGCGCGCGCGCGCAATTTCCCGGGCGTATTGGCCTTTGCCCAGGTCAAACGCAAAGCGCTGACCCGTGGCCCCCACCGCCGGGTGATCGAATTCAATTTCAAAGCTCAGTGTGTAGCCGTGGTGGGGGTCGAGCCGGGCCCACTTGAGGTTGGCGCCTTCGCCTTCGCGCACCTCCACCGGCTGGGTGATGCGCAAGAACCGCCGGGGCGCGTCCTGCTCCACCACCCCGGCACTTTGCAGCAGGTACACAAACGAGGCGGCCGAGCCGTCCAGAATGGGCACTTCCTCGGCGGTGATGTCGATGATGAGGTTGTCCAGCCCCAGCCCGGCGCAGGCCGACATGAGGTGCTCGACGGTGAGCACCCGCGCATCGCCCTTGGACAGGGTGGACGCCAGCCGGGTGTCGGTGACGGACGCCGCGTTCACGGCGATGTCCACCGGGTGCGGCAGGTCCACACGCCGAAACACGATGCCCGTGTCCGCCGGGGCCGGGCGCAGGGTCAGTTCCACCCGTTGGCCGCTGTGCAAGCCCACGCCCATGGCGCGGGTCATGGACTTCAGCGTTCTTTGTTTCAGCATGGGCCGAATTTTAGGAGCGGGCACCCCACCCTGCGGGGTGCCCGGTCATCAGTCGGCTTGCTTGCGCAGGAAGGCGGGGATTTCGAAGTCATCCATGCCACCGGCCGACAGCGCATCGACCTTGGCCGTGGCCTGGGTGCGGTTGGTGCGCCAGACGCTGGGCACCGACATGGTGTCGGGCCCGGCGGACACGCCGTGGCCGCCCACCAGGCTGGGCATGCTGCCGCCCAGGCCCATGCCCGCATGGGCGGCATTCATGATGGGCATGTTGTCGGTGCCGGTGCGCAGCACCTGCAACGGGGGCGCCGTGCGGCGGGCGGTCTGCTGGCGGCTCAGGCCGGTGGCCACCACGGTCACGCGGATGGCGTCGCCCAGGGTATCGTCGTAGGCGGCGCCGTAAATGACGTGAGCGTCTGGCGAGGCGTAGGCGTTGATGGCGCTCATGGCCTGCTTGGACTCGTTCAGCTTCAGGGTGCCCTTGGAGGCGGTCACCAGCACCAGCACACCCTTGGCACCTTTGAGGTCCACGCCTTCCAGCAACGGGCAGGCCACGGCCTGCTCGGCGGCGATGCGGGCGCGGTCAGGGCCGGTGGCGGTGGCCGTGCCCATCATGGCTTTGCCGGGCTCGCCCATGACGGTGCGCACGTCTTCGAAGTCGACGTTGACGTTGCCGTACTCGTTGATGATTTCGGCAATGCCGCCCACGGCGTTTTTCAGCACGTCGTTGGCGTGGCCGAAGGCTTCGTCCTGGGTGATGTCGTCGCCCAGCACTTCGAGCAGTTTCTCGTTCAGCACCACGATCAGGGAGTCGACGTTGTCTTCCAGCTCTTTCAGACCGGCGTCGGCGTTGCCCATGCGGCGGCTGCCTTCCCAGTCAAAGGGTTTGGTGACCACGCCCACGGTGAGAATGCCCATTTCCTTGGCCACGCGCGCAATGACGGGCGCAGCGCCGGTGCCGGTGCCGCCGCCCATGCCGGCGGTGATGAACAGCATGTGTGCGCCCTGGATGGCGGCACGGATGTCGTCAATGGCAGCCTCGGCGGCTTCGCGCGCCTTGTCGGGCTTGCTGCCCGCACCCAGGCCGGTGCCACCCAGCTGCACCACGCGCTGGGCCGAACTGCGTGACAGGGCCTGCGCGTCGGTGTTGGCGCAGATGAACTCCACCCCCTGCACGCCGCGCTGCATCATGTACTCGACGGCGTTGCCGCCGCCACCGCCCACGCCGATCACTTTGATCTGGGTGCCCTGGTTGAATTCTTCGATTTCGATCATTTCGATGGTCATGGAAATCTCCTGCTGATGCTGTGATTATGGAAGCTGAAAAAACCGGAAAAACGGGACAGTGAGCATCGCCTTCGGCGCGGCGGACCGGTGCTGGTGCGCGGTGGGTGCAAGGCCCGGTGGTGGGCACGGTGCAGGGCACCGGAGCCGTGCGCCGTGCAGCGGGGTGCTGGGCTGAGGTGTGTCATCAGAAATTCCCCACAAACCAGTCTTTCACCCGGCCGAATGCGCTTTGCACCGACCCCGCTTTTTGCGCCACCTTGTGGCCACGCATGCGGCCCAGGCGGGCCTCTTCGAGCAAACCCATGACGGTGGAAGCCCGGGGCTGGGCCACCATGTCGGACAGGTGGCTGGCGTACTTGGGCACGCCCCGGCGCACGGGCTTCAGGAAAATGTCTTCGCCCAGCTCCACCATGCCGGGCATGACCGCGCTGCCACCGGTGATGACGATGCCGGACGACAGCACCTCTTCGTAGCCCGAATCGCGGATGACCTGCTGCACCAGGGCAAAAATTTCTTCCACCCGGGGCTCGATCACCCCGGCCAGTGCCTGTTTGCCGATCATGCGCGGACCCCGGTCGCCCAGACCCGGCACTTCCACCTGGTCCTGTGGGTCGGCCAGCAGCTGCTTGGCGCAGCCGCTTTCGACCTTGATGTCTTCGGCGTCTTTCGTGGGTGTGCGCAGGGCCATGGCGATGTCGCTGGTGATGAGGTCGCCCGCGATGGGGATGACCGCCGTGTGGCGGATGGCACCACCGGCGAAAATGGCCACGTCGGTGGTGCCCGCGCCAATGTCCACCAACGCCACGCCCAGTTCGCGCTCGTCTTCGGTCAGGATGGCCTGGCTGCTGGCCAGGGGGTTGAGCATGAGCTGATCCACTTCCAGCCCGCAGCGGCGCACACATTTGATGATGTTTTCGGCCGCACTTTGCGCCCCGGTGACGATGTGCACCTTGGCCTCCAGGCGGATGCCGCTCATGCCGATGGGCTCTTTCACGTCCTGGCCGTCGATCACAAACTCCTGCGGCTCCACCAGCAACAGCCGCTGGTCGGTGGAGATGTTGATGGCCTTGGCGGTTTCTATGACGCGGGCCACGTCGGCGGGCGTGACCTCGCGGTCCTTGATGGCCACCATGCCGCTGGAGTTGATGCCCCGGATGTGGCTGCCCGTGATGCCGGTGGAGACGCGGGCGATGCGGCAGTCGGCCATCAGCTCGGCCTCTTTCAGCGCCTGCTGGATGCTTTGCACCGTGGCGTCGATGTTGACCACCACACCGCGCTTCAGGCCGTTGCTGGGGGCCACGCCCAGGCCCGCGAGCTTGAGCTTGCCCTCCGTGGTGATTTCGGCGACCACCACCATGATCTTCGACGTGCCGATGTCGAGACCAACCACCAAATCTTTGTATTCCTTGGCCATGATGCGAGTGTTGTCCGTTGGGGATGTTGGGTTGTGTGGGTGCGGCTGCTTCACCGTTTGGCGGGGACTGCGCCCCCGGGCACAGCGGGCTCCAGGGTGCTGATGCCACGCAGGCGGATGGCATACGCGGCCGGGTAACGCAAATCGGCGGCGGCCAGGCTGCGCCCATGCTGGCGCGTCACCTGGCCCAGGGTGTGGGTGAACTGGCGCACACGCGCCAGCAGCTCGTCCGGTGTGCCGCGGCCCAGCTCAATGCGGGCGCCGCTGTCGGTGACCGCGCGCCAACTGCCCTGGGCCGTCAGCTCCAGGCGCTCCAGCGTCATGTCGAGGCGGGCCAATTCCGGGCGCAGCAGGTCGTACACGGCCTTGACCTGCACCGCCTCGCCGGGTGGGCCGGCCAGCTCGGGCAGGGCATCGGTGTGTTCGTCGTCGGAGCTGGCCTCAAACACCTCGCCCTGCCGGTTCATGAGCAGGGTGGTGCCTTCCTGCTCCCACCAGGCCACGGCCTGGTGCTCTTCCAGCGTGACCCGGATGCGGTTGGGAAACTCGCGCTGCACCAGGGCCTTGCGCACCCAGGGCACGGACTCGAACACGGCCTTGACCTCGCCCAGGTCCAGGGTGATGAAGCTGCCCCGCAGCCGGTTGCCCATGTGGGCGCGGAAGGTCACCTCGTTCTGGTGGGTCAGGTCGCCCTGCACCTCCACCGCGGCCACGGTCCACACCGGGTGGCGCACCGCCCACAGCCCCACGGCGGCCAACACCAGGGCCACCAGCGTCCAGCCCAGCAGGCTGGTGGCCAGCAGCATCAGGCGGACGTCGGTGGGCAATGGGGTGTGGTCGGCCATGGTCAGCACCATCAGTGGGCGTTCGGCCCGGGCTGGGCGGGTGCGGCGGGTGCGGCGTCCAGGCTGGCCTGACGCAGCAGGCCCAGGCACAGCGCCTCGTAGGAAATGCCCGCCGCGCGTGCCGACATGGGCACCAGCGAATGCCCGGTCATGCCGGGTGCGGTGTTGATTTCCAGCAGCCAGGGCTGGCGGGTGCGGGCGTCGATCATCACGTCCGCCCGTGCCCAGCCACGGCAGCCCAGGGTGCGGTAGGCCTTGAGCACCAGGGCCGAAATGGCGGCCTCCTCGCCTTCGGGCAGGCCGCAGGGCACGAGGTACTGGGTGTCGTCGGTGAAGTATTTGTGCTGGTAGTCGTAATTGCCCTGTGGCGCCACGATGCGGATGGTGGGCAGCGCCACGGCGTGGCGGTCTTCGCCCAGCACGGGGCAGGTGACCTCGTCGCCAGCCACAAACTGCTCGCACAGCACCTCGGGGTCGTGCCGCGCGGCCAGGGCATAGGCCTCGGCGCACTGGGCGGCATCGGTGACCTTGGTCAGGCCCAGGGTGGAGCCCTCGCGGGAGGGCTTGACGATCATGGGCGTGCCCAGCTCGGCGAACGCCGCTAGGGTGTCCGCCGCGCTTTGCACCGTGCGCCAGGCCGGGGTGGGCAGGCCTTCGGCGCGCCAGATGCGCTTGGTCATGATCTTGTCCATGGCCACGCTGGAGGCCAGCACACCCGAACCGGTGTAGGGAATGCCCAGCAGTTCGAGGGCGCCCTGCACCGTGCCGTCCTCGCCCCAACGGCCGTGCAGGGCCACAAAGCAGCGGGCAAAGCCGTCGCGTTTGAGTTCGCACAGGTCGCGCTCGGCGGGGTCAAAGGCGTGCGCGTCCACGCCCTGTGCGCGCAGGGCCTGCAGCACACCCGCGCCCGACATCAGGGAGACCTCGCGCTCGGCGGAGCGCCCGCCCATGAGCACCGCCACTTTGCCCAGGTCGTTCACCGGGCCGGCGGGGGCACGCATTTGCGCCAGCACATCACGCATGGGTCAGTTCCTTCGCAGCAGGGGCGCCCTGGGCACCCAGTTCCACAATCCGTGCGGCAACGGTGCCGATGGAGCCTGCGCCCATGCACAGCACCACGTCGCCATCGCGGGCGTTGTCCAGCACGGCCTGAGCCATCTGGCCCACGTCGTCCACAAACACCGGCTCCAGCTTGCCCGCCACACGCAGGGCGCGTGCCAGGCTGCGCCCATCGGCGGCGACGATGGGGGCCTCGCCAGCGGCATACACCTCGGCCAGCAGCACCGCGTCGGCCAGGCCAATGACCTTCACAAAGTCTTCGAAGCAGTCGCGGGTGCGGGTGTAGCGGTGGGGCTGGAAAGCCAGCACCAGGCGCCGTCCCGGGTAGGCCCCCCGCGCGGCGGCCAGGGTGGCCGCCATTTCCACCGGGTGGTGACCGTAGTCGTCCACCACGGTGAACTGCCCGCCGCCCTGCGCCGGGCTGACCGCCACGTCGCCATGGCGCTGGAAGCGCCGCCCCACCCCGCGGAACTCGGCCAGACCGGCCAGCACCGCCGCATCGGGCACGCCCAACTCCACCGCCACGGCAATGGCGGCCAGGGCATTGAGCACGTTGTGGCGGCCGGGCAGGTTGAGCACCACCTCCAGATCGGGCAGGGTCACGCCGTTGCGCCGCTGGGCGGTGAAGTGCATCTGGGTGCCCACCGCCCGCACGTCGATGGCGCGCACCTGCGCGTCTTCGTCAAAGCCGTAGCTGGTGATGGGGCGTGCGATCTCGGGCAGCAGGCTGCGGATGGCGGGATCGTCCACACACACCACGGCGGCGCCATAAAAGGGCATGCGGTGCAGAAAGTCCACAAACGCCTGCTTCAAGCGGCCAAAGTCGTGGCCGTAGGTGTCCATGTGGTCGGCGTCGATGTTGGTGACCACACTCAGCACGGGCAACAGGTTCAGGAAGGACGCATCGGACTCATCGGCCTCGACCACGATGTACTCGCCCGCGCCAAGGCGGGCGTTGGCACCGGCGCTGTTGAGGCGCCCGCCAATGACAAAGGTGGGGTCAAAGTCGGCGGCGGCCAGCACGCTGGTCACCAGGCTGGTGGTGGTGGTTTTGCCGTGTGTGCCCGCGATGGCCACGCCTTTTTGGCGCCGCATCAGCTCGGCCAGCATGACGGCACGGGGCACCACGGGCAACAGCTTGGCGTGGGCGGCCACCACCTCGGGGTTGTTGGCCTGCACAGCGGTGGAGGTGACCAGGCAGTCCGCCCCGGCGATGTGGGCCGCATCGTGCCCCAGGTGCACCCGCGCGCCCAGATCGGCCAGGCGCTGGGCGGCGGCGTTCATGCTGAGGTCGCTGCCGGAAATGACGTAGCCCTGGTTGAGCAACACCTCGGCGATGCCGCTCATGCCGGCACCGCCGATGCCCACAAAATGGATGTGGCGTATGGCGTGTTTCATGGGGTCTCCTTGGCCAACTGTTCGCAAGCCTTGACCATGAGGGTCACGGCTTCTGTTTTTTGCATCTTTTTGGCCTCTAGCGCTTGTTTGACAAGCATTGTTCGCTCTGCATTTTCAAATATGGTTTTCAACCGGTCGGGCGTGAGGTCACGCTGCTGCACCAGCTGGCCCGCACCGGCATCGACCAGGAAGCGGGCGTTGTGGGTCTGGTGGTCGTCCACCGCGAAAGGGAAAGGCACCATCACACTGGCGGCGCCCACGGCGGCCAGCTCGGTCACGGTGCTGGCGCCCGCGCGGCACACCACCAGGTCGGCCTCGGCCATGGCGCGGGCGGTGTCGTCGATGAAGGGGGTCAGCTCGGCCTGCACACCCAGCTCGGCGTAGCGCGCGCGCAGGGCCTCGATGTGTTGCTGGCCGCTCTGGTGGCGCACCTGGGGGCGCTGGCCAGCGGGCAACAGGGCCAGCGCCTGGGGCAGCGCGTCGTTCAGACCCTTGGCGCCCAGGCTGCCGCCCAGCACCAGCACCTTCAGCGGCCCGCTGCGGCCCGCAAACCGCTGTGCGGGATCGGGTTGTTGCAAGAACTCGGCGCGCAGCGGGTTACCCACCCACTCGGCCTTGGGCAAGGCTTGCGGGTAGGCGCTGAACACGCGGTCGGCCACCCGGGCCAGCACCCGGTTGGCCATGCCGGCCACGGAATTCTGCTCGTGCAGCACCAGGGCCTTGCCGGCCAGCACACCCATCATGCCGCCAGGGAACGAGATGTAGCCGCCCAGGCCCACCACCACTTGGGGCTTCACCCGCCGCACCACGCGCCAGCTTTGCCAGAAGGCGCGCAGCAGGCGCAGCGGCAACAGTGCCGTGGTGGCCAGGCTTTTGCCCCGCAGGCCGGAGAACTGCACCGCTTCGAAGGCAAAACCGCGTGGCGGCACCAGGCGCTCTTCCATGCTGGCCGGTGCGCCCAGCCAATGCACGCGCCAGCCGCGCTCGCGCAGGGCCTCGGCCAGCGCCAGGCCTGGGAAAATGTGGCCGCCCGTGCCGCCCGCCATGACCAGTGCCACGCGCTCGCTCATACCCGGCCTCCGCGCATCAGCTTGCGGTTTTCGGCATCCACCCGCAACACCACGGCCACCGCCACCAGGTTCATCAGGATGGCGGAGCCGCCGTAGCTCATCAGCGGCAGCGTGAGGCCCTTGGTGGGCAGTGCGCCCAGGTTCACCCCGATGTTGATGAAGGCCTGAAACCCGATCCACAGGCCCACGCCCTGCGCCACCAGACCGGCAAACACCTGGTCCAGCGCAATGGCCTGGCGCCCGATGTGCATGATGCGCCGGGTGATCCACATGAACAGGGCAATCACCACCAGCACGCCCAGCAGGCCGAACTCTTCGCCGATCACGGCCAGCAAAAAGTCGGTGTGGGCCTCGGGCAGCCAGTGCAGCTTTTCCACACTGCCGCCCAGCCCCACGCCGAACACCTCGCCGCGCCCGAAGGCGATGAGGGCGTGCGAGAGCTGGTAGCCCTTGCCCAGCGCGTGCTCCTCGCTCCAGGGATCGAGGTAGGCAAAAATGCGCTCGCGCCGCCACTCGCTGGTCAGCACGATGGCGGCGAACGCGCCCACCACCAGAATGGCCATCAGGAAGAACATGCGGGCGTTCACCCCACCCAGGAACAGGATGCCCATGGCGATGACCACAATCACCATGAAGGCGCCCATGTCCGGCTCGGCCAGCAGCAGCATGCCCACCACCAGCACAGCGGCGGCCATGGGCCACACGGCCTTGAAGAAGCGCTCCTTCACCTCCATGCGCCGCACCATGTAGTCGGCGGCGTAGATGAGCACCGCCAGCTTGGCCAGCTCGGACGGCTGGAAGTTCATGATGCCCAGCGAAATCCAGCGGCGGGCGCCGTTGACCCCCTTGCCGATGAAGGGCACCAGCACCAGCACCAGCAACACCAGTGCGGCGGTGAACAGCCAAGGGGCCATTTTTTCCCAGGTGCGCATGGGCAACTGGAAGGCCAGCAACGCGGCCACCGCACCCATGGCAATGGAGACGGCGTGGCGGAGCAGGAAATGCGTGTGCTCGTAGCGCGAAAACTTGGGGCTGTCGGGCAAGGCGATGGAGGCCGAATACACCATGACCAGGCTCCACACCAGCAGACCCACCACCACCCACACCAGCGGCTGGTCAAAGCCCAGTTCGCGCACGGTCAGCGGCTGGGACTGCACCAGCTCACGGCTGCTGGTGCGCACGGGCAACGCCTCCTGGGCGGCGCGGGCGAAGCCCCCCAGGCGCTCGCGCCAGCGGCCAAGCAGTGCCTGGCCGTGGCTGCCGCGGTGGGTGCTGGCGCTCATTCGCCCACCCCTGCCATGCCTTTTTCGGCGGCCAGTTCGGCCACCGTGTCACAAAACACCTGGGCGCGGTGGCCGTAGTGGCGGAACATGTCCAGGCTGGCGCACGCGGGCGACATGACCACGGCCTCACCCGGCTGGGCGTGTGAGGCGGCCAGCCGCACGGCGGTGGGCAGGTCGGTGGCGTCCAGCAGGGGTACGCCGGTGGGGGCCAGCACGGCACGCAGTGCGGGTGCGTCGCGCCCGATGAGCACCACCGCCTGCACATGGGCACGCACGGCATCGGCCAGTGGTGAAAAGTCCTGTCCCTTGCCGTCGCCGCCCATGATCATGACCAGGCGGCGCTCTGCGCCCAGGCCCCGGATGGCGGCCAGCGTGGCGCCCACGTTGGTGCCCTTGCTGTCGTCAAAAAATTCCACATCGTCCAGCACCGCCACCGATTCGACGCGGTGCGGCTCGCCCCGGTACTCGCGCAGGCCGTACAGCATGGGGGCCAGCGGCGCACCGGCCTCGGTGGCCAGGGCCAGGGCGGCCAGCGCATTGGCGGCGTTGTGGCGGCCACGGATGCGCAGGGCCTCGGCGGGCATGAGGCGTTGCAGCACCACCTCTTCTTCGGCCTGGCCGCCCCGGCGCTTTTGGCGGGTTTCGTCGGCGGGCAGGGCGCGCACCAGCCAGGTCATGCCGTTGACCACTTCCAGGCCCCAGTCGCCGGGGCGACGGGGCACGTCGGTGCCAAAGCTGACCCAGGTGGGCGGCAAGGGCTGGGGCGTGGCCTCGGGCGTGGTTGCCCGGCGGCCCGCCTTGGGGGCCAGGGGCTCGGGTGGCTGGGCCGCCATCACGGTGGCGTCGTCGCGGTTGAGCACACGCACGCCCCGCTGGCCGTACACCCGCTGCTTGGCCGCGACGTAGTGGGCCATGTCGCCGTGCCAGTCCAAGTGGTCTTGGGTGATGTTGAGCACGGTGGCGGCCGTGGGCTCGAAGCCCTGCGGCCCCGTGCCCACACCGTCGAGCTGGAAGCTGGACAGCTCCAGCACCCAGACCTGGGGCAAGTGGGCACCTGCGGCGGGTGGGGTCACAGGTTCACCACCCGCCTCACCTGCATCAGCAGATTCAATAGCTGAAACATCAGCACCATCAACCGCTGGAGGCACTTTTGGTTCATTTTTTTCAGCTTCGGCCAGCACATCGAGCATGGCCGGGCCGATGTTGCCCGCCACCGCCACCCGCCAGCCGCAACGCGCCAGCAGTTGGCCGGTGAGCGCCGTGGTGGTGGTTTTGCCGTTGGTGCCGGTGATGGCCAGCACCTTGGGCGCCCAACCGGCAGCGGCATGGGCCAGCCGCAACGCGTGGGCAAACAGCTCCAGCTCGCCCACCAGGGGCACACCGTGGGCCGTGGCCCAGTGGCTCACGGCGTGCAGCTGCGCGGGCGACAGACCGGGGCTTTTGCAGACCAGGGCCCAGGGCTGGCGCGCCAGCAGGGCATCGTCCAGCGCGGCGCACACCACCTCGGCCGTGGGGTGTTCGGGCAGCGTCAGCGCGGCCAGGCTGTCGGCCAACCGCTGCATGGCCTCGGGCTGGTCGCGGGTGTCGGCCACGGTCACCCGTGCGCCCTGGCGCACGCACCAGCGGGCCATGGCCTGGCCGGAAATGCCGTGGCCCAAAACCAGCACGGGGAGGTGACGCAACTCGGGAATCATGGGTGGGTGGTGCAACAACGGTTCAACGCAGCTTCAGGGTGGTCAGGCCCACCAGACACAGCAGCATGGTGATGATCCAGAAGCGGACCACCACCTGGGTTTCCTTCCAGCCGCTTTTCTCGAAATGGTGGTGCAGCGGTGCCATCTTGAGCACGCGCCGACCTTCGCCAAAGCGCTTCTTGGTGTATTTGAAAAACATGACCTGCAGCATGACCGACAGGGCTTCGACCACAAAAATGCCGCCCATGATGGCCAGCACAATTTCCTGGCGCACGATCACGGCCACCGTGCCCAGTGCGCCGCCCAGGGCCAGCGCCCCGACGTCGCCCATGAACACCTGGGCTGGGTGGGTGTTGAACCACAAAAACGCCAGCCCCGCCCCGGCCATGGCCGCGCAGAACACCAGCAGCTCGCCGGCACCCGGGATGTGGGGAATGAGCAGGTAGCGGGCAAACACCACGTTGCCCGTGACGTAGGCAAACACCCCCAGCGCCGAGCCCACCATGACCACGGGCATGATGGCCAGGCCGTCCAGGCCATCGGTCAGGTTCACGGCGTTGCTGGAGCCCACGATGACCAGGTAGGTCATGAGCACAAACCCCAGCACCCCCAGCGGGTAGGCCACTTCTTTGAAAAACGGCACCATCAGGCCGACCGTGGGTGGCAACTCCACCTGAAACCCCGAGGTGATCCAGCCCAGGAACAGCTCGAACACCCGCAGGTTGGAACTGCCCGAAATGGCGAACAGCAGGTAGACCGCCGCCACCAGCCCCACCACCGATTGCCAGAAGTACTTCTCGCGCGAACGCATGCCCTCGGGGTCTTTGTTGACCACCTTGCGCCAGTCGTCCACCCAGCCGATGGCGCCAAAACCCAGGGTCACGATGAGCACGATCCACACAAAGCGGTTGCTCAGGTCGGCCCACAGCAGGGTGGCCACGGCGATGGCGATGAGGATGAGCACCCCACCCATGGTGGGTGTGCCACTTTTCGCCAAATGGGTCTGCATGGCGTAGTCGCGGATGGGCTGGCCAATCTTCAGCTCGGTGAGCCGGCGGATGACCACCGGTCCCGCCACCAGGCCGATGAGCAGCGCCGTGAGCGCCGCCATGACGGCGCGAAACGTCAGGTACTGGAACACCCGGAAAAAACCCAATTCCGGCGAGAGGGTTTGCAGCCACTGGGCCAGGTTAATGAGCATGGGCGCTCCCGTCGGGTTGTGCGGCGGGGGCGTGTTCGCCCCACGCCAGTTGCAGGGCTTGCACCACGCGCTCCATCTTCATGAAGCGCGAACCTTTGACCAGGGTGCTGCCGCCCGCTGCCGCGGCCCCCAGGGCCAGCAGCATGAGCGCGGCCATGTCGGGCGCGTGGCGGATGCGGGCGGCCTGGGGCAGGTCGCGGCGCAGCTCACCCAGCGCGTCGGCCATGTGCGCACCGGTGCACAGCACCGTGTCCAGACCGCTGTCCAGGGCGTGGCGCAGCACCTCGGTGTGAAACGCCAGGGCCTGGTCGCCCACCTCACCCATGTCGCCCAGCACCAGGGTGCGGGGCTGGGGCAAACCGGCCAGCACGTTGATGGCGGCCAGCACCGAGTCGGGGTTGGCGTTGTAGCTGTCGTCCACCACGGTGAGCGCGCCCCCTGGTGCCGGCAGGGCAAAGGCCCGCGAACGCCCCTGCACGGCCTCAAACGCCTCCAGCCCTTGCACCACCGCCGCCAGCGACACCCCGGCGGCCAAGGCACAGGCACAGGCGGCCAGGGCGTTGCGCACGTTGTGCCGGCCCGCCAGTTTCAGCTGGAACTCGGCCTGCCCCAGCGGGGTGTGCACCTGCACCTGCCAGGCCAGCCCCAGCCACTGGGCCTGCGCCTTGACGTCGGCGGCCGGGTCGCTGTCGCTGAAGGTGAGGGTGCGGCGTTCACCGGCCTGCGCCTGCCACACCGAGGTGTAGGCGTCGTCGCAGGGGAACACGGCCATGCCGTCGGACGGCAAGGCCGCGATGGCCATGCCGTTTTCCCGCGCCACGGCCTCGACGGTGCCCATGAACTCCTGGTGCTCGCGCTGGGCGTTGTTGACCAGGGCCACGGTGGGCTGCGCCATGGCGGCCAAGACCTCGATTTCGCCGGGGTGGTTCATGCCCAGCTCCACCACCGCCAGCTGGTGGTGGGGACGCAGGCGCAGCAGGGTTTGCGGCACACCGATGTCGTTGTTCAGGTTGCCCTGGGTGGCCAGGGCATCGTCGCCCTCCCCGCCCACGGCGGCCCGCAGGATGCTGGCCAGCATCTGGGTGACGGTGGTTTTGCCGTTGCTGCCGGTCACGGCGATCAGGGGCAACTGGAACTGTGCGCGCCACAGCGTGGCCAGCTCACCCAACGCCCGGCGGCTGTCGGGCACCTCCACGCCGGGCACACCGGCCTCGGCCAGGCCTTGCTGGGCCACGGCGGCCACGGCACCGGCAGCAGCGGCCTGTGGCAGGAACTGGTGGGCATCAAACGTGTCGCCGCGCAGGGCCACGAACAGGTCGCCCGGCCGCAGGCTGCGGCTGTCGGTGTGGACCCGCGCGATGGTGGACAGGGGCTCGCCCACGGTGCGCGCGCCGGTCAGGCGCGGCAGCAGGTCATTGAAGGAAGGGCTGGTCATGCCTGGGGTGCCACGGCGGGGGCAGAAGAACGGTCCATGGGGTGCACGCGGGCCTGCAAGGCGGCCAGCGCGTGCGCGTGATCGGAAAACGGGTGCTTGACCCCAGCCACTTCCTGGGTGGTTTCGTGGCCTTTGCCAGCGATGAGCACCACATCGGCGGCCGCGGCCATCGCCACCTGCGTGGCGATGGCCTGGGCGCGGTCAACCACCACCCGGGCCACCAACGGGTCCCTCAAGCCGGCCACCATCTGGTCCAGGATGGCCTGGGGGGACTCGCTGCGGGGGTTGTCGCTGGTCAGGCACAGCTGGTCAGACAAGGCTTCGGCGGCGGCGGCCATCAGGGGGCGCTTGCCCGCGTCGCGGTCACCGCCACAACCCACCACGCAGTGCAGCTGCCCCCCCCGCGCGGTGGCCACGGGCTGCAAGGCCAGCAGGGCTTTGTGCAAGGCATCGGGCGTGTGGGCGTAGTCCACCAGCACCAGGGGCAAGGCCGCGGCCAGGGCGTCCCCATCGGCACCGGCGGGCAGGTCCAGCTGCGGGTTGACGGCGGCCATGCGCCCCGGCACGGGCCCCAGCTGGTGGCAGGCAGCCACCGCGTCCAACAGGCCCACGCCCAGCGCCCGCAGCGTGGCCACCACACCCAGCACGTTGGTGGCGTTGTAGTCACCCACCAGGGGCAGCGCCAGCGTCACGGTGTGCCCGCCTTCGCGCAGGCTCAGGTGCATGCCGGTGGTCGTGTGGGCCAGCCGGGTCACACACAGGCGCGCATGCTGGTCGGGGTGCAGGCTGATGGTCCAGAGGTCCAGCCGGGCTTCACGGTCCAGCGCCAGGGCCAGCTGCAGGCCCTGGGGGTCGTCCACATTCACCACGGCAGCACCCAGCTGGGGTGCATCGAACAGCCCTTGTTTGGCGGCCCAGTAGTGCGCCATGGTGCCGTGGAAGTCGAGGTGGTCCTGGGTGAAATTGGTGAACACGGCCACCGCCAGCTCGGTGCCCGCGAGGCGGTGCTCGACCAGCCCAATGGATGAGGCCTCCACCGCGCAGGCCCCCACGCCCGCATCGGCCCACTGGCGCAGGGTGTGCTGCACGGTCACGGGGTCGGGGGTGGTGAGGCCGGTGGGCTGCACCTGGGCCAGCGGGTTGTCGGCAGGACCGGGCAAGCCCACGCCCAGTGTGCCCATGATGCCCGCCGGATGACCGGCGGCGGTCAGGGCCTGCGCCAACCACCAAGCGGTGGATGTTTTGCCGTTGGTGCCGGTGATGGCCACCACCTTCACCTCGCGGCTGGGGTGGCCATGGAAGGCAGCGGCCAACTCACCGGTGGCGGCCTTCAGGCCCGCCAGGCTGGCCACTGCGGACTGCGCGGCAGGGGACCCATCGGCCAGTTCCATCGCGTTGGCCAGTCCATCGGCCTCCACCAGACAGGCCACGGCACCGGCGGCCAGTGCCGCAGGCACAAAACGCCGGCCGTCGGTGGCAAAACCGGGCCAGGCGATGAAGGCATCGCCGGCCTGCACCTGGCGGCTGTCGGTCTGCAAACGGACCACGCCCCGGCCACGCAGCCAGGCCAGTGCCTCAGTCAGGTCGCGCAAGGGTGTCATCAGAACGACTCCTCCACCGCTTCCACCACGATCTGGGGCTTCACGCTCATGTCGGGCGGCACGCCCAGGATGCGCAGCGTTTGCTGCACCGTTTCACTGAACACGGGCGCGGCCACCAGGCCACCGTAGTACTGACCGTTGCTGGGCTCGTCGATCATCACGGCCACCACCACGCGGGGCTGCTCCACCGGCGCCAGGCCCACGAAGAAGCTGCGGTATTTTTTGTCGGCGTAGCCCTTGCCCTCTTGTTTGTGTGCGGTGCCGGTTTTGCCGCCCACCGAATACCCCATGGTTTGTGCCTTGGGGGCGGTTCCGCCCTTGCTGGTGGCCAGGTGCAGCATGTGGCGCACGGCCAAGGCGTTTTTCTCGCTGAACACGCGCTGCCCATGGGCCTGCTCGGGCTGGCGGACCAGGGTCGGCACGATCAGCTCACCGTCGCGCGCAAAGATGGTGTAGGCCTGTGCCAACTGGTAGAGCGATGCCGACAGGCCGTAGCCATAGCTCATGGTGGCCTGCTCGATCGGGCGCCACGACTTGTGGGCACGCAGGCGCCCGCTGACGGCGCCCGGGAACGGCACATCGGGCTTTTGGCCCATGCCGATGTCGTGGAACATTTCCCACATCTCGCGCGGCTGGAACTGCATGGCCATCTTGACCGTGCCCACGTTGCTGGACTTTTGAATGACCTCGTTCACCGTGAGCGCACCGTTGGGGTGCGCGTCGCTGATGGTGGAGCCGCCAATGGTCAGGCGACCGGGGGCGGTCTGGATGACGGTGTCGGGACGCACCAGCTTGTGCTCCAGTGCCAGGGCCGCGACAAACGGCTTCATGGTGGAACCCGGTTCGAAGGTGTCCGTCAGGGCGCGGTTGCGCAACTGCTCACCACTGAGGTGCTCGCGGCGGTTGGGGTTGTAGCTGGGGTAGTTGGCCAGCGCAAGCACCTCGCCACTGACCACGTCCATCACCACCACACTGCCCGCCTTGGCCTTGTGCGCGCGCACGGCTTCGGTGAGCTTTTGGTGGGCAAAAAATTGCACCTTGCTGTCGATGGACAGCTGCAGGTCCGGGCCGTCCTGGGGCGGAATGGCATCGCGCACGTCCTCAATGACGCGGCCCAGCCGGTCCTTGATGACCCGACGCGAGCCCGGCGTGCCCGACAGCTGCTTGTTGAACGCCAGCTCCACGCCCTCCTGGCCCACGTCTTCCACGTTGGTGAAGCCCACCACATGGGCCGCCGCCTCACCTTCGGGGTACTGGCGCTTGTAGTCCTTGCGCAGGTAAATGCCCTTGATGCCCAGTGCCTCCACCTCTTTGGCCACGGGCTCATCCACCTGGCGCTTCACCCAGACGAAGGTTTTGTCTTCGTCCGACAAGCGCTTTTTCAAATCGGCCAGCTTGATGTCCAGCAGCTTGGCGGCATCGGCCAGGCGCGGGTGGGTTTTGTCCACATCTTCGGGAATGGCCCAGATGCTCTGGGCCGCCACGCTGGAGGCGAGGATGAGGCCGTTTCGGTCCAGCACCCGGCCACGGTTGGCGGGCAGCTCCAGTGTGCGGGCAAACCGCACCTCACCCTGGCGCTGGAAAAATTCGTTGCCCACCACCTGCACGTAGGCCGCACGCGCGCCCAGCCCCACAAACGCCAGCCCCAGCGCCGCCACGATGAACTTGCTGCGCCAGACGGGCGTTTTGCTGGCCAGCAGGGGGCTGGCGTGGTAGGCGATGCTTCGGGTCATGGCCGACGCACCCCTTCTTTGGACGGAGTGGCCTGGACGGTGCCCGGCACCAGCGGGGCATCCCGCTGCGTCAACACACCCGTGCTGGTTTGACCGTGCCCGGTGGATGCCGCACCGGCGGCCACGGCAGACGCGTCGCTCACGTAATAGGTGATGGCGGGATTGGCCGGGCGCATGTTCAGTCGGCTGGTGGCCAGCTGCTGGACACGCGCCGACGTGGCCTGTGCGCGCTTTTGCACCACCAGTTGCTCGTGCTCGGCCTCGAGCCGCCGGGTCTGGCTGTGGGCGCGGTCCAACTGGGTGTACAGGCGACGGGATTCGTACTGGGTGTGCACCAGGTAAAACGCACTCAGCAGCACCCCCAGCAGCAACATGAGGTTGAGCCTGATCATGCCTGCCAGCCCCTCACGCGGGCACCTGGGTGCGTTGGGCCACGCGCATCACCGCGCTGCGGGCGCGGGGGTTGGCCTGGACCTCTTGCGCGCTGGGCATGGTGCGCCCCAGCAGCTTGAGCTTGAGGGCGGCGGGCGCCGCGAATGGCACCCGGCGATCGACCACTTCCCGCGCATGCTGGGCCATGAACTGCTTGACGATGCGGTCTTCCAGCGAATGAAAGCTGATGACCACCAGCCGCCCCCCCGGACGCAACACGTGCAACGAGGCCTCTAGCGCTTGTTGCAGCTCTTCAAGTTCGGCGTTGATGAAAATCCGAAAAGCCTGAAATGTGCGCGTTGCAGGGTCCTTGCCCGGCTCGCGGGTTTTGACCGCGCCAGCCACGATTTCGGCCAGTTCAGCGGTGGTTCGAACAAAGCCCCGTTCCTGTCGGCGACGATTAATCGCCTTTGCAATCGGTTGAGCAAACCGTTCTTCGCCGTATTCACGTATCACCTCCGCGAGGGTTGGGATGTCTGCCGTTTCCAGCCACTGCGCCACGCTCTGTCCCCGGGTGGGGTCCATGCGCATGTCCAGCGGACCATCGTGGCGAAAGGAAAAACCGCGCTGCGGATCGTCGATCTGGGGCGAGCTGACACCCAGGTCCATCAGCAAGCCGTCCGCACTGGCTGGCGGCAAATCGGCCAGGTGGGCAAACCCCTCATGGCGCCAGCTCAGACGCGCGTCGCCCAGCGCCTGGGCCGAGGCAATGGCTTGCGGGTCTTTGTCGAACGCGGTGAGTCCGCCCGTCGGCCCCAGCCTGGACAGGATGAGGCGAGAGTGTCCACCGCGACCAAACGTGGCATCGATGTAATGGCCGTCGGGCTGAACAGAGAGGGCGTCGACCGCTTCGTTCAGCAGGACGGTGTGATGGGTCCACACGTCTTGCACTGCAGTCCTTAAAAAGAAAAGTCCTTGAAGACGTCGGGCATGTCGCCCTTCATGGCCTCGGCCTCCTGGGCGGCGTAGGTGGCGGCATCCCACAGCTCGAAATACCCCCCCATGCCCAGCAGCACCGCGTCCTTCTGGATGCCGGCGGCCGTGCGCAGCTCGGGGGAAATGAGCACGCGACCACTGCCGTCCATCTCCACATCCATGGCATTGCCCAGGAAGATGCGCTTCCACCACTGGGCCTGCATGGGCAGTGCCGCGATGCGGTCGCGGAATTTTTCCCACTCGGGACGGGGGAACACCATGAGGCAACCGTGCGGGTGTTTGGTGATGGTGAGCTGGCTGCTGGCGGTGGCGCTGAGCACGTCACGGTGCCGGGTCGGCACAGAGAGCCGCCCCTTCACATCCAGACTGAGACACGAAGCACCTTGGAACACCAGTTTCACCCCACCCCAAACACTTTTCACCACTTAATTGCACTTTTTCCCACTTTATCAGGAAATGCACGGCAACCCAAGTGTTGGGCGGAAGAAATTTCAATGAAATCAAAGACTTAGAGCGCGCTTGAAAGAAATTTCAGCGACAAAATCGTTTGAAATTAAGCACTTAGCTGAAGCTCTGAATGTGAAGCCTCAGACTGAAGGGCTGATCGCGCAAGGGTTGGCGGGTGCCCCATGTCACGGTCACGTGACATGGGGGTGGCAGCGCCCCGCGAGGGGACGGCGCCACCGAGGCACCGGGCATAGAGGCAACAGAATTTGCACCCAATCGACACCCAGCGCCCATCAAATATAACTTTGTAGCTATATTTTTAAAGAATGAAACGGGACAGGTCTTCGTCCTGACTCAACTCGGCCAGACGGGCGTTCACATAGGCCGCATCGATGCGGATGGTTTGCCCGGCCAGTTGGGCCGCGTCGAAACTCACCTCGTCCAGCAACCGCTCCATCACGGTGGACAGGCGCCGCGCACCGATGTTTTCGGTGCGCTCGTTCACGTCGCAGGCCAGCTGGGCCAGGCGGTGAATGGCCTCGGGGGCAAAGTCCAGGGTCACGCCCTCGGTGGCCAACAGGGCTTCGTACTGCTTGACCAGACTGGCGTGGGTCTGGGTGAGGATGGCCTCGAAATCCGCCACCGACAGCGACTGCAACTCCACCCGGATGGGAAAGCGCCCTTGCAACTCGGGGATGAGGTCGCTGGGCTTGGACAGGTGAAACGCCCCGCTGGCGATGAACAGGATGTGATCGGTCTTGACCATGCCGTACTTGGTGGACACGGTGGTGCCCTCCACCAGCGGCAACAGGTCACGCTGCACGCCCTGGCGCGACACCTCGCCCGACTGGCCCTCGCTGCGCGAGGTGACCTTGTCGATCTCGTCCAGGAACACGATGCCGTTTTGTTCGGCATTGGTCAGCGCCTGCTGCTTGATGTCGTCTTCGTTGACCAGCTTGGCGGCTTCTTCATCGGTCAACAGCTTGAGGGCTTCGGCAATTTTCAGGCGGCGGGTCTTGCGCCGACCTTGCCCCAGCTGCGAGAACATGCCTTTGAGCTGCTCGGCCATGTCCTCCATGCCCGCCGGACCCATGATTTCGAGCTGGGGCTTGGCATCGGCCACGTCCACCTCGATTTCCTTGTCGTCCAGCGCACCTTCGCGCAGCTTTTTGCGAAACACCTGGCGCGCCGTGCTGTCCGGGGTGGGTTCGTGCAGCTGGCCCATGCCCGGCTCGGTGCGGGCCGGGGGCAGCAGCACGTCGAGGATGCGGTCTTCGGCGGCGTCTTCGGCACGCGAGCGCAGGCTGGCAATGGCGGCCTCCCGGGTCTGTTTCACCGCCATGTCCA
>PNML01000014.1 GCA_013823635.1 Polaromonas sp. | reverse complement strand
GTGACCACGGGCCAGCCCACGAGGAAGCCGATGGAGTAGATCAGCCCGTCAAACCCGCTGGCCATCACGGCCGCAGAAATACCCAGAAAGGACGCGGCGGACATGTAGTCGCCCGCGATGGCCAGGCCGTTTTGAAAGCCGGTGATGCCGCCACCGCCGGTGTAGAAGTCAGCGGCGGACTTGGTTTTGGCCGCCGCCCACTTGGTGATGTACATGGTGCCGGCCACAAACACGCCGAACATGGTGATGGCGGTCCAGTTGGTGGCCTGCTTTTCGGCTTGGCCGAGGTCGGCACCGGCGGCATACGCGGCCGCACTGGCCAGCATGAGGGCCATCAGGCCCAGGAGTTGGGTGGTGCGCTTCATTTCAGGACAGCCTTCTTGATTTCTTCGGTCAGGTCGTCGAATTCGCTGTTGGCGCGACGCACGTAAATGCCGGTGATGACGATGGTGAACACGATCACGCCCAGGCCCAGGGGCATGCCAATGGTGGTCACGCCGCTGCCCAGCTTGGTCGCCAGGAACGATTTGTTGAAGGCCACCAGCACGATGAAGCCGTAATACACCACCATCATCATGATGGTGAGCAGCCAGCCAAAGCTGGTGCGCTTGGCCTTGAGTTCCTGATATTTCGGGTGGCCAGCGATGCGCTGCGCCAAGTCCATTTCCATGGTGTCTCCTCCAGAGGTTGACTCCCGTCACAACGTCTGCCCAGTCCACGGAGGTGGTCCTGAGCAGGGGTCGCGGAAGTTGGAGGGGATGCTAGGTACGTGGTATTACGTACTTCTTACTGGTGTTTGTGGTGGTAAGAAAAATAAATGTGTCACTTTTTTGCACAACCACTGCATTTGTCAACCGGCTGTCAGCAGGTAGGCCATCTCGGTGTCGGTGAAGCCCGCCTGGCGGCGAGCTGCCTCGTTGAAGGGGGGGCGCAGCCGGGGGGCGGCGTGTTGCCGGGCCAGCGTCCGGTAGTGCGCCAGGGGCTCCAGGCCCTGGCGCTCACACAGCCAGCCGTACCAGTGGTTGCCGATGGCCACATGGCCAATTTCATCGCGCAGGATGGTGTCGAGGATGTCCACGGCGCGCAGTGCAGCCGGTGTGTTGACGCGACGCAGCCGCGCCTGAATGAGGGGTGTGGCATCCAGCCCGCGGGCCTCCAGCGTGCGGGGCACCAGCGCCATGCGGGCCGTGATGTCGTGCTGTGTTTTGACGCACATGCTCCACAGCCCGTCGTGCGCGGGGAAGTCGCCGTAGCCGTGGCCCAGTGTGGACAGGAGTTCGCACAGCAGGTCGAAATGCGTGGCCTCCTCATCGGCCACACGCAGCCAATCGCGGTAGAAGGCCTCGGGCATGCCGTCAAACCGCCACACCGCGTCCAGCGCCAGGTTGATGGCGTTGAACTCGATGTGGGCAATCGCGTGCAGCAGCGCGGCCATCCCCTCAGGGGTGAAGGGCGAGCGTGTGGGCACCTGCACGGGGTCAACCAGGTCGGGCAGGGCGGGTCTGCCGGGCAGGCTGTCGGCGGCCGGGGAGGCCAGGGGTGGGGCCACTTGTCGGGCGCCCGCCGCCAGGTGGTGCAAGCGTTGCGCCAGGGCATGGGTGGCGGCGACTTTGGCACAGGGGTCAGCCAGGCACAGGGTGTCGCGGGCCTGCTCGCGCAGGGGCACGGCCAACTCGGTGGCCACCAGGGCGTGGTCCGCTCCGAGGGAGTGGGGGGATTCGGTCATCCCTACAATTCTATTTTTCGCAGGCCCACGCGCCGCTGACAACCACCACCCCGCAGGAGACTCCCCCATGGCCCTCTATGAACTCGACGGCACCGCCCCGCAAGTGCAACCGTCTGCATGGGTGGCGGACAGCGCCCAGGTCATGGGCAACGTGAGCCTGGCCGCCGGTGTGAGCGTGTGGTTTGGCGCCACCGTGCGGGGTGACACCGAGCACATTGCCATCGGGGAAGGCAGCAACATCCAGGACGGCAGCGTGCTGCACGCCGACGTGGGGCAGCCCCTGACGGTGGGACGGCACGTCACCGTGGGCCACATGGTGATGCTGCATGGCTGCACCATTGGCGACGAGTCGCTCATCGGCATCGGGGCGGTGGTGCTCAATGGCGCGAAAATCGGGCGCAATTGCCTGGTGGGCGCCGGCGCCCTGGTGACCGAGGGCAAAGAATTCCCCGATGGCGCCATGATCGTGGGCAGCCCCGCGCGCGTGGTGCGCCAGCTCACGCCCGAGCAGATGCAGGGCCTGCGCCTGAGCGCCCAGCACTACATGGCCAACGCCGAACGATTCCGCGTGGGCCTGAGAAAAATCGCCTGACCCTGACTGAAAGAACCGATTGTCTGAACTTCACAAATTCCTGTTCGATGGCCTGCCCGTGCGCGGCATGCTAGTGCGCCTGACCGACTCCTGGCAAGACATCCTGGCCCGCCGGCAACAGGCGGGCGGCTACCCCCAGGCCGTGACCGAGCTGTTGGGCGAGATGACGGCCGCGGCCGTGCTCATGCAGGCCAACATCAAGTTCAACGGTGCCCTGGTGCTGCAGATCATGGGCGATGGTCCGGTCAAGCTGGCCGTGGCCGAGGTGCAGCCCGACCTCAGCCTGCGCGCCACCGCCAAGGTGGTGGGCGAGGTGGCCGATGGCGCATTGGCCAGCGTGGGCCTGTCCGACCTGGTCAACGTGAACAACCAGGGGCGCTGTGCCATCACGCTGGACCCCAAAGACCGCCTGCCCGGCCAGCAGCCCTACCAGGGTGTGGTGCCCTTGTACGACGACCACCGCCACCGCATCGAGCGGGTGAGCGACGTGCTGGCGCACTACATGCTGCAGAGCGAGCAGCTGGACACCCGGCTGGTGCTCGCCGCCAACGACCAGGTGGCGGCGGGTTTGCTCATCCAGCGCCTGCCCGTCAAGGGGGAGGCCAACCTGGCAGGCCAAGGCACGGCCCGCAGCAACGAGGACGACATTGGCCTGAGCGAAGACTACAACCGCATCGCCATCCTGGCGGCCAGCCTGAAGCGTGAGGAGCTGCTCACGCTGGACGTGGACACCATCCTGCACCGCTTATTCTGGGAAGAGCCGCACACCCGTTTTGTGCCCCAGTCGGGCGAGAACGGCCCGCGGTTTGCCTGCAGCTGTTCCAAGGAACGGGTCAGCCACATGCTGCGCAGCCTGGGGGCGCTCGAGGTGGAGTCCATCATTGCCGAGCAGGGCCAGGTGGAGGTGGGCTGCGATTTCTGCGGCGCCCAGTACCGGTTTGACCCGGTGGACGCGGCGCACATCTTCACCCAGCCGGTGGCCACGCCGCCGGTGGAGCCCGGCACCCACTGAGGGGTGGCACCCGGCGGGTTCGGGCGCGGCTGGTGCGGCTCAGCCTGCCGCCTGGCGCTGCTGCACCAGCCGGGTGAACAGCAGGTGCTCGCAGCCGGGGTCGCTGCACGACTCGCAGCTGGACTGGTATTTCGAGCTTTTTTGGCTTGTAGTGATTGATGGATATAGTATTTCAGCTACTGATTTGATGGCGTCTTGGGTGGTGTCATCCAAGGGCAATGCCCGTGCCACGGCCTGCAGTGCGGCGGCCGTGCGGGCGTTGCCGCGGCCATACACCAAGTGGTGGCGTGTGCCGCTGGCCTGCAGCTGTTCGCGCAGCAACGCATCCACCGCCAGTTGGGTGGCGGGACCATCGCGCAGCTGGCCGTCGGCCTGCCAGGGCAGGTCCAGCCCCATCAGCAAGGTGGCGTCCAGCCCGGTGTGCTGCTGCTGTGCCAGGGGGTAAAGCGTGGTGTCGCCAAAGTAATGGTGGCTGTACACCGCCGTTTGGAGGGTGGTGGTGTCGATCACCAACCAGCCGGTGGGCCCCACCCGCTGGCGGGCGGCGGCCACCAGCGCCAGCTGCTGCTGCGCCACCTCGGTCTGTTCGTGTGCGGTTGGCAGGCGGTGGTGGGCCTCACACCACAGGCGCAGGGCTTCGGGCACCCAGGCCACCTGCCGGGCGGGGCCGCTCAGGCTGTCCAGCGCGGTCTGCAGCGCGTGGGACAGGTGCTGGGCCAGCGTGCTTTTGCCCGTGCACTCGGCCCCCAGCAAGGCCACATTCCATCCCCGGGCAGGGTCAACGCCAGCGCCAGGGTTCAACGCTTGCCCTGGGCCATCTGGACCAGCAATTCGTTGGGCTTGACCATGCCCAGTTCCATGCGGGCTTTCTCCTCGATGATTTCCAGGCCCTCCTGGAGGTCCCGCACCTCGTGGGTGAGCTGCAGGTTGCGGGCCGTGGCCTGTTGGTTACGAGCCTGGACCTCGGCCAGTTCCTGCTTCATCTGGGCCACCTTGGCCACGCTGCCACGACCCAGCCACAGCTGCGCATGCAGCCAGCCCAGCAGGGCCAGCAGCAGCACCGTGACCAGGCGGGCAGCCACGTTCACTTCAGGTTGTAGAACGCGGCGCGGCCGGGGTAGTAGGCGATGTCACCCAGGTCTTCCTCGATGCGCAGCAGCTGGTTGTACTTGGACATGCGGTCCGAGCGGCTCAAGGACCCGGTTTTGATTTGACCGGCGTTGGTGGCCACCGCGATGTCGGCAATCGTGTTGTCTTCGGTCTCGCCCGAGCGGTGGCTGATGACGGCGGTGTAACCCGCGCGCTTGGCCATTTCGATGGCGGCAAACGTTTCGGTCAGTGTGCCGATCTGGTTGATCTTGATGAGGATGGAGTTGGCAATGCCCTTGTCAATGCCTTCTTTCAGGATCTTGGTGTTGGTCACGAACAGGTCGTCGCCCACCAGCTGCACCTGCTGCCCCAGGCGCTCGGTGAGCAGCTTCCAGCCGTCCCAGTCGCCTTCGTGCATGCCGTCTTCGATGCTGATGATGGGGTACTTGTCCACCCAGGTGGCCAGCATGTCGGTCCACTGCTCGGCCGACAGCACCAGGCCTTCGCCTTCCAGGTGGTACATGCCGTCCTTGTAGAACTCGCTGGCGGCGCAGTCCAGGCCCAGGGCAATCTGCTCGCCAGCGGTGTAACCGGCGGCGGCAATGGCGTCCAGGATCATCTGGATGGCGGCCTCGTGGCTGGGCACGTTGGGGGCAAAGCCGCCCTCGTCACCCACGGCAATGCTCATGCCCTTGTCGTGCATGATTTTCTTCAGCGCGTGGAACACCTCGGCACCCCAGCGCAGGGCTTCGCGGAACGTCGGCGCACCCACGGGGATGATCATCAGCTCCTGCAGGTCGAGGTTGTTGTTGGCGTGGGCACCGCCGTTGACCACGTTCATCATGGGCACGGGCATCTGGCAGGCGCTGGTGCCGCCAAAGTAGCGGTACAGCGGCAGGCCGGCTTCTTCGGCGGCGGCGCGGGCCACGGCCATGGACACGGCCAGCATGGCGTTGGCGCCCAGGCGGCCCTTGTTCTCGGTGCCGTCGAGGTCGATCAGGGTTTTGTCCAGAAAGCCCTGCTCGGAGGCGTCCAGGCCCAGCACGGCTTCGGAAATTTCGGTGTTGATGTGTTCCACGGCGCGCAGCACGCCCTTGCCCAGGTAGCGGGACTTGTCACCGTCGCGCAGTTCAATGGCTTCGCGGCTGCCGGTGGAGGCCCCGGAGGGCACGGCGGCACGGCCCATCACGCCGCTTTCCAGCAGCACATCGCATTCGACGGTGGGGTTGCCGCGGCTGTCCAGCACTTCACGGCCGACGATGTCAACAATTGCACTCATATCGCTCTTTCAATGATCGAAGAAACACACAAAAAAGAATTGCTGGCAGGTTCAGCTGCCTTCCACACCTTCCACCACCACCATGCGCATCACACCGGCGCCTTCGCGCAGGCTGCGGGCGTGGGTGTAGGTGTCGCTGTGGTACATGGCTTTGGCCTGCTCCACCGATGGGAATTTCATGACCACCAGGCGGGTGGGTTGCCAGGGGCCTTCCAGCACCTCGATGGCACCGCCGCGCACCAGGATTTCGGCGCCGAACTCCTGCATGGCCTTGGAACTCCAGACCCGGTACTGGGCCATCTGCTCGGGGTTGGTGACGGTCACGTCGGCAATGATGTAAGCGCTGGGCATGGGGGTGTTGGGTTGTGTGGGGTTCAGGCAGAAAACGACTGTTCGAGAAAACCGCTGCGTTTGGTCACACCGTCCAGCGCCACCAGGGTTTCCAGCAGGGCCTTCATGTGCTTGAGGGGCACGGCGTTGGGGCCGTCGCTCCAGGCCTCGGCCGGGTTGGGGTGGCACTCCATGAACAGGCCGGCCACACCCACGGCGGTGGCGGCACGGGCCAGCACGGGCACCATGTCACGGGCACCACCGCTGACGGCGCCCAGGCCGCCGGGTTTTTGCACGGAGTGGGTCACGTCGAACACCACGGGGGCGCCCGAGTTCCGCATTTCGGCCAGGCTGGTCATGTCGGCCACCAGGTTGTTGTAGCCAAAGCTCACGCCGCGTTCGCAGGCCAGGAAGCGGTCTTCCGACAGGCCCGCTTCGCGCGCGGCGGCACGGGCTTTGTCGATGACGTTCTTCATGTCCCAAGGGGCCAGGAACTGGCCTTTCTTGATGTTGACCGGCTTGCCGCTTTGCGCCACGGCCCGGATGAAGTCGGTCTGGCGGCACAGGAAGGCGGGCGTCTGCAACACGTCGACCACGCTGGCCACCTCGGCCACCTGCGAAGCCTCGTGCACATCGGTCAGCACGGGCAGGCCGGTCTGGCGGCGCACCTCGTCCAGAATGGCCAGGCCATTGTCCAGGCCCACGCCGCGCTGGCTGGTGCCCGATGAGCGGTTGGCCTTGTCGAAGGAGCCTTTGTAGATGAGCGGAATGCCCAGCGGTGCGCAAATTGCCTGGAGCTGCCCCGCGACGTCCAGGGACATTTGCAGTCCCTCGATGGAGCAGGTGCCCGCGATCAGGAAGAAGGGCTGATCCAGGCCCGCGTCAAAACCGCACAGCTTCACGCGGGCGCTCCTTCAGGGGTGGTGGCCGCCGCGCCAGACGCCGCCTTGGCCTGGTGGTCCAGAGCCGCTTTCACAAAGGCGTTGAACAGTGGGTGGCCGTCCCAGGGGGTGGACTTGAATTCGGGGTGGAACTGCACGCCCACGTACCAGGGGTGCACCGAGGTGGGCAGTTCGACCATTTCGGTCAGTTGCTCGCGCTGGGTGAGGGCGGAGATGACCAGGCCAGCCTCGCGCAACTGGTCGAGGTACTTGGTGTTGGCTTCGTAGCGGTGGCGGTGGCGTTCGGTCACCACGGGGCCGTAAATGCTGTAGGCAATGGTGCCGGGTGCCACGTCCGAGCTTTGGGCACCCAGCCGCATGGTGCCGCCGAGGTCGGACTTTTCGCTGCGGGTCTTGATGGTGCCGTCCGCATCTTTCCATTCGGTGATGAGGGCAATGACGGGTTGCGGGCCGTCGGGCTCGAACTCGGTGCTGTTGGCCTGCGTGAGCCCGGCCACATGGCGGGCGAACTCGATGGTGGCCACCTGCATGCCCAGGCAAATGCCCAGGTAAGGCACCTTCAGTTCGCGGGCGAAACGGGCGGCTTCGATCTTGCCCTCGATGCCGCGCTTGCCAAAACCACCGGGCACCAGAATGGCGTCAAAACGACCCAGCTGGGCCACGTTGCCGGGGCTCAGGGTTTCGGAATCGATGTAGGTGATGTTGACGCGCGCGTGGTTTTTCATGCCCGCGTGGCGCAGCGCCTCGTTCAGCGATTTGTAGCTGTCCGACAGGTCCACGTACTTGCCCACCATGGCAATGCTCACCTCGTGCTGGGGGTGGAGCACCTCGTGCACCAGATCGTCCCAGCGTTGCAGCTTGGCTGGCGGCGTGTGGATGCGGAGTTTTTCGCAGATCAGGCTGTCCAGCCCCTGCTCGTGCAGCACGCGCGGCACTTTGTAGATGGTGTCCACGTCGGGCATGGAAATGACGCCCCACTGCGCCACATTGGTGAACAGGCTGATTTTTTCGCGTTCATCGTCGGGGATGTTGCGGTCAGCCCGGCACAGCAACGCATCGGGCTGTATGCCGATTTCGCGCAGCTTTTGCACCGTGTGCTGGGTGGGCTTGGTCTTGAGTTCGCCCGCGGCGGCGATGTAGGGCACGTACGTCAGGTGCACAAAAGCGGCCTGATTGGGCCCCAGGCGCAGGCTGAGCTGGCGCACGGCCTCCAGGAACGGCAGGCTTTCGATGTCACCCACCGTGCCGCCGATTTCCACGATGGCCACATCCACCGCGTCGGGTGTGCCGAAATCGGCCCCGCGCTTGATGAAATCCTGGATTTCGTTGGTGACGTGGGGAATGACCTGGACGGTTTTGCCCAGGTAGTCGCCACGGCGCTCTTTTTCGAGCACGCTTTTGTAGATTTGGCCGGTGGTGAAGTTGTTGGCCTTTTTCATGCGCGTTTCGATGAAACGCTCATAGTGGCCCAGGTCGAGGTCGGTCTCGGCACCATCGTTGGTCACAAACACTTCGCCGTGTTGGAAGGGTGACATGGTGCCCGGATCCACGTTCAGGTACGGGTCAAGCTTGAGGATGGTGACTTTGAGGCCACGCGATTCGAGCAGTGCAGCCAGTGATGCAGAAGCGATGCCCTTGCCCAGTGAAGACACCACACCGCCGGTGACGAAGACAAATTTGGTCATGTCGCAAACGGGCGATCGAGCGCCCGTGGAGGTGGAAATGGCGATTATAAAAGGCGACACCCCGGCCTTGCCCCGCCCTTCAGCCATGACCCGGCAGCGCCGGGGCGTGTCGGTGTTTAATTCCGGCCATGAATCACACCACTTCCCCCACCGTTGTCCCCTCACCCACGCAGGCGCCGTCCCCTTCCGGGGAACTGGCCGGGCGGCGTGTGGTGCTGGGCCTGTCGGGTGGCATTGCCTGCTACAAGGCCGCCGAGCTGTGTCGGGCGCTGGTCAAGGCCGGTGCCACGGTGCAGGTGGTCATGACCGATGCCGCCATGCAATTCATCACCCCCGTGACGCTGCAGGCCCTGTCGGGTCAGCCGGTGTTCAGCTCGCAGTGGGACCCGCGCGAGGCCGCCGGGGTGGGCAACAACATGGCGCACATCAACCTCACGCGCGAGGCCGATGCCATCCTGGTGGCCCCGGCCAGCGCCGATTTCATGAAAAAGCTGGTGCACGGCGGTGCGGACGACCTGCTCAGCCTGATGTGCCTGGCGCGCCCGCAGACGGTGCCACTCCTGGTGGCCCCCGCCATGAACCGCGAAATGTGGGCCAATCCCGCCACCCAGCGCAACGTGGCCCAGCTGCGCGCCGACGGTGTGCAGGTGCTGGACGTGGGCCAGGGTGACCAGGCCTGCGGCGAGGTGGGCGATGGCCGCATGCTGGAGGCCGACGAGCTGCTGTACGACCTGGTGCGCTTCTTCCAGCCCAAAATCCTAGCGGGCCAGCAGGTGCTGGTGAGCGCCGGGCCCACCTACGAGGCCATTGATCCGGTGCGCGGCATCACCAACCTGTCCAGCGGCAAGATGGGTTTCGCCATTGCCAGGGCGGCGCACGAGGCGGGCGCTGACGTCACCCTGGTGGCCGGCCCCGTGGCCTTGCCCACACCGCGCGGTGTGCGGCGTGTGGATGTGAAATCTGCACAAGAAATGCAGTTGGCGCTTGATACGCTTGCTTTGTCAGCTACTGTTTTTGTGTCTGCCGCCGCCGTGGCCGATTGGCGGCCTGCGGCCCCGGCCAACCAAAAAATCAAAAAAGACGGCTCGGGTGCCGTGCCCACACTGGCCTTCACCGAAAACCCCGACATCCTGGCGGGCATCGCGGGCAGCGAACGGGCGCGCCACGGCCTCCTGTACTGCGTGGGCTTTGCCGCCGAAAGCCATGACCTGCTCACCCATGCCCAGGCCAAGCGCGTGCGCAAGGGCGTGCCCTTGCTGGTGGGCAACCTGGGCCCCGCCACCTTCGGCCAGGACGACAACGCCCTGCTGCTGGTGGATGAGCACGGCGTGGTCGAGCTGCCCCGCGCCAGCAAGCTCAGCCTGGCGCGCCAGCTGGTGGTCGAAATCGCCCGTCGCCGCGGGGGTTGAGGGGTGCACCAAAAAACAGTACATCAGTCATTGCTTATTGGTTGATAATTTGAGGCGTTGGCATGCCAACGACTGGGCCATGGGGTGCTTGTGCGGTGCCAGTGGCCACCCCAACACTGGAGACAACCATGTGCATGAAACCTGTGCTGTTTGATATGGATGGCCAACGCGCCACCCGCCGCCAGATATTGGCCCACCTTGGGCGCATGGGGGCGGTGGGCGCCATGGGAACGGGCTTGTCCCTGGTCCCCATGGTGCAGACCTGTGCCGGCGAGCTGGTGGACTTCATCGAAGGCCCACCCGTGGCCGACATTGCGCCCGTGCAACTGAGCAAACACGTGTGGATGGTGCCCGCCAAAGACGCTTTCCCCACCCCGGAAAACCACGGCATGATGGCCAACATCCTGTTTGTGGTCACCGGCAAAGGGGTGGTGGTGGTGGACACCGGGGCCTCGCTGCAAATCGGGCAAATGGCGCTGCGCATGATCAAAAAGGTCACGCCGCAGCCGGTGGTGGCGGTGTTCAACAGCCATTTCCACGGGGACCACTGGCTGGGCAACCACGCGTTTGTCGAGGCGCTGGGTCCCCAACTGCCCATCTACTCGCTGCCCTACACCACCGAGCAGATCCAGGGACACGAGGGCGACCTGTGGCGCAGCCTCATGGAGCGCTGGACCAACCAGGGCAGCACGGGCACCAAGGTCACGCCACCCAACCGCGCCACCCAGCACGGTGCCGAATTCCGGTTTGGTGAAGTCACGCTGAAAATGCATTTTTACGGTCAGGCCCACACCAAGGGCGACCTGACCGTGGAGGTGGTGGAAGACAAGGTGTTCCATGTGGGCGACTTGGCCATGGAAAACCGCATCGCCAACATCGACGACGGTTCCTACCCCGGCACCTTCAAGTACTTTGACACCCTGCAAAAAGCCGGTGGGCCGGACGCCCTGTTTGTGCCCTGCCACGGCAACGCCCGCAAAGACCTGCTGCTCACTTACGGCACGTTTCTGAAAGGCATCTGGGAGCCCAGCCTGGCCGCCGTGAAAGCCGAAATCCCCATCGGCCAGGCCAAAGCCCTGGTGCTGAAAGACCCGCGTGTCGCCGCCCGTGCCCCCACCATGGAAGGGTTTGAGGCCAACATCGGCAAATACACCAGCCTGGCCTACCTGGAAGCCGAGAAAGAGTACTTCTAAGCCGGTTTGAACGCCCACCACGGCAGCCACTGGTTCATGGCCAGCACCTGGCCGGGGTGGTCTGGCGTGTAGCCGGTGAGCTGTTGCAGCTGCTGGGTCCAGGCGGGGGTGGCCAGCAGCTGGCGCAGGGTGTGGACGGGCGGGGTGTCCAGCGCGGTTTTCAGGCACACCAGCTGGTAGCGCTCTTGCAACAGCGGCACAAAGTCCAGTCCCGCGGCGTGCGCGGCGGTGGCCGAGCCCAGGCCTGCGTCGGCCTGGCCGTTGGCCACGGCCTGGGCGGCGGCGGCGTGTGAGGGCTGCGTGTGTTCGTGGTGCTTCAGGGCCTGGGCGGGCAGGTTGAGGTCCATCAGCAACTCGTCCAGCAGCACGCGGGTGCCGGTGCCCAGCGGGCGGTTGACCCAGCTGGCCTGTTGGTTCACCACGTCGTGCAAGGTGCGCAGGCCTTTGGGGTTGCCCGGGGCCACCATCAGACCCATCCAGCGCAGCGCAAACCCGATGATTTTGTGGCGGCCGGGCTTGAGCAGCGGCTTGTAGGTGCGCGCGGTGTGGGTGTGGCGGTGCGGCAGTTGCCGGGTGTGAAACCCGGCCAGCTGGCAGCGTCCCTCGTTCAGCGCGCGGATGGCGTCCACGCTGCCGGTGAACTGGATGTCCAGGTGAAGGTGGCGCTGCGTGGCGGCCAGGTCTTGCAGGTGGGCCAGGGCGTCGTCGTGGCTGGCGTGCAGGCTGAGCACCTGGGTGTGCTCGTCAAACACGGTGGCCAGGGCGCGTTCGAGCTCGGCGCGCAGGGCTTCGATTTGTGGGGCCAGGCGGGCCTGGGCCAGCCGTTCGGCCCACAGCAGCTTGTCGGCAAAGGGGGTGAGGCGGGCGGCCTGGCCCCTGTCCCACACGATGAGCTCGTGCCCCACCTGCACCTCCCACTCCTTGAGCTGGCCCCACACATGGCGGTACGACAGGCCCAGCTGCCGGGCCGCCCCTGAAATGGAGCCCTGCTGGCGCACGGCCTGCAACAGGTCGAGCAGCGGGTTGCCCAGGGTGGCGGTGCGCTGGCGTGCGGTGGTGAATTGGTAGCCCAGGGCCACGCGCGTGGGGTGCAGCGGGGGGGAATCCGGCCCCTGGGTGGGTGCGGTGGGGGTGGACGCGGGAGGGGCGGAGCGCTTCATGCCACGAGTGTGCCGCAAGCCGCGAATGCCCTGGCCGCTGGCCTATGCATGGGGTTTCATACCGTGGCAACACCTAGGGTGCCAGGCCCAAATGCGGCCTACCATACGCAGCCTTTTTCAGCGGTGGCGTCGCCGCACTGTCCCCTTTCCCCCGTGGCCCTGGCGGGCCACCGTGTGTTTCATGAATGGTTTTTCCGAGAGCCTCAGCACCGCGGTGCAGCTGCTGTTCAGCGGCGACCCCTTGCTGTGGCAAATTGTCCAGCGTTCGCTGGCCGTGAGTGCCACGGCCTGCGCGCTGGCGTGTGGCCTGGGCCTGTGGCTGGGGGCCAGTCTGGCCGTGACGCGGTTTGCTGGCCGGGGGCTGGTGCTGGCCGTGCTCAATACCTTGCTGGCGCTGCCCTCGGTGGTGGTGGGGCTGGTGGTGTACCTGTTGCTGTCGCGCACGGGGCCGCTGGGGTTTTTGGGGTGGATGTTTTCCTTTCAGGCCATGGTGCTGGCGCAAACGGTGCTGGTGGTGCCCGTGGTCACCGCCCTGACCCGCCAGGCCATTGAGGACGCGGACCAGGCGCACGGTGAGCAGTGGCAGTCGCTGGGGGCCAGCCGCTGGCAGCGCGCCGCGCTGCTGCTGTGGGACGAGCGGTTTGCGCTGCTGACGGTGGTCATTGCCGCGTTTGGCCGGGCCATTTCAGAGGTGGGCGCGGTGATGATCGTGGGTGGCAACATCGACGGTTTTACCCGCGTCATGACCACCGCCATCGCCCTGGAAACCAGCAAGGGTGACCTGCCCCTGGCACTGGGGCTGGGGCTGGTGCTGCTGGGGGTGGTGGGGGCCATGAACCTGCTGTTGCTGGCGCTTCGCCATTGGCGCAGCCGGGTTGAGGGCGCCGCTGCGGCGGCCCATTCGCCACAGGCGGTGGCCACATGAGCGCCACCTGTTGGCAGCCCAGCCTGCGCGTGTCGGCGGGCGCTGGCCTGGGGCAGCCGGGTGGTGGTGGCCGCTCACCCGGTGGCCGTGGCCCTGTGCCCCCCGTGTTGCCCGTGCTGACGCTGAACAACGCCCGCCTGCAACTGGGCGGTGCCTGGGTGCTGCGCGACATCGTGCTGAGCATCCGCCCGGGCGAGCGGGTGGCCCTGGTCGGGGCCAACGGGTCGGGCAAGAGCACGTTGCTGCGCCTGATGCACGGCCTGCTGTTGCCCACCGAGGGCGAACGCCTGGCCCAGCCCGGCTGCCTGCAGGCCATGCTGTTCCAGCGCCCGCACATGCTGCGCACGTCCGCGCTGAACAACGTGGCCCTGGCGCTGTGGTTGCGCCGTGGCTGGTGGCGCTGGGGGGCCTGGTCTGCCAGCGTGGCCCTGGCCCACCAGGCCCTGGCGCAGGTGGGCCTGCTGGACCAGGCGCACAAGCCGGCCAAAACCCTGTCGGGTGGGCAGCAGCAGCGCTTGGCGCTGGCCCGTTGCTGCAGTTTTGGGCCCGACCTGTTGCTGCTGGACGAGCCCACCGCCAGCCTGGACCCCCACGCCAAACGCGATGTGGAGGCGCTGATTGCCGAGCTGGGCCAAACCAAAACCCTGGTGTTTGCCAGCCACAACCTGGGCCAGGTCAAGCGCCTGGCCACCCGCGTGCTGTACCTGGAGCAGGGCAGGGTGCTGGCCGACTTGCCCGTGCACGAATTTTTCAACGGCCAGGTGCTGCCTCGCCGTTATCCCGAAGCCCATTTGTTTGTTCAAGGAGAAACCACGTGACCATTTTTAAGCCAAATCGCCGTCTGTCGCTCGTGTCCATTGGGTTATTTGCTATTGGTTTTTGTGCCGCTTTCCAGGTGCATGCCCAAGCCGAATCCATCGTGGTGTCGTCCACCACCTCCACCGAGCAGTCGGGCCTGTTTGCCCACTTGCTGCCCGCGTTCAAGCAGGCCACCGGCATCGATACCAAGGTGGTGGCCCTGGGCACGGGCCAGGCGCTGGACATGGCCCGCCGGGGCGACGCCGATGTGGTGTTTGTGCACGATCAGGTGGCCGAAGAAAAATTTGTGGCCGAGGGCTTTGGCCTGAAGCGCCTGCCCGTCATGTACAACGACTTTGTGCTCATCGGCCCCAAGGCCGACCCGGCGGCCACCAAGGGCAACGACATCACCGCCGCGCTGGCCAAGCTGGCGGCGGGCAATGCCAGCTTTGTGAGCCGGGGCGACAAAAGCGGTACCCACGCCGCCGAGCTGCGCTTTTGGAAAATGACCGGCCAGGACGGCAAGGGCAGCGGCTACAAGGAATGTGGCTGCGGCATGGGCCCGGCGCTCAACATCGCCGCCAGCAGTGGTGCCTACGTGCTGGCCGACCGGGGCACCTGGCTCAACTTCAAAAACCGCGCCGACCTGGCCGTGCTGGTGGAGGGCGACAAGCGCCTGTTCAACCAGTACGGGGTGATGGTGGTCAACCCCGCCAAACACCCGCATGTGAAACTGGCCCCCGCCCAGAAATTTGTGGACTGGGTGACCTCGCCTGCTGGTCAGACAAGCATCGCCAGCTACAAAATGGGTGGCGAGCAGCTGTTTTTCCCCAACGCGGGCAAGTGATTGGCTCGGGCTTTCAACGCACCACGGCCACGCCCTTGACCTGGGCGTGGACGGCCACACCCGGCGCCAGCGCCAGGCGCTGGGCCGAGACCTGGCTGATGCGTGAGAGCAGCCGGGTGGCGGGGTTGCCGGGTTCGGCAGGGGGCACAGCCAGCCCCACCAGCACCTGGCCCGGGCCGTCGGGGCTGAGGTCGGTGACGGTCGCAGGCCAGGTGTTGAGCACGCTGGTGCGCTGAGGAGCGTCCAGCGACAGGCTCACGTCGCGCGCCTGAATGCGCACGCGCACCAGCGTGTCGGGCGGCAGGGGCGTGGCGCGGGTTTGCGGCAGCAAAAGTCCGCCACCGGCAAAACGCAGCGCGCACATGCCGACATCGGTGGTGCTGAGGCCGCAGGTGTGTGCCTCGATGAGGGCGCTGGCGGCATCCCCCCTGGCCAGCGGCAGGTCGGCGCGGGTCAGCAGCTCGGCCACCGGGCCTTGGGCCAACACCCGGCCCTCCGCCAGCAGCACCAGGTGGTCGGCCAGGCGCAGCACTTCGTCGAGCGCGTGGGTCACGTACACCACCGGGATGTCCAGCCGCTCGTGCAGCTGCTCCAGCCAGGGCAGGATGTCGGCCTTGCGCTGCGCGTCGAGTGCGGCCAGGGGCTCATCCATCAGCAGCACGCGCGGGCTGGTGGCCAGGGCGCGGGCTATGGATACGCGCTGGCGCTCGCCTCCCGACAGCTCGTGCGGCCGGCGCGCCAGCAGGTGGCCAATGCCCAGCAGGTCCAGGGCGTGGTCCCAGCCGTGGCGGCGCTGGGCAGCGGGTGTTCGGTCAAACCCGTAGCGGATGTTGGCTTGCACCGTCAGGTGCTCGAACAGGCTGGCCTCCTGGAACACATAGCCCAGCGCCCGCTGGTGCACCGGTTTGAACAGGCCCTGCGCGCTGTCCTGCCACAGTTCACCCCCCACACTCACCTGGCCTTGCGCCTCGGGCTCCAACCCGGCCAGCACGCGCAGGCAAGTGGTTTTGCCCGATCCAGACGCACCCCACAGCGCGGTGACCCCGTGGGCGGGCAGTGCCACGTCCACCTCCAGGGTGAACCCGGGACGGGGCAGTCGGGTGCGCAGCGTCAGCGCGGGGGGGGCGGATGGGGTCATGGGTGTACAGGCCCGCTCAGCGGGTGGCACGGGTGTGGTGGGCAGCGGCACGCTGCGAGCGCTGGTTGACCAGCTGCAGGGCCAGCAGCACGGCAAACGAGAACACCAGCATCACGGCGGCCAGGCGGTGGGCGTCGGCGTATTCCAGCGCTTCCACATGGTCGTAAATTTGCACCGACACCACCCGCGTCACACCGGGAATGTTGCCGCCCACCATCAGCACCACGCCGAACTCGCCCACGGTGTGGGCAAAGCTCATCACGGTGCCGGTCAGCAAGCCAGGCCGGCACAGCGGCAACACCACGCTGAAGAACCGGTCCCAGGGCGAGGCCCGCAGCGTCGCGGCGGCTTCCAGCGGGCGCTCACCCAGCGCCTCGAAGGCGTTGTGCACGGGCTGGACCATGAAGGGCAGCGAATAAAACACCGACGCCACCACCAACCCGGTGAAGGTGAACGGCAAGACACCCAGGCCCAGGGCCTGGGTCCATTGACCCACCGGCCCGTTGGGGCCCATGGCCACCAGCAGATAAAAGCCCAGCACCGACGGCGGCAGCACGATGGGCAGCGCCACCACCGTGGCCAGCGGGGTTTTGAGCCACGACCGTGTGCGGGCCAGCCACCAGGCCAGGGGCACACCCAGCAGCAGCAGCAGCACGGTGGTGGCCACCGCCACCTTCAGCGTCAGCCCAATGGCCTGCCAGTCGGAAGGGGTGAGGAGCATGGTGCGGGTGGTGAGGGTGGGAAAAAACAGGGCAACCCCAGGCTGGTCGGCTCAGAGCCGGTAGCCGTACGAGCGAATCAGGTCCTGCGCGCGTGGGCTCTTCAGCAGCTTGACCAATGCGCGTACCGCTTCATTGTCGGCGCCACGCTGCAGCACCACCGCATCCTGCTGGATGGGGGTGTACAGCGCCTGGGGCAGCACCCACATGGAGCCGCCTTTGAGGCGGCCGCCCTCCAGCACCTGGGACATGGCCACAAACCCCACATCGGCATTGCCGGTGTGCACAAACCCATAGGCCTGTCCGATGCTTTCGCCCTGCACCAGCTTGGGTGTCAGGGAGGCGGTCAGGCCCAGCCGATCCAGCGCCTGCAGGGCGGCTTCTCCGTAGGGGGCGGTTTTGGGGTTGGCCACGGCCACCTTGCCCAGTGCCGGGTCGCGCAGCACCCGCCCCTGCAAGTCCACCCGCCCGTTCTTGGGCGACCAGAGCACCAGCTGCCCTGTGGCGTAGGTGAACCGGCTGCCGGGTGGCGCCAGGCCGTCGGCCTCCAGTTGGGCGGGGGTGCGGGTGTCGGCGGCCAGCAGCAGGTCAAACGGCGCACCGTTTTTGATCTGCGCATACAGCTTGCCGGTGGAGCCCAGGGTGACCTTCAGGGTGTGGCCGGTGGTTTTTTCGAGAACAGCCGCGATGGCCTTGATGGGTTCGGCGAAATTGGCGGCCACCGCCACCTGAGCCTCGGCCGCCAGTGCGGGCACGGTGCAGGCGATGGACACACACCAGAGAGCCAAAAAGCGTGGGTACAGGCGCATGGGGTTCCTTTGGCGATGTGTGGAAGGGCAGTGAGGTCGCTGTTCCTAAATGGAATAGCGAGTGTAGCGCTTCCCAACCCTTGGTGCGCCATGTGTGGTCACCTGCCCGCACAATGGCGGCATGAGTGAGCACCCCCATTCCCTGAACGAGGCCCTGGGCCACACGGCCAGCGACAAGCGGCTGGATGTGCTGCGCCAGGTGGCCCTCACGGGCTCCATTTCGCAGGCCGCGCGCGACGTGGGCATCAGCTACAAGGCGGCCTGGCAGGCCATTGACACCCTGACCAACCTCAGTGGCTGGCCGCTGGTGGACCGATCGGTCGGGGGCAGTGGGGGCGGTGGTGCCCGCCTCACCCCGCAGGGCGTGCAGTTGCTGGCGCTGGCCGACGAGCTGGCGCAGGCCAGGGCACAGGTGCTGGCCCGCTTCGCGGGTCGCCAGTCCTCCGCTGCGGGGCTGGGGTGGCGCACCAGCATGCGCAACCAGCTGCCGTGTGAGGTGGTGGGTTTGTCCCCCGTGGGATTGGGGTCGGCGCTCAAGGTGAGTCTGGTCACCGCGGGGGGGGATGAATTGGCCTCATTGCTCACCCGCGAGAGCGCCGATTTGCTGGGCTTGGTGCCCGGCCTTTCCGTGCTGGCGTTGTGCAAGGCCACGGCCGTGGCCATGAGTGCTGACCTGAGCGAGGCGGTCAGTGCCTGGGCCCCCGCCACCGGGTCGGGGTCGTGTGTGTTGCGAGGTACGGTGGCCGCCGCCGCAGACCCATCAGATGACCCCGCTGGCCCGACCACCGGCAAGGCAGAAGCCCCAGGCGCCAACACCCAGGAAGTGGGGTTGACCCTGGTTGGTGGCCAGCGGTGGGTGGGCTTCACCGCCCAGGGCCACCGACTGGTGGCCGGGCAGGCGGCGTGCGCGGTGTTCGCCCCCTCGTCGGTGGTGATCGGTCTGGACGGTTGAGCGCGGTGGGGCTCAACGCCTCACTTCAGTGACAGCACCCAGTACACCAGTTGGCGCGCCTGGGCTTCGGTGATGACCACCGAATTGGGTGGCATGGCGATGCCGGCGGCCTTGTTTTTCCAGTGGCTGGCGTAGGGGTTGGAGCCCTCCAGCACGATGCGCGTCAAAAAGTCCGCCGCACCAGGCTTGCCTTTGTATTGCGCGGCCACGTCTTCCCAGGCAGGCCCAATGGGCAGCTGACCGGGCTTCAGTTCCTGGTGCTTGATGGTGTGGCAGGTGTAGCAGCCCGCGTTGTGTGCGAGTGCCTTGGCGGCATCGTCCACTGCCGGGTCGGCGGCCAGCGCGTGGGTGGCAGACAGCCACATGGCGCAGCCCAGGGCGAGGAGGTGGGAAGTGTGTGTCATGGCAAAAGCCTTGTGATGGGTGAGGGGGGTGATGGGTAGGGTGTTGGCTCAGGGCGCCACGCGTTGCAGGCCTTGTGCGGCATAGATGGCGGTCAGCGTGCCGTTGTCCTGCAGGGTTTTCAGGGCCGCGCCCAGGGCCTGTGACAGCTCGGGCTGACCTTTTTTGATGGCCATGCCCACCACCCAGCCTTTGGCGGGGGTGCCGGGCAGGGCCATGGGCTCAAAACGCAGGCGCTGGGTGGGAGCGAAGGGCTGCTTCGCACTGGCCATGGCCGCTTCGGCCTGCGCCCGGGTGACATAGGCGGCTTGGCGCTGGCCTTGCACCACGCTGCGCGCGGCGTCCACGCCATTGGCTTCCAGGTGCACGGCGTTTTTGAAGCGCCCGCCCCCGTGGCCCAGCAGGGCGCTGGCGGCGGCGGTGCCGGTTTCGGCGGTCAGTGTGAGTCCGTCCAGGGCCATGCGCTGCAAGTCGGTGTTGGACAGGGCGTCGCTCACCAGCCAGCCCAGTTCGTGGCGGTAATAGGGACCCAGAAACTCGACCTGGCGCGTTTCTTCAATCAGGTAGCGGTCAATGGGCACTTGCAGCATCACGTCAGCCGGGCCGTAACCCAGGTAGTGGCCCTTCCAAACCATGTTGCGCAGGTCGTCGTGCATGTTTTCGCCAGCGTCAAATGGCAGCCACTGCACGTTCAGTTTGAGCTGCTGTGCCAATGCCTGGCCCAGTTTGGCATCCAGCCCTTGAACGCCGTCCTTGCCCGAATCGGAAAACGGCCAGTGGTTTTTGTAAACGGCGATCTTGAGCGTGCCGCGTTCACGCAGGTCGGCCAGTTCGGCGCGGGCCGCCAGGGGCGCCAACAGACCAGTCAAGCCCGACAAACCCAGCGCCACGCACTGGCGGCGCGTCAGGTGGGCGGGAGACCGGCGGGACGGGACGATTGGGTCGTCAGATGCGGTGGTGGCAGAGGGGCAATGGGGCGTGGAATTCATGGTGCACCTGTGAGGTTGAGGGAGCCGGGCAAGGGTGCCCGGGGGCGTTGGGTGGCAGGACTCAGGGCTCGCGCCGGCTTTCCAGGTAGGTCTTGATGGCCCACACCGCCTCCTGGGACAGGATGCCCTCGAAAGGTGGCATGTACACCCGGCCATCGCGCACGCGGCCATGGCGAACGGTGGCCTGGTAGTAGTCCTGAATTTCAACCATGCAGGCCTTTTTCTTCTCAGCGTTGGCCATGCCCGTGCAGTCGGCATCCAGCTTGCGCAGATCGGGGGCCACGCCGCCAGAGATGGCCTCCAACCCGTGGCAGCGGGCGCAGTTCTGGTTGTACGCCGAGGTGCCAATGCGCAGTGCTTCCTTGTGTGCTGGCCCCTCGGCGTAGGGGTTGTCCTCGCGCCACTTGGGGCCCAACTGGGGCAGGGTGTGGGTGTCCACGGCCTGGGGGACCACGTCGCCGTGGGCCAGGGCGGCGGCGGCCGTTGCGCCCAGGACCAGGGATGCCAGCAAAGCGCGCAGGGTGCGGGTGGAGGGGGAGGTCAAGGTGTTCATGGGCAGGTTGAGCAAAGTTGAAACAGTGCCCTGCCGTGCGCAAGTGCCATGCCCACCGCCTTGCAACAACGGGTTTTCCCCTAGAAATCGACCCGTTTGGGCCTGTTCAGGGCACTGCCAAGGGTTTGACCTGTGGCAGGAAATTTGCACCATCTGTTCCACTCGGACTACCATGTGATTCAAAAATGAACAACGACAACAGTCCCGCCAACAGCGGTGACACAGGGCCTCGTAGCAGCTCGACATCCCGCCACAGCGAAGCCGGCAACGACCGTTGGCAACTGCCCGACTGGTTGGTGGATGCCGAAGCGGTGTCAGAGCAAGGAGACAAGACAATGATCACAGAGACCTTGGGTGCGGGCCTGAATGCGTGGTCCCCGTCCACACCCGTGCAAGCGGACCAAACCGACCTGATCCAGGCCTCCTGGGACCGCTCCAGGCGGGCGGGTCTGGCCCCCGAAATGGTCCCCGATTTTTCGGGCGCCAACCAAGCCCACATCAAGGACCTGTTGGATGAAAGCCGCCAGTTGGGCACGCTGGCCTACCCGGTCATGCAAGCGCTGCACGAGCAGATCGCCAACACCCACAGCACCGTGGTGTTGACCGATGGCGCGGGACGCATCCTCTACTCCATGGGCGATGACTCGTTTTTGGAGCGCGCCGAGAAGGTGGCCCTGAAACCCGGTGTGGACTGGTCGGAGGCCGCCAAGGGCACCAATGCCATTGGCACCGCCATCGCCCTGCAGCGGCCAGTGACCGTGCACGCCGATCAGCACTTTCTGACCGTCAACCAGTTTCTGACCTGCTCCAGCACACCCATCTTCAGCCCCCGAGGCACCGTCGCCGGCGTGCTGGACGTGACGGGTGATGCGCGCGGCTACCACCGCCACACCATGGCGCTGGCACGCATGTCGGCGCAGATCATCGAAAACCAGATTTTTTCGCAAACCTACGAACACGCCATTCGGTTGCATTTTCATTCGCGTCCCGAGTTCATCGGCACCCTGTTTGAGGGCATGGTGGCGTTCTCACGCGGAGGGCGCTTTCTGGCCGCCAACCGGGGTGCGCTGTTCCAAGTGGGTCTGGACAGGGTGGCGCTGGAGCGCCAGACCCTGTCGTCGCTGTTCGGCATGCCCATCGACGAACTGATTGACCACTGCCGCTCGTCCGCCCCAGGACTGCTGTCCCTGTCGCTGCCCAATGGCCTGACAGTGCGTGCGAAGGCCGAGGTGCAGGGGCACATGCTCTGGACGGTGGCGGGGCTGTCGCCCGGACACAAGGGCGCAGATGCCGCACAGGCCACAGAGCGCGCCACTCAAAGCGCTGAGCTCGACGCCCTGTCGGCCGAGGCATCGCCTTCTGCCAGTGCCCCTGCTGGTCAGGCGGCGCAGACCATGTCGGAGGCGGCCCGCCGCCAGCGAGAGCACATGTCCAGCCTGCACTACCTGGATACCGGCGACCCGCAGGTGTCCGCCGTCATCCAGAAGATCCGGCGCGTGCAGGGGCGCGACATCCCCATCCTCATCCTGGGTGAAACCGGCGTCGGCAAGGAGCTGCTGGCCAAAGCCATTCACAACGATTCGGCCCGCTCGCAGCACCCATTTGTGGCGGTCAACTGCGCGTCCATCCCCGAAAACCTCATCGAGTCCGAGCTGTTCGGCTACGACGAGGGCGCCTTCACCGGCGCCAAGCGCAAGGGTGCCATGGGCAAAATCCAGCTGGCCAACGGCGGGACCCTGTTCCTGGACGAAATTGGCGACATGCCCGTCACCATGCAAGCCCGCCTGCTGCGCGCCCTGCAAGAGCGCGTCATCACCCCGCTGGGCTCCAACCGCAACATCACCGTCAACGTGGCCGTCATCAGCGCCACCCACCGCAACCTGCGTCAACGCGTGACCGAAGGCCTGTTCCGCGAAGACCTGTACTACCGCCTCAACGGCTTGGCTGTGCGCCTGCCCGCGCTGCGCGAACGCACCGACCTCAACGCCATCATTCGCCATGTGCTGTTGGCCGCGTCAGAGCCTTGCGTCAAACACCGCCTGTCCACCACCGTGGCCGACATGTTCTGCCGCTACAACTGGCCCGGCAACGTGCGCCAGCTGGCCAACGTGCTGCGCACCGCCTGCGTGCTCGCGGGTACCGACACCGTCATTGACGTGGAACACCTGCCCGACGACTTTGTGGACGAGGTGGGCAGCATCACCACCATGGGCCTGCGCCTGGACACCACCGTTCCCCACCCTGTGGCGCCCGGCATGGTGCCCGTTTACCCTCAGGCCGAAGGGTCGCCACAGCCCACCGAGAAGTTTCCCGCGTCGGCGACTGCCGCCGATGGCGCCACACCTTTCCTCGGCGGGCAACCCCAGGGCGCAGCCAACGGGGTCGAGGCCCAGCCCCCTCTGGCCACCGGCGGCGGTGGCCTGCAGGAAATGGAAATCCAGGCCATCAAACATGCACTGGCCAAATGCGGCGGCAATGTGTCCGCCGCCGCCCGCCTGCTGGGCGTGTCGCGCAACACCGTGTACCGCAAGTTGCCAGAGCTGGCGCAGAAGGGGACGTGAGGGGGGCTGGCACACCCCGAATGGTCGCTGCCGCAGGCTGTGCGGCACCTGAAAAAACCATGCGACTGACCACGGTGGAAATGGCCAAAATCTCCGGCGTGGCTTACCGAACCCTGCAAGACATTGAACAAGAACGCAGCGAAGGCGGCGTGCAAACCATGAACCGCTTGCGATCCGGAGTTGCCAGTCCATCACTCCACCCCCCAGTCCTCCTCCTCCCGCAACCGCCACTCGTGCATCACGTTCAGTTCGTGGCGTTGCTTCATCGGTAACTCCCGCACCCACGGCACCAGCGCAGGTGCCGGTGGCTGGCCCAGGTGTTCCAGCACCGATTTTCCCTGTGCCATGGCCTGGGTGATGTCGCCGTCCAGCGCCTGCAAATAGCCTTGGGTGCGCGCCAGTTGGGCCAGCCCGGATGCGGATGATGGCCCACCCCACAGCGCATGCGGGCGGGTGGCTTGTATCTCGTTCAAAGCGGTCAGCCAGGGTTGGACACGGCTGCGGCCCAGGTCGGGCAGACCGCCCCAGGCCAGCAGCCCGGCGGCCACCCAGGTGCGCTGTTCCGGCTGCCACAGGCTCAAGCTGCTTTCGGTGTGGGCGTGGGTGTGGGCGCGCACCTGCCAGCGTTGCCCGGCCAGGGTCAGCCACTGGCCGGGTTGCAGGGTGTGGTTGGGCAGCACGATGGTGCTGCCTTGCATCCACCGCTGGCCCAGCGTTTGGCGCAGGTGGGCCAGGCAGGTGGGGCAGCGCTTGTTCATTTGCTCCCGCGTGCCCGCCAGGGCGTGGATGGGCGTGCCCGCAGGCCAGGCGCTGTTGGCCAGCACGTTTTCGGGGTGGGCGTGGGTGTTGATGAGGTGTTGCGTGCGCCCCGGCAGGTGCTGCTGCAGCCAGCGGCGCAGGGCCAGCCCGGCGCAGCGGTGGGGGCCGGGGTCGAGCACCCAGGCGGTGTGCGCGTCGGCCCACACCAGGGTGGGCTCGGTCCAGCCGCTGGGGGCGTTGGGCTGCGCGGGTTTGACCCACACGCCGGGGGCCACGGCGTGCAGGGCCAGGGGCAACGGGGGGCAGGCGGCGCTGGTTCCAGTGCTGTGCAGCAGCGCCGCCAGCAACGCGCAGCTGCACAGGGCCATGCGGCGCAACGCCCTCCACTGGCGCAGCAGGGGGGTCATGCCTGAACCTTTGTGCCCGTTGCGGTCACTGCCACGGCCACGGCGGCACGCAGGGCCGCCAGCATGTGGGGTTCGTGGGCCAGGTGGCCGCTGTGAGCCCAGGTGGTCTGCACCTTTGTGCCACCAGCACCGTTGCCGCCCAGGTCAGCCAGCCATTGGGTGTTGGCGGGGGTGCACACGGCGTCGAACTGGCCATGCACCAACGTCAGCCGGGGGACGCTGGCTGGGCTTGGCGTGTCCGATGCCAGCCAGGCCTGCCAATCGGGCCAGCCGCCGTGCAGGGCGCGGCAGCAGTGGCGCCCCAGCACCCGAGCTTGCAGGGCCACTTTGCGTCGCTGGGCGGGGGTGGGTGGGCGTTGCAGGCGGCGCTGGGCCAGCGCCACCCGCAGGCCGTGGTTGAGCTGTGCCCAGGTGCGGCGCAGGGCCACGCGCTGCGCGGGTGGGCACGCGCTGCTGTGGCGCATCGCCGCCTTCGCACCCTGGGTGGCCAGGCGCTGCTCGGCCAGCAGCCAGGCCCGCGTGAGGTGATCAGCAGGGTGTGCGTGCGAGGTGGCCAGCGCTGCACCTGTTGCACCTGTTGCATTTCGCAACACCCGTTGTGCACGGGCCAGCCAGGCGGGCATTTGCAACCGGTTGCGGGGTGCATGGCAGCCGGATGTTGCGGTGTGGGGCCGTGCAGCGCCCAGGGTGTGCAGCAGCCCCCACACGTCGGCGCCTGCGCCGGTGAAGGCGCCGCGCAGCACCACGCGGCGAACGGCCTGGGGGTGCTGACGCACGTAGGCCAGCGCCAGCAGACCCCCCCACGAGCCGCCCAGCACCGACCACTGCGTCAGCCCCAGTGCATGGCGCAAGGCCTCCATGTCGGCCACCAGCGCGTCCACATGCCAGCGCCCGGCGCGGCGGGTGGCCAGCGGGCCGGTGCCGCGCTGCTGCGGTGCCCACGCCCAGTGGTGCTGGGCAGAAAACGGAGCCAGCAGGCCAGCTTGTGCCGCGCCGCCGGGGCCACCGTGCAACACCACCCAGGGTTCGCCACTGGGCTGGCCCAGTACCCAGCCGGACAGGGTGTGGCCGGGTACATCCAGCCGCCAGGGCTGGGGGCGGGGGGCGTTCAGCGCGGTCAAGGTGGGCCGGGGTTGACACACTTTTTGGGGTGTCTGTTCGGGTTTCCCCGGGGTTTTTGGTGGGTGTGGGGCAGGTGCGCGCATGGCACAGATGATGCGTGCAAGTTCTGTGCGAAGGCTGGGTGTTGCGCACTGCAACAGGTGACACACCCACCTTGGCGTTCACCCTGTCGGCAACTGCCACTCACACATAGGAGACACACCATGCAATGGACCACACCCGCTTTCACCGACCTGCGTTTCGGCTTCGAAATCACCATGTACATCGCCAACCGCTGAAGCGCGCGTTGGTGGTGTAACGGCCCCAGCGCCCCCATGCCGGTTGCCCGGCCATGGCCGGACAGCTGGGGCCGTTTCTTTTGTTGCATGCGAAAGGTGGGTTCATGTCTGAACAGATGGTGCTGCGGGTGTTGGGGTCGTCAGCGGGCGGCGGGTTTCCGCAGTGGAATTGCAACTGCGCCAACTGCGCCGGGGTGCGTGCCGGCGAGCCGGGCCTGACGGCACGCACCCAGTCGTCGGTGGCCTGGAGCCGAAATGGCCAGGACTGGCTGTTGTTCAACGCCTCGCCCGACATCCTGACCCAGTTGCAACGCAACCCCGAACTGCAACCCGCGCGGCAATTGCGCGACACCGGCATTGCCGCCGTGTGTCTGATGGATGCCCAGATTGACCATGTCACCGGCCTGCTCATGTTGCGCGAGCGCGGTCAGCCGCTGGAGCTGTGGGCCACGCCCGAGGTGCTGGGCGACATCGCCACCGGGTTTCCGCTGCTCGGCATGCTGGGCCACTACTGTGGCGTCAACACCCACCCGCTGGCGCTGGATGGCAGTCGTCTGCGCTGGGCTTTTTTGCCCGACGCCCATGCGCGGCCATTGGCGCTGTCGAGCAAGCCGCCACCGTATTCGCCCCACCGCCAGGCGCCCCGGCCGGGCGACAACATCGGTATCACGCTGGTGAACGAGGCCACCGGGCACCGGGTGTTTTACGCCCCCGGCCTGGGTCACATCAACGGTGACGTGTGGCAGGCCATGGAGGCTGCGAGCGTGGTGCTGGTGGACGGCACCTTCTGGACGGGCGACGAAATGATCCGCGCCGGACTGTCGCAAAAGCACGCGCTGGACATGGGCCACCTGCCCATGTCTGGCCCCGGTGGCATGTTGGAGTACCTGGCGCAGTTGCCGCGCAGCACGCGCAAGGTGCTGATTCACATCAACAACACCAACCCCATGCTGCGCGAGGGTAGCCCCGAGCGCAAAGCGCTGGACGCCGCCGGCGTGGAGCTGGCGTTGGATGGCATGGACATCCGGTTCTAGCCCATTTTTCGACCGATTCCGAGCCTCTATCCACTTCTTCCCTGACCTGCAACCACCATGAATGCCATGTCCGCCACCCCCGCTCAGCCCTGGAACCGCACCGAGTTTGAAGCGCAATTGCGCGCCAAAGGGGCGGGCTACCACATTCACCACCCATTCAACGTGCGGCTCAACAGCGGTCAGTGCAGCGCCGACGAAGTGCGCTGCTGGGTGGCCAACCGCTTTTATTACCAGGTGTGCATTCCGCAAAAAGATGCCGCCGTCATGGCCAACATGACCGACCGAGAGCACCGCCGCCTGTGGGTGCAGCGCATCCTGGACCACGATGGACACGGCGATTTTGAGGGCAGCGCGGCGGGCGGCATCGAGGCCTGGACCCGTCTGGGCGAGGCCGTGGGCATTGACCGCAATGAGTTGTGGAGCCTCAAGCAGGTGGCGCCCGGCGTGCGCTTTGCCTGTGATGCCTACGTCAACTTTGCCCGCCACGCGCCGTGGCAAGAGGCGGTGTGCTCGTCGCTGACCGAGATGTTTGCGCCGCAGATCCACAAAGACCGCCTGGCCACCTGGCCCGGCCACTACCCCTGGATAGCGCCCGAGGGGCTGGCCTACTTCCGCTCGCGCATTCCACTGGCCAGCCGCGATGTGGAACATGGCCTGCGCGTGACGCTGGACCATTTCACCTCCGCGCCCCAGCAGCAGCGGGCGCTGGACATCTTGCAGTTCAAACTCGACATTTTGTGGAGCATGTTGGACGCCATTGAAAAGGCCTGCCAGCCAGGGGGCACGCGGTGAGCCCGGGGGGACGGTCAGACCGTCAGTGTTGAATTGTAAACAATAGCAAACTGTTGTTTGAATTAAAGCGATAGAGGACTATTTAATGACAAACATCAACTGGCACCCCCATCTGGCACCGGGCACGCGCCTGCAGTTCGAGCCCGCACAAGACAGCTGGGTGTTGCTCTACCCCGAAGGCATGGTCAAGCTCAACCCCTCGGCTTCGGCCATTCTGCAGCGCTGCAATGGCAAGCTCACGGCCAGTGCCATCGTGGCTGAGCTGGAGGCGGCCTTCGCCACCACCGGCATTGCCCCGCAGGTGGACGATCTGCTCAGGGAGGGGGTGCGCCGTGGCTGGGTTGTCTGACGCAACGGCCGCGCCACCGCCCCCGCTGTGGCTGCTGGCTGAGCTGACCTACCGCTGCCCGCTGCACTGCGTGTTTTGCTCCAACCCGGTGGGTTACCAGGGCATTGGCCCAGAGTTGGACACCGCCACTTGGAAGCGCGTGTTCGAGGAGGCCCGTGCCATGGGCGCGGTGCAGCTGGGCCTTTCAGGCGGTGAGCCGTTGCTGCGCGATGACCTGGAAGAGCTGGTGGCCCACGCGCACCGGCTGGGCTTTTACACCAACCTCATCACCTCGGGCGTGGGCCTGACCGAGGGGCGCGCCGCCGCCCTGCGCGCCGCCGGGCTGGACCATGTGCAGCTGTCGTTCCAGGACTCCACCCGCGAGATGAACGATTTTTTGAGCCATACCCGCACCTTCGACCTGAAGCTGAAGGTGGCCAAAATCATCAAGGCCCAGGGCTGGCCCATGGTCATGAACGTGGTGCTGCACCGCCACAACCTGCCGCATGTGGGTCGCCTCATCGACATGGCCAACGAACTGGGGGCCGAGTACCTGGAGCTGGCCAACACCCAGTACTACGGCTGGGGCTGGCTCAACCGCGACCACCTGCTGCCCACCCAGGCCCAGCTGATCGAGGCCGAGCGCGTGGTCAACGAAAAGCGTGCCCAGCTCGATGGCCGCTGCAAAGTGCTGTTTGTGGTGCCCGACTATTTCGAGGGCACACCCAAGGCCTGCATGAACGGCTGGGGCGCCATCTTTCTGGCCGTGGCCCCCGATGGCGTGGCCATGCCCTGCCACGCGGCGCGCGAGTTGCCAGCCATGACCCTGCCCAGCGTGCTCACGCACAGCGTGGCCCACATCTGGAACGACAGCAGCGCGTTTCGGGCCTACCGGGGTCTGGAGTGGATGAAAGACCCCTGCCGCACCTGCCCTGACAAGGGCAAAGACTTTGGCGGCTGCCGGTGTCAGGCCTGGCTGTTCACGGGCGATGCCGCTGCCGCCGACCCGGTGTGCCGCAAAAGCCCGCACCATGAACAGGTGGTGCAGGTGGTGCGCCAGGGTCAGGCCAGGGCAGACGCCGCGTTGGCCGCTGGCGCGTCGGTCGATCAGGTGACGGCATTTCCGCTGGTGTTTCGCCACGATGTGGCCTCCCGCGACCCGGCCGTGCTGGCCCGCATGCCTCGCCATGCGGCGGGTGGCTGTGGCGGGTCACCCGGAGGAGGGGCGCCTGCGGTGGTTCTGTCGTCCGAGCGGCCATGAGTGCGGCGATGCCTGTGGCGTGCCGCCGCCGGTGGCTGCGTGCGGCAGTGGCCTGTGCCGCCAGTGGTGTGCTGGGGCCGGTGCTGGGTTCGACGGCACCACCGACCGAACGAGCCGAAGGGGCCGACGGTTTTCCGCGCCGCCCCATTGCGCTGTGGGTGCCCTGGGCGCCCGGCGGGGCCACCGACCTGACGCTGCGCGTGCTGGCCGAACTGGCCGGGCAGCGGCTGGGGCAGCGCATTGTCATTCAAAACCGGGGTGGGGCCGGCGGGACACTGGCCATGCCGGTGCTGCAACAGGCCGCACCCGATGGTTACACCCTGGCGCAGATGCCGCAAACGGTGTTTCGCGCCCGCTGGACGCACCCCGTGACCTGGGACCCGGTGCGCGACACCACGCCCATTCTGCAGGTCAGCGGCGTGACCTTTGGGGTGGTGGTGCCGGTGGGCAGTCCCATCACTTCCATTGCCAGCCTGCTGGACTGGGCACGGGCTCACCCAGGGCAGCTGTCGGTGGCCACCAACGGCGTGGGCACCACGCCCCATGTGGTGCTGGACGAGTGGTTCGCCAAGCTGGGCTTGAGCTACGTGCATGTGCCCTACAAGGGCGTGGCCGAGCAGATGCTGGGCGTGGCCTCGGGGCAGGTGATGGTGGGCGTGGGTTCAAACGGCTTTGCGCCGTATGTGGACACCGGCCGCGTGCGCCTGCTGGCCACGCTGGCGACCAAACGCAGCCCCCGCTGGAAGGATGTGCCCACCCTGCACGAGCTGGGTCACGGCATCGTGGCGTCGTCGCCGTACGGCATCGCAGGCCCCAAGGGCGTTCCGCCTGCGGTGGTGCAGGTGCTGCACGACGCGTTTCGCAGCGCCATGCTTGACCCGCTGCACCTGAGCGAACTGGCCCGCTACGACCAGGAGTTGGCCTACTTGGGTCCTCAGGACTACGGCCGGGCCATGCAACTGGCCCTGAGCCACGAGCAACGCACGGTGGAACGACTGGGCCTGGCCGCCCGCCAGCCCTGAACGGCGGGCTGCGCGCCCGCTGCCGTTGGTCGCCGCTGGCCGACGCAATCAGTGTTTGACGACCCAGGTCACCAGGGTTTTGATGTCGGCCTCCGCCAGCGATGCGTGGGGTGGCATGGGAATGCGCCCCCAGTTGCCCCGCGAGCCATTGCGCACCGACTGGCTGAGGCTGGCCACGGCATCGGCTTGGCCCCGGTACTTGTCGGCGATGGACTTGAACGAAGGGCCCACCACCTTCTCGGCAGCGGAGTGGCAGGACATGCAGCCGCTGGCGCGGGCCAGTTCTTCCGGCGTGCTGGCGTGGGCCGTGCCGACGGCCAATGCGGTGATCAAAGCGGCCTGTTTGGCCAGGGCGCCCAACGATGGGTGGGTGTTTTGGGGTGTCATGAAAAAACTCCGAGGCAAGAAAAAGGGAGGGCTGTCCCGGTGCCGGTTCACCCTCCCCGCAGGCGTGGTGGGCACGCAGCGACGCGCGCCTTCAGGCGGGTTCAAGGCCTGGTTGCCGGACGGGCCGGACCAGGCCTGTCAGCTCAGTTTTTGTGCAGTTTGAACACCCAGACCGAGCCGCCCTGCTCCAGCAGGTTGACCTTTTTGGCCACTTCGCCGCCCCACAGCGGCACGGCACCGCCCCAGCCCGATACCACCGAGATGAACTGCTCGCCGTCCTGCTCCCAGGCCACGGGAGGGGCCACCACACCGGAGCCGGTCTGGAATTCCCACACCACCTTGCCGGTGGTGGCGTCGGCCGCCTTCAGGTAGCCCTCGGGCGTGCCCCAGAACACCAGGTTGCCGGCGGTGGTCATCACACCACCCCACAGAGGGGCCTCGTTCTTGACTTCCCACACCACTTTGCCGGTTTTGGGATCGATGGCGCGCAGCGAACCAATGTGGTCATCAAACAGCGGCTTGATGGTGAAGCCAGCGCCCAAGTAGGCAGCGCCCTTTTTGTAGGTGATGGGTTCGTTCCAGATGTCCATGCCCCATTCGTTGGTGGGCACGTAGAACAGGCCGGTTTTGGGACTGTAGGCCATGGGCATCTGGTTCTTTCCGCCCAGGAAGCCGGGTGCGGAGAACACGGCCTTGCCCTTGGTGCCGTCGCCGCCAGCAGCGGTCGGGTCGCCGGGGCGGTTGGTGGGGTCCAGGTTGGGTTTGCCAGTTTTCAGGTCGATGCTGGTGGCCCAGGTGACCTTTTTCACAAACGGGAAGGCGTTGATCAGCTTGCCGGTGGCCGCGTCGTTGACGTAGAAAAAGCCATTGCGGTCGGCCTTGGCGCCCACCCGTTTGCCGTCCATGTCAAAGGTGACGAACTCGTTCACACCGTCGTAGTCCCAGCCGTCATTGGGCGTGGTCTGGTAGTGCCATTTGATTTGGCCGGTTTTCACGTCCAGTGCCACCGTGGAGGCACTGTACAGGTTGTCGCCCTTGCGCACATGGCTGTTCCAGGGGCCGGGGTTGCCGGTGCCGAAGTAGGCCAGCTTGGTGGTGGCGTCGTAGCTGCCACCCAGCCAGGTGGCGGCGCCACCGGTTTTCCAGGTTTCGCCAGGCCAGGTGGCGTTGGTGGTGCCGGTGATGCCGTTGTCGATGGCCTTGCCGTCCTTGTCAAATTTGTGGCCCATGTGACCTTCGATCATGGGGCGTGACCAGACCATTTTTCCGGTCAGGGGGTCGCGGGCTTCCACGCGGCCCACCACGCCAAACTCGCCACCAGAGACGCCGGTCAGCAGCAGGCCTTCGGCAATCAGGGGGGCGGCGGTGTAGCTGTAGCCGGCCTTGTAGTCGTCGATCTTGTCGCGCCACACCACTTTGCCGGTGTCTTTGTCCAGGGCCACCAGCTGGGCGTCCAGCGTGCCGAAGATCACCACGTTGCCGTAAATGGCCGCACCGCGGTTCACCACGTCGCAGCAGGGCATGATGCCTTCGGGCAAGCGGTGCTCGTACTTCCACAGTTTTTTGCCGGTGCGGGCGTCCAGTGCGTAAATGCGCGAGTACGACGCCGTGACGTACATCTTGCCTTCGTGGATCAGCGGCTGAGATTCCTGGCCGCGCTGCTTTTCACCGCCGAACGACATGGACCACACGGGCACCAGGTTTTTCACGGTGGACACGTTCACCTTGTCCAACACCGAGTAGCGTTGGCCCTCGGTGCCCATGCCCCAGCTCAACACGCTGGTGGGGTTTTTGGCGTCGTTTTCGATCATGGCGGTGGTCACGCCGGCCGCTTGCGCGGCGGTGTGCGCGCCCATTTGGGCGCAAGCCATCAACACCAGTGTGGTGAGCCATTTGCGTTTCATGTGAGTGTCTCCAGTGGTTTGCCGTTCGTGGAAAACGCGGCTGGCTGGCGGTCCGCCCGCCATTCCGCGCTGAGTGTCGCCCCCTTGAGGCGGTGAACTCTGGTGGCTGAGATGGCAAATGCCGTGCCAGCCAAAAACCGCTTGATCAATGTCAATACGCAACACATTTGGCCGCTGGGAAGAGCAGGGGCGGTCCTCGCCTGTTTCAAGCGTGGCGGTGGTGTTTCAGCCTGTCACACCCGTGTGACAGTGGGTGTGCAGGGCGCATGAGCCCCCGGGCGGGTCAGCGCCCCAGTGCCTTCAGCTCGTGGCCGGGGTACAGGTGGGTGGCGTTGCGGGCGTATTCGGTGGCAGCCGCTCCCCAGGTGGCAAACCGCGGTGGCAAAGGCAGGGCCAGCACCTCAGACAAATCCAGCCCGGCCTGGGCGCTGGTGCGCAGGCGCTCGTCCAGCCAGCGCAGGTAGTCGCGCGTTTGGTGCAGGCCGCGCAGGTCGGGGTACACGGGGCCGTGGCTGGGCACCAGCGCCTTCAGGGAAAAGCCTTGCAGCGTCTGCTCCAGCCGGTCCAGGCTGGCCAGCCAGGCGCCCAGGTCGGCGTGCGGGGTGGTGGGCACGCGCTCGGCAAACACCAGGCCGCCGGCAAACACCACACCCGCCGTGTGGTCCAGCAGCACCAGATCGTCGCTGGTGTGACCGTGGTAGCGCTGCAGTTCCAGCCGGTGACCACCCAGTGTGAATGTCCCGGGTGCAATGGGCGTGGTGGCCGGGGTGGCGGCGGTGTCTTTCATCCAGTCGCCGCACAAGGCGTACAGGTTGTCGGCGTAGGCCGCACCCTCGGCCTGCATGCCGGCGATGCTGCCCGCCAGCGCCCGCGTGGGGGTGTCGGCCCAGGCCTGGTTGCCAAAAAAGTAGTCGGGGTGCAGGTTGAGGTTGAGCACCTGTTGGACTGCGCCAGCTGGTGTGGCGGCGATGGCCTGCAGCGCCTTGCGCTGCTGCTGGCCGTAAATGAACGAGGGTCCGGTGTTGACCACCCAGGTGCCCGCAGGCGTGGCGATGAAGCCGGTGTTGATGATGTTGCAGCCGTTGCGGCGGCTGAAGTCTGCCACCGCACCTTCCAGCACCCACACACCGGGGGCCAGGGCACGGGGCTGCAGCCGGTAGTCCAGCGTGGCCATGTCGGGGGCGCGAGGTGTGTGGGCCGCTGTGGGGGTGGGGCTGGCTGCCTGCAGACCCGTTGCCAGGCACGTCAGCAGCACCAGGGCGGTGGCGCGGCGGATCATGACCGCACCTCTGCCGCCACCTTCACGCCGCCGTTGTCACGCCCGCTCAGGCGCAAGGTGGGTGGCGGGGGGCGGGCAAAGTCGAAGGTGAGCAGCGGGTTTTCGGACACGGGCTCAAACAGCGCCAGTTGCCACCACAGCTGCCCGTCGGGGCCTTGTGCCCGCAGGTCTTCCAGGTAGTAGGCGGGAATGCCGGCCACCAGCCCCGTGTCCATGGGGTGCATGACGCGCACGCGCAAACGGCCCTGACCGGTGCCCAGAAAGTCCTTGATGACCTGTGCCTGCACCTGGCCCAGGGTGCGGCTCCACGAGCCGTCGGCCCGCGAGCCGCCGGGCACCGTGCAGCCGCCGCCAGAGGCCTCGACAAAGGTGGAGCCCACGCGCCACACGCCATCGTCGAGCAGCACCAGGGCGCGCACGGGTGAGCCCTGTTGCAGTTTGAAGCGAAACGCCAGCCGCGCCTGCATGCGGTGCGGGTTGAACTCCAGCACCTGGCGGATGGGGTTGCGGTCCACCACCACCAGCATGCGCTGCACGCGGCCGTTGTAGGCGGTGGCATCGACCTGGATGGGCACGGCCATGGCGTCGTCGGCAAAGGTGGGGCCGCGCACCACCACCGCGCTGTCAAACTGGAACGGGGCGCTGCCCAAAAACTCTTTGCGCACCCCCGGCCATTGCAAGGTGCCCAGCGGGTCGCCGCCGGTGTCCTGGGCCAGGGCCACGGCGTGCCAGGTGGTGGGCAGGGCCAGCCCTGCGGTGGCGGCCAGGGCGCCCAGGCATCGGCGGCGCGAAGGATTCGGGGGTGGGTGCATGGTGGGCCTCGGGCGGGTGGTGGGGGAGCAAAGGCGGGGGCGTGCTGCCCTTCAGCCGCCGTCTTTTTTGTGGCGTATCCAGCCGCGCTGGGGGTCGTAGCCGTGCAGGGCCATGGCGGTGGCCACCACCGCCGAGGCACCCACCACGGCCAGCGCCAGGCCGTTGGTCTGGCCGTGCAGCGCAAAGCGAATGGCCTCGACCCCGTGGGTGAAGGGGCTCCACTGCGCCAGGTTGGCCAGCCAGGCCGAGCCCGACTCGCGCAGCTTCCACAGCGGGTAGAGCGCGCTGCTGATGAAAAACAACGGAAAAATGACGAAGTTCATGGCCCCGGCAAAGTTCTCCAGCTGGCGCACGTACACCGACAGCCACAGCCCCAGCGCCGCCAGCATGAAGGCCACCAGCGCCATGGTGGGCAGGGCTTGCAGGGCCTGCAGGGGGTCCACGTCCACGTCCAGTGCCCACGACAGGCCCACGAACACCAACATTTGCAGCACCGACAGCGCGCTGGCTGCCACCAGCTTGGCCAGCAGCAGCCAGCTGCGGGGCAGCGGTGCCGTCAGCAGCAGGCGCATGGCGCCGGTTTCGCGGTCGTACACCAAGGCCAATGAGCTTTGCATGCCGTTGAACAGCGCCACCATGCCCAACAGGCCGGGCAGCACGTAGAGGCGGTAGTCGATGTAGGTTTCGTAGGGCGGCAGGATGGCCACGCCAAACACGTTGTGAAACCCGGCGGCAAACACCACCATCCACAGCAGTGGCCGCACCAGTGCCGAGCCCAGGCGGGCGGGCTGGTGCAGCAGGCGCAGCACCTCGCGCGCCACCACGGCTTGCATGGCGCGCAGCCGGTGTGCCAACGGCCCCAGGCGGCGAGGCGCGGGCAGGGGGGGCAGGGCTTGCAGGCCAACGGGGGTGGTGGGTGTCATGGTTCAGCGTGTTTTGCAGAGACTTTCACGCTCGTCCACGCCCAGGGTGTCGAGCACGTCGCGCGGGTGCATGGCGCCGTCGGCCGGGGCCTGCGCGGCCACGCCGTCGCCGTGGGCCAGAAACAGGGGTTGGCGCAGCTGCCCGTCCCAGGGCCTGAAGCTGACGGTGCCGCCCTTGAAGCCGTCCACCGCCACCTGGCCGCTGCGCAGTGCCGCCAGTTGCTGGGCCAGGTTGGCTTGGGGCCGGTCCTCCAGCACGGTGACGATGGCCTTCATGGCCACCCATGCGGCCCAGTCGTGACCGGTCATGGGGCGGCTGGCGCGCTTGGCAAAGCGGCGGTTGAGCTGGGGTGCCCCATAGCGGTCCCACCGCGGGTGCCAGGCCAGGGGCACCAGCCCGGCCGCGCCCACCACGGGCCGGGGCAGGGCGGTGGCGTAGGGCAGGGTGCGGGCGAATTCACCCTCGGTGTCGAGCACCAGCACGGCGTCGTGGGCGGGCTCGGCGGTCAGCAGCCGGGGGTTGGCCTGGTCGCGCTGGCGCGGGTCGCCCGACAGCACAAAGCCCCGCTCGGCCTTGACCTTGATGCCCTGGCGTTTGAGGGCGGCAGCCCACACCGGGCGCAGCGCCTGGTCGGCCGGGGTGGGGCCCACCAGCCACAGCACGTCGCGCCAGCCCCGGCTGGCCAGCCACTGCGCCCAGGCATCGGCCAGCATGCGCTGGCTGGGCGCGGTGTGCAGCCAGTGGGGGTGGCAGGCGCTGGCGCGCAGCGCGTCCGCGGACTCGGACAGGTTGAACACCACGGGCCGGGTTTTGAGTTGGGCAAACTGCGCCATCAACGCTTGCTGCTGGTCCAGCGGCAGGTCCAGCAGCAGGTGTTGGGTACCCCGGCGGTTGATGTCCGCCAGCAGCGCTGCCACCGAGGTGCCGTCCCATTCCAGCGCGTCGAGCTTGACCTGGTGGCCGCTGGCTTCCAGGTTGGCGCGGCTTTCGTCCAGCGCGACGTCCAGCGCGGCGCGCACACCGCCCGTGGGGTGGCCGGGGTAGGCCTTTTCGTGGCGCAGGCGTTCGTGGCGCGGGTCGTCGCGCGCGGTCACCAGCAGCGCCTGCCAGGTGGCGGCCTGGGCCGTGCCCCCGCTGGCGCCCGCCAGCACGCCCAGGGCAGCCAGGGCCAGTCCCTGCAGCCGGTGCGCCAGGTATTTTTTAATCAAATTGGCACCTATCGCTTTATTTATATAAATAGTTTGCTATGTAAAAACTACTTCACCAGCACCGAATGCGGCACCCGCCCGGCGGGCACGGTTTTGGTGGCTTTGCCGCTGCGGGTGTCCACCAGGGTGAGGTCGTCGGACAGGCCGTTGGCCACGTACAGGCGGCTGGCGTCGGCGTTCAGCGCCAGGCCCCAGGCGCGTTTGCCCACCAGCACGGTGCGGCGCACCTGGCGCTGGGCCACGTCCACCTCGGCCACGTGGTTGGCGCGGCCCAGTGCCACCCAGGCGGTTTTTCCATCGGGGGTGATGAGCAGGCTCACGGGCGTGATGTCGGTCTTGCGCATGCCGGGCAGCTCAAAGGCCAGCGTGGCTTTGACCTGGCGCGTGGCGGTGTCGATGATGCTGACGCTGGCGCCCAGCTCGTTGCTGACCCACAGCTCGGCGCCATCGGGGCTCATGGCGAAGCGGCGTGGGCGCTTGCCGGTTTTGATGACGGCCACCTGTTTGCGCGTGCCCAGGTCGATGACGTGCACGGCGTTGCCCACCTCGGAGGTGACGTAGGCGGTTTTGCCGTCGGCACTGAGCAGCACACCTTCGGGCTCGCCGCCGGTTTTGACGGCGAACAGGCGTTTTTTGCTGGCCAGGTCGTAGGCGGCCAGTTCGTTGTCTTCCTCAATGGACACATAGGCCACTTTGCCGTCGGGGCTGAGGGCGAACAACTCGGGGCTTTCGCCGGTGGGGATGGTGTCCACCAGCTTGGCGCTGGCCAGGTCGACCACGCCCAGCTGGTGGCTGTCGCCACAGGCCACCAGCACCTGCGTGCCACCGCCGATGAAGGCCATGTGGCGCGGGCGCTTGCACACGGGGATGGTGGCGGTCACGCCGCCATCGGCGGTCATGACGGTGATCTGGTGGTCTTTTTCGCTGCTGACCAACAGCTGTTGCGTTTGCGCCAGGGCAGGGGCAGACAGGGCCAGGCAGCCCATGGCCAGTGCGGCCAAGGTGGCCCGCGCGGTCAGGGAAGGGTGGTTCACAGGTGTCTCCATTGGTTTTTGCCCCTCAGGAAAGCAAGCGCCGGGCCACCGGGTGCGGCTGGATCCTGCGGCCAAAACCTGCGGGAATACCCCCGGTTTTGGCCCGCCCGTGGACCCCTGGGCAGCCGATGGCACGTGGTGGGGTGTGCCAGTTGTTCCAATCTGGAACAGGCGTTGTGGCAGCGCAGCGCGATGGCCCCCTCCCACCCCGCCGCGCCAGAAAAAACCGGTGTCGCACGGCGATGGCACCGCTACCATGCGCTCCATGCAAGACCCTCAGCCACCCCAACAGCCACCACCCCCCTCCCAGCCACCAGCGGCAGCCGAGCTGGTGTTGCAAGCCCAAGGTTTGCACAAACGCTACGGCCCGGTGCACGCACTGAAGGGCGTGTCGCTGGCGCTGCCGCTGGGTCAGTGGTGGGTGCTGCTGGGGCCCAACGGCGCGGGCAAATCGACGCTGGTGCAGCTGCTGTGCGGCCTGTTTGTACCCGACGAGGGCCGCATCCACCTGGGCGGGCACGACCTGACCGCGCAGCCCGCCGCTGCGCTGGCGCACCTGGGGGTGGTGTTTCAGCAGTCCACGCTGGACATGGACCTGAGCGTGCAACAGAACATGGACCACCACGCCGCCCTGCACGGTCTGGTGCGTGCCGATGCCCAGGCCCGCACCGAGGCCCTGCTGGGCTGGATGGGCCTGCAAGACCAAACCCGGCGCACCGTGCGCGAGCTGTCGGGCGGCAACCGGCGCAAGGTGGAGCTGGCGCGTGCGCTGCTGCACGGCCCCCGCGTGCTGCTGATGGACGAGGCCACCGTGGGCCTGGACCCCGCCAGCCGCGAGCACCTGCTGGCCTCGGTGGCCGAGCTGGTGCGCCAGCGCCAGCTCTCGGTGTTGTGGACCACGCACTGGGTACAAGAGGCCCGCCACGCCGACGCCCTGCTCATCCTCCACCGGGGGCAGCTGGTGTTTCAGGCCCCACCCGCCGAGTTGCTGGCCCACACCGGCCAGACCGACTGGGAAGCCGCGTTTTTGCAGGTGGTGCAGGGCGGGGGGAGCGACGTCAGGGTATGAACGGGGCAGCATACAGGCCCTGTCCGAGGTGCAACACAAGTGCGCCACGCCGGGTGCCCGGGGTGTCTCAGATTGAAATGCCTGTGACATTCCCCACACCCTGTGCGGGCATTCCGATCCCTCGTGAATCGAGGGCAAAGTTCAAATAAATCAACGGTTTACCACTTTTCTGAGTGACTTGGCACGGAACGTGTGGAAGCAGTGGTGTCCAGAAATGGCGATTTTTCTACCCACGCTGACCCAGCATTCACACTCAGGAGACCGCATGATTTACGCAGCCCCCGGCGCCGCAGGTGCCAAACACGTTTACAAAGCCCAGTACAACAACTTCATCGGTGGCCAATGGGTCGCGCCGGTCAAGGGCCAGTACTTTGACGTCATCACGCCCGTCAATGGCCAGGTCTACACCCAGGCCGCCCGCTCCACCGCCGAAGACATCGAGCTGGCCCTGGACGCCGCCCACGCCGCCGCCGACAAGTGGGGCAAAACCGATGCCGCCACCCGAAGCAACATCCTGCTGAAAATCGCCGACCGCATCGAGGCCAACCTGGAACTGCTGGCCTACGCCGAAACCGTGGACAACGGCAAGGCCATCCGCGAAACGCTCAATGCCGACATCCCCCTCACGGTGGACCACTTCCGCTACTTTGCCGGTGCCCTGCGCGCGCAGGAAGGCGGCATCAGCGAGATCGACGAAAACACCATGGCCTACCACATCCACGAGCCGCTGGGTGTGGTGGGTCAGATCATTCCGTGGAACTTCCCCATCCTGATGGCCGCCTGGAAACTGGCCCCCGCCCTGGGCGCTGGCAACTGCGTGGTGTTGAAACCCGCTGAAAGCACCCCCATCAGCATCCTCATCCTGGCCGAGCTGATTGCCGACCTGCTGCCCCCCGGCGTGTTGAACATCGTCAACGGCTATGGCCGCGAAGCCGGCATGCCCCTGGCCACCAGCAAGCGCATCGCCAAAATCGCTTTCACCGGCTCCACCACCACCGGCCGCGTGATTGCCCAGGCCGCCGCCAACAACCTCATTCCCGCCACGCTGGAACTGGGTGGCAAGAGCCCCAACATCTTCTTTGCCGATGTGATGGACAAAGACGACGGCTTCCTGGACAAAGCCATCGAGGGCATGGTGCTGTTCGCGTTCAACCAGGGCGAGGTCTGCACCTGCCCCAGCCGTGCGCTGATCCAGGAAAGCATTTACGACCGCTTCATGGAGCGTGTGCTGGCCCGCGTGGCCGCCATCAAGCAACTCAACCCGCTGGACACCGACAGCATGATGGGCGCACAGGCCAGCAAAGAGCAGCTGACCAAAATCCTGTCCTACCTGGACCTGGGCAAGCAGGAAGGTGCTGAAGTGCTGGCCGGTGGCGGCCAGGCCCACTTGGGTGGTGACCTGGAAGGCGGCTACTACGTGCAGCCCACGCTGTTCAAGGGCCACAACAAAATGCGCATCTTCCAGGAAGAAATTTTTGGCCCCGTGCTGGCCGTGACCACCTTCAAGGACGAAGCCGAAGCACTGGCCATTGCCAACGACACGCTGTACGGCCTGGGCGCTGGCGTGTGGAGCCGCAACGGCAACGTGGCCTACCGCATGGGCCGCGCCATCAAGGCAGGTCGCGTGTGGACCAACTGCTACCACGCCTACCCCGCACATGCCGCCTTCGGTGGTTACAAGGAGTCTGGCATTGGCCGCGAAACCCACAAGATGATGCTGGACCACTACCAACAGACCAAAAACCTGCTGGTGAGCTACAGCGAAAGCAAGCTGGGTTTCTTCTGACCGACTCTTGAGTCCCTTCCCCCCGGCGGGGCCTCGACGTGGCTACCCAAGGGCCGCCCACACAGTTCGCGGCGCAGCGAGCGCCAATAAAGCGACATGCAAGCAGGAGACATAGCCATGGTCGACAAAGTCATCGCCACCCCCGCCGCACTGGAACTGGTGGCCTTCCTCAAAACCAAGCACGGCCCCGAGCTGATGTTTCACCAGTCAGGCGGCTGCTGCGACAACAGCGCCGCCAACTGCTACCTGCCCGGCGAAATCACCATGGGCGCGGGGGACGTGTACCTGGGCGACATCGGCGGCAGCCCCTTCTACATCGGCAAAGCCCAGTACGAATACTGGCGCCACACCCAGCTCATCATCGACGTGATCGAAGGCCACGGTGGCACCTTCTCACTCGAAGGCCCCGAGGGCAAAGCCTTCCACACCCGCTCCCGCGTGTTCACACCCGAAGAACTGGCCGAGCTGTTTCCGGCATCGGACGACTGAGGACATCCCATCCCCGCCGGTGTGGGACGGATGAGCCTTGCGTTGCCCACGGTGCCCGATGGCATGGGCCACGGTACAGTGCAGGGGATGCGTCACCCGATGGCCAACACCGGCCCCTCTCCCGCCCACAGCGTTGAATGGCGCCGCTACCGCGGTGACCATGGTGCGCATGCGCATGGGCATGCACAGTTGCTGTTTGGCGTGAACGGGTGCCTGGAGGTCGAGGTGGGTGGGCACCTGATGCGCGTGGATGCCGCGACTGGGCTCGTCGTTCCGGCGGGTGCATTGCACGGCTCCGCGGCCCGGCATGGGGCCGAGGTGTGCGTGGTGGACGTGCCGGCGGCGCGCGAGTTCGACCGCGTTCGCTCCCTGGCCTTGGCGGCTGGCCGGCCACAGGGCCTGGCGGTGGACGCCTGGCTCGACTACGCCCGCGCGGCGCGGCGTGCGCTGCCCCGCCGCCGACTCGACACCGTGGTGCTGGAAAAAGCGGTGGACGAGTGCCTGCATGAGGACTGGCCTGCCGCACGCATGGCCGCGCGGTTTGCGCTGTCCGTGCCCCAGTTCCATGCCCGCTGGCGGTCCTTGACCGGGCTGACACCGCAGGCCTGGCTGCGCGAGCGCCGCTTGAATGCTGCCGAACGCCTGTTGCGCGCCGGTTGGCCGGGCGACACGGTGGCCGCACAGGTGGGCTATGCCAGTGCCAGCGCGTTGCTGTATGCGTTGCGGCGTGAGCGTGGCGTGGGCGTGCGGGATCTGCGGCGCACCTGAAGGACAAGCGTCGCTCGACATTTGGGGGGCCGCATTCAGCGACGATGCGGGCATGAATGCACCCACCTTACGCGGCATGGCCATGGTACTGGTCGCGGCAATGCTTTGGGGTACCACCGGCACGGCGCAGAGTTTTGCGCCGCCCCAACTCTCCTCCTACTGGGTTGGGGCGTTGCGGCTGGCCGTGGCTGCCCTGTTTTTCTGGCCCGTGCTGTGGCTGAGCGACCGCCCGGCCTTGGCACGCACCGCCTGGCGCGGCCTGCCTTGGCGCGGTGTTGCCCTGGCGGCTGTGTGCATGTGTGCCTACAACCTCGCGTTCTTTGCCGGTGTGCGGGCCTGTGGCATTGCCGTGGGCACGGCGCTCGCGCTGGGCAGCGGGCCCGTGTGGGCCGGTTTGCTGCAGGCGCTCATCACCCGGGTATTGCCCACACCCACCTGGTGGCTGGGCACGGGCGTCGCGGTGGCGGGGGTGGTGACCCTGGCCACGGCGGGCGGGGCCGCCGACAGTGTTTCACTGTCGGGCGTGTTGCTGTGTCTGCTGGCGGGCCTGTCTTATGCCAGCTATGCGCTGGTCAACCAGCGCATGGTCATGGGCGCATCGCCCGCCGCCGTGACGACCACGGTGTTCAGCCTGGCCGCGTTGCTGGCCATGCCCGGTGCGGCGGCACTGTCCGGGGCGCCACAACTGCACACCGATGACGTGGCCGTCGTGGTGTGGCTGGGTGTGGTGAGCACCGGGGTGGCCTACCTGCTGTTCAGCCACGCGCTGCGGCACATCTCGGCCGCCACGGGTGTGGTGCTGGCGCTGGCCGAACCGATGACGGCTTTTGTGCTGGCCATTCTGGTGGTGGGCGAGCAGCCCGGTGTGGCCGGTGCCGCCGGGCTGGCGGCTGTGCTGGCAGGACTCTGGCTGGTGGTGCGCAGCGAACTCCGTGCGCCTGCGTCGCAGCCGCCTGCGGGCGCCAACGCATCGCCGCGCTGACGGAGCTGTGGACTTGCGCTGGCAGCGGCTACCAGGATTGTGCCAAGGTGTCACATTTCTGAGCACCTGTGGCAGGGCAGGTGTTGCAGGGCGGGTGGATGAGGTTCCGCACCTGACCCGCCGTGGGTCACCGGGCGTCGGCGCAGTCACTGTGCGCGGGGGTGGAGTCGGGCGCGCGACGTGGTCGATGGGAGCGCTGGCACGGGGCTTGCCAAGGAGCAAGCCGGACCCAGCCCGTGAACCAGGCGAGCCATGCCCCATACCTACACCGGAGACCACCTTGAACCCCTTGCGCCGCACACCGCCTTCCCGTCTCACCCAGGCCATTGCCCTGGCCTGTGCTGCCACCGCCGGCGTGGCGTCTGCCCAGACGCTGAGCGAGGTGGTGATCAGTGCCAGCCGCGAGGCACAAGCCAGCTTGGATGCCCCCGCCGCTGTTCAGGCCGTGGGGCGCGAGGCCATCGAGGCGGCGGGCCCGCAGGTCAACCTGTCGGAGTCGCTCAACCGCGTGCCCGGCATCACCGCGCTCAACCGGCAGAACTACGCGCAAGACCTGCAGCTGTCCATCCGGGGCCAGGGCTCGCGCTCGCCGTTTGGCATACGGGGCGTGCGCCTGGTGGTGGACGGCATTCCGGCCTCCATGCCCGACGGGCAGGGTCAGGCGTCCACGGTCAGCCTGTCGTCGGCACAGCGCATCGAGGTGTTGCGGGGGCCGTTGGCGCAGTTGCATGGCAACGCCGCCGGGGGGGTGGTGCAGGTGTTCACCGCCGATGGCCCCGCCACGCCCGAGGCAGGGGCCTCGGTGTTCGTGGGGTCAGACGGCCTGCGGCGCCTGGGGTTGTTTGCGGCGGGCCAGAGCGGGCGGCTGAACTACGTGATGGACGCCAGCGGTTTTGAAACCGATGGCTACCGCGACCACAGCGCCGCCCAGCGCCGCCACTTCAACGGCAAATGGCGCTTCGACGCCACCCCCGACACCCGCGTGACGCTGGTGGCCAACCTGTTTGACCAGCCCACCTCCGACGACCCGCAGGGGCTGACCCGCGCCCAGTGGGAGGCCAATCCGCGCCAGGCCGACAACCGCACCCGCGACCACCAGACGGGCAAATCGGTGTCGCAAAACCAGGTGGGCCTGGTGGCCGAGCACCGCCTGGACGAGCACCGCCGCCTGACGGCCAAGGTGTACACGGGCGAGCGCGAGCTGTTCAACCGCCTGAGCATTCCGTTGAGCGCACAGAACGCGGCCACTGCCGCCGGTGGCATTGTTCGGCTGGACCGGCGCTTCAGCGGCCTGGGACTGCAGTACACCCACCAAGTGCCTTTGGGTGAAGGTCGGCTGGACACCACCGTGGGGCTGGACCACGAGCGCATGACTGAGCGGCGCCAGGGCTACATCAATAACTTGGGGGTGCAAGGTGCGCTCAAGCGTGACGAGGACGACACCGTCAGCAGCACGGGCGCCTATGCGCAGGCGCGCTGGTGGCTGAACGCCGACTGGAGCCTGCTGGCCGGGCTGCGCAGCAACCGCGTGCGCTTTGGTGTGACCGACCGCTTTATCACCGCCACCAACCCCGACGACAGTGGGCGCGCCAGCTTCAGTGGCGTCAACCCGGTGCTGGGGGTGACTCGGCACCTGAGCGAGACCACCAACCTTTATGCCAACGTGGGGCGTGGGCTGGAAACACCCACCTTCACCGAGCTGGCCTACCGTGCGGGCGGCAGCGGGCCCAACCTGCAACTGCGCGCCGCACGCAGCGTGCACACCGAGCTGGGTTTGAAAACCCAGCTGGCACCCGGCCACCGGCTGGACGTGGCGGCCTTCCACATCGCCACCGACGACGAGTTGGTGGTGGCCTCCAGCGCGGGGGGCAGAACCCTGTACACCAACGCAGCCGCCACCCGCCGCAGTGGCGTGGAGCTGGCCTATTCGGGCCAGCTGGGGCGCAACTGGCGCACCCACCTGGCGCTGTCAGCCCTCAATGCCCGTTTTGCCCAGGGCTTTGGCTCGGGCACCAGTGCGGTGGCGGCGGGCAACCGCATTCCGGGCACGGTGGCGCGCGCCGCGTTTGCCGAGCTGGCCTGGCAGCCCCAGGCGTGGCCGGGTTTGACCAGCGCCGTCGAGGTGGTGCACCAGTCGGGCATGTGGGTGGACGACGTCAACAGCGACCGCACGCGGGCCAGCACGGTGGTCAACCTGCGCCTGGGGCTGGAGCAGCGCCTGGGTGCCTGGCGCGTGCGCGAATTCGTGCGGCTGGACAATGTGGGCAACACCCGTTACGTGGGCTCGGTCATTGCCAACGAGAGCAACCGCCGCTTTTTCGAGTCGGCACCGGGGCGCACCTGGATGCTGGGCGTGGTGTTCAGTCGCAGCCTGGGCGGTTGAGGGCGGGGGTGCCCGCTGCGCCGTCGGTTGCCCTGCCGGAGGCTGCCGAGGTGGCCGGGTGAGCGGTGGCTTGGCCTTCAGCCCGCGTGGCGGGGCTTGCCCAGCTTGCGGTACACCGTGGCCCGGCTGATGCCCAGGGCGCGGGCGGCCTCCATCACGTTGCCACGGGCTTCTTCCACCGCCTTGCGGATGAGGGCGGTTTCCACGTCTTTCAGGGGCACGCCGTGGCCAGCCGTGTGCCGCACCCCGCTGTTGCTTTGACCCACATGGCTGCCTTGCACCAGCACTTGCAGCCGCAAGCCCGACCACAGCGGCAGCTCGGTCGCGCCACGCTGGGTGCGGGCGGTGTCGAACAGGCTGTCGGTGGGCACGGCAAACACCTCGCTGCAGTGCACGGACGGGTGCAGCGACACCAGGTTGAGCATGTCGGCGGCAGCGCGGTTGGTGCCGGTGATGTGGCCGTCGGCATCCACACACACCAGTCCGTCGCTGTCTTCACCCAGCACGCGACCTGGCCAGTTGAGGCGCAGCAGCAACTGGTGGGGCAAGGCCAGGGTGAGGGCGTTTTCGATGCTGCGGGCCGACTGGGTGACCAGATGCTTCAAGGCCCGGCGCTCGGGCACGTTGACGCCGGTCAGGTCCAGCATGCCCACGCATTGGCCGTCCGGTCCGAACAGGGGCGCACCGGCGCAGCTGTACATGCTGGTGTCGTCGAAGAAATGCTCGCCCCGGTGCAGCCACACGGGCTGCTGCTCGACCAGGGTGGCGCCAATGGCGGTGGTTCCCACCGCCTGCTCGGACAGGTCAAGCCCCACCCGCGCAATCAGGGCGGCGTGGGGGTCGTGCCGGTCGATGGGGCCGTGCACGTTGATGACCACGCCCCGCGCATCGGTGAGGATGGCGAAGTAACGCGTGTCGGCCATGGCGCGGGCCAGCGAATGGATGACGGGCTGTGCCGCGGCCAGCAGCGCACGGCTGTGCTCCAGTGCCTGCGCCACCGCGGGTGCCGACACCGGGTTGAACACCACGCGCTGGCCGGGTGTCTGTCCCTGGGACAGACAACGCTGCCAGGAACGGCGTATCCAGGGTTCCAGCGGTGCGTCGACGGCCAACGCGCCGTGGCTGCGCAAGGCCAGGCGTGCCTGGGCAATCTGCGCAAGCCGGTGTTGGTCTGGTGGGTGCGGCACTGGGTGCATGTGGGCAAGCGGTGACTGGGTCGGTACTGGGTACTGGAAAAGCGCGGGTTCGACGGCGGTGACGAGGCAGATGGTGCCTGCCATGGCGGGCACTGCGTCATTTAAACAGTGTTTCATTTTGAGAATTTCCGCCGTTGACCCCTGATGCACTAGGGATTTCCCTGATCGCCGTGCCGCCTGGCGCTCCAACAATGGCCATGCACAACCCTTCATAGGCAGGCGGCTTCATACCTGAAGCCCTTTGACCCCACCCAACAGGAGACAGCACCATGCAGAAAGTCCTGCACATCAACCCCGACAAATGCACCGGGTGTTTGCAGTGTGAAATGGCGTGTTCTTACGAGAACACCGGCACCTTTGCCACCAGCAAGTCGCGCATCAAGGTGTTCGACTTCCACCACACGGGCAAAAAGGTGCCCTACACCTGCACGCAGTGCGACGAGGCCTGGTGCCTGCACGCGTGTCCCGTGGAGGCCATCACCGTGGACAAGGTGACCGGTGCCAAGGTGGTGAACGAT
>PNML01000013.1 GCA_013823635.1 Polaromonas sp. | reverse complement strand
TCCCCGCCAGCCAAGCGGGTGTTTTTACCGTGATGCTGCCCATCAGTGCGGCGCTGACTGGCGTGGTTTTTCTGAATGAACGCATGAGTGCCACGCAGGTGCTGGCATTTGGCATCGCCTTGGTTGGCGTGGTCGTGGCCACCCGGCAACCCCGCACCGCCCCTGGCATAACCACCCCAACCTGATCACCATCACCCGGTCAGGCACACCACAGACCGGTGGGCTGGGTGATGCCCATCCACAACGCCCACCCTGAAGTGGCCGCCAGCGCCAAACCCGCCAAGCGAATGCCCCAGGCACCAGATCGCCCGCCCCGGACGCGCAGCAGCAACCATGATCCTGCGGCAAGGGAAACCGAGGTGCCTGCCGAAAAAGCGGCCATCACCAGCGCACCATCAACCGCGTTGGCCGACAGAGAAGCCACCAGCAAGGCCGAGTACAGCAGACCGCAAGGCATCAGGGCCCAACCCACCCCCAGCACCACCGGGGCCTTACCCCCCATGGACGCGATGGCGGGCTTTGCCTTGCGCCACACGCGCTGAGCCAAACCGTCGATCCATGCAGGCTGGCGGGCTTGCCACAGCAGCGCCAACCCCAAAAAAAATGCGGCCACATGGACCATGGTCCACGCAGGGCGCAGCACCGCCGTATTGGTACCAAACCATGCCAAGCCTTGCACGGTCCCCGCCGCCAACGCCCCCATGAGCGCGTAGCCTGCCATCCGGCTAAATTGAAACTGCCACAGGGGCGGCACGGCTCCCCGAGTGTTGCCCACACCCGCAATGCCAGCACAGGCAGCACCGCACATGGCCACGCAGTGCGGTCCTCCCACCAGGCCCATCATCAGCGCGGACAAAGCCATTGTTGCTTGCATGGAAAGACTTTACCCCAGCGCGGCCATCGTACCAAGGGTGGGGCCATTCAGATGATGCGTGAAAACCTGGCCCGATCTTGGTCCACTTGTATGTAGCGATCAAAGGTCATTGCAATGGCCCTGACCAAATACCAGCCTGTGGCGGTGACTTGGATACCGGCATCATCCAAGGTCACCAACCCATGCGTGGCCAGATCGGCCATCGCTTCCAGTTCACGCGAAAAATAGGTCTTGAAATCAATCAGATGACCCAGTTCTATCGATTCAAACTGCACCTGCCCCTGACACATGAGCGCCATGATGACGGAGCGTCGCAGTAAGTCATCCCTGGACACCGCCAGTCCCCGCACTATGGGCAAGCGACCTTGGTCCAAGGCGTCGTAGTACTCATCCAAAGTTTTGGCATTTTGGCTGTATGTTGCCCCAATGCGCCCGATGGCCGACACGCCCAGCGCAATCAAATCACAATCAGGCTGAGTCGAATACCCTTGGAAATTTCGGTGCAATCGGCCTTGTCGCTTGGCCACCGCCAACGCGTCGTCCGGCAACGCAAAATGGTCCATGCCAACATACACATATCCCCCATCACTAAAAGCATCCAGTGACGAGGACAACATGGCCAGCTTGTCCCCAGGGCTGGGCAATTCGGCCGCAACGATCCGCCGCTGCGGCTTGAACCGCGAGGGCAAGTGTGCGTAGGCGTACAGTGCAATTCGGTCTGGGCGCAGCTCGTTCACTTGCGCCAGCGTCCGTGCGAAAGACTCTGGCGTCTGCAGAGGCAGTCCGTAGATCAGATCGACGTTCAATGACTCAAAACCAATCTCCCGAGCAGCCTCCACCAACTTGAACACCTGGGCCGCTGGCTGGACGCGGTGCACCGCTTTCTGCACTGCAGGGTCAAAATCCTGAACACCAAAACTCAGGCGATTGAAGCCCAATCTGTACAGCGTTCGGAGCCGATCGGGCGTCACTGTGCGGGGATCCACCTCCACCGAATATTCACCACCCGGGACCAATGTGAAGTTGCGCCTTATCATGGCCATCAGGTCTTCGATTTCCTGGTCGCTCAGAAACGTGGGCGTCCCTCCCCCCAAGTGAAGCTGCGACACATTCTGGCCTTTGCCAAAGTGCGCGACCTGCAACTCCACCTCCCTCGCGATGTAGCGCAGGTACTCCGCCGCCTTTTCGTGGTGTTTGGTGATGACCTTGTTGCATGCACAGTAGTAGCAGACCGACTCACAAAATGGGATGTGAACGTAGAGCGAGAGCGGCAACGCCATGGAGCCAGCCCTGCGCTGTTCCAGCGCCTGGGTGTAATCCGACTCCGTAAACGCCTCAACAAACCGATCTGCGGTCGGATAGGAGGTGTACCTGGGGCCTGGTATGTCAAAACGTTTGAGCAGTTGCTCGGAAATCACGTGCGTCAAGCGGCTTCTCCAATGTTTGCCGCCACTTTGCCAGTACGACCTGATCCTACGTTTGACCTGCATCAACAGGATGCTCAGAACCGCCGATCCGCGCCAAGCGCGGGTTCTGACTAAAGTCAAGCGCATGTAATAGACTCGGTGACGCTGAGGTCCTAAAAATTTTCGTCAAGCTCCGTTATGCTTGACGCACATCAAGGTAGTTACATGGATTCACACAGCATCAAAGTCGCTTGCTCCAGCTGCAACCTCCGGGAGTTGTGCCTTCCCCTGGGCCTCAACTCCCAAGAAATTGACAAACTCGATCGGGTGATCTCATCGCGCCGACGCATCAAGCGTGGCAGCGCGTTGTTCAGTGCGGGTGAAAGATTCACATCCTTGTACGCGGTACGCTCGGGTTTTTTCAAAACCTGCATCACCACGGTGGACGGCCGGGATCAAGTCACCGGATTCCAAATGACGGGGGAAATCATCGGATTGGATGGGATTGTGAACGACCATCATTCTTGCGACGCGATCGCGTTGGAAGACGCAGAGGTGTGTGTCATGCCTTTTGATCAGGTGGAGGAGCTGTCACGCGAATTCACGACACTCCAGCACCACATCCACAAAATCATGAGCAGGGAAATCGTCAGAGACCACAGCGTCATGCTCCTGCTGGGCAGCATGCGAGCCGAAGAGCGATTGGCTGCATTCCTGCTTAACCTTGTGCAACGACTTCACGCCAGGGGATTCTCCCAATCGGAGTTGGTGCTCCGGATGACTCGAGAAGAAATCGGCAGCTACTTGGGCATGAAGTTGGAAACAGTCAGCCGCACCTTTTCCAAATTTGTGGAGGACGGTGTGATTGAAGTCAAGCAACGGTACGTTCACATCAAGAACACCGATGCACTCCGTCAAATTGTGACGCCGCCCAACTGCCGTTGACCGGCATTTGCCTGCAACATTCTCCGGAAATGGGTGAAAAATCAGGTGTCTGAGCGGTTGCAACTGCTGGGACGCTCCCCAGCCGGGAAGGGGCAACGGTTGACCTCGAACGGCGACACGCTCAGCAACGTCGTCAGCGCACTGGACAACATGGTCAGCATCCAGAAAACAAAAAAAGCGAGCGTGTAAACGGCTTCACGGGGCCAACTGAGGCTTGCACCCAACCAGTGAAGCTCTGACGGATCAACGAATGCAAAGACAACCATTTCAAGCACAGCAGCCACGACAAAGGCAGGCCAAGCGATCCACATCAAACGTTGTCCGGACATCATTCGGTTCTCCACAGGCTTAACTTCAGCGCACAGGCGATTTAACCCTCAGTCCTCTGCAGCAGGGACCACGGGGGACGCCGCATGGTTGCGTGCTTGATGTGCAGGCTGTAGCTTCGCCAAGTCATCAACCAAGGCTGCCGTGCTGCTCTGACCCTTGGACATCACGGCCTGCTGGTAATGGTTCTTGTCGATGACGGGATCTGGATGCTCGAATGCAACCATGGCCGTCGCGATGGCCGCCACCACCACCACCAGCGGCCCCCCCACCACCAGCCACACGTAGGGTTCTTTCCACCAGGGTTTTCCAGTGTTTTCGGCAAGCTGGCTCATGGTCACGGCATTCATTGACATATCGATGGGTCTATCTTAGTGAGGAATGGCTGGCTGTGATCGCAGCCAATGAAAAAAGGGGGCCGGAGCCCCCCATGTTCCAACGTAGACGTCACTGAGCGGCAGCAGGCTTGTTGGACATGCCCCATACATAGGCCGCCAACACATGAATCTGGTCGGGCGTCAACAGGCGTGCTTGGCCGGGCATTGCGTTGTTCTTGCCTTCATTCACGATCTTGATGATGGCGTCCGCTCCCCAGCCATGCAACCAGACGTTGTCGGTCAGGTTGGGGGCCCCCATCGCTGTGTTGCCCTTACCGTCAGCTCCGTGACAAGCGGCGCAAGCACCGAACTTATCTTTGCCCAGTGTGGCCTTTACCGCATCGTGTGGGCTGCCAGACAGGCTCAGCACATACTGGGCCAGGTTGGCCACGTCTTCCGCTGACCCCACGGCAGCGGCCATGGGAGGCATCACACCATTGCGTCCATTGGTGATGGTTTCCTTGATCGCATCGGGCTCCCCGCCCCACAACCAAGCGCCAGCAGTCAGGTTGGGGAAACCTTTGCTGCCACGCGCATCAGAACCATGGCACTGTGCGCAATAGTTCATGAACAGGCGCTCGCCAATGGCCTTCGCCTTGGGATCGGCTGCCACGGCAGGCACATCCATCTTCACGAACTCGGCGTACAAAGGGGCAATCGCTTTGTCCACTTTGGCCACTTCGGCGGCGTGCTGGCCCTGCGAAGACCAGCCCAACTGCCCCTTGAACGCTCCGAAAGTGGGATACAGCGCACCATAGACAAACGCAAAAATGACGGTGATGACAAACAGATACACCCACCACTTGGGCAGTGGGTTATTCATTTCACGCAAGTCACCATCCCAAATGTGACCCGTGGTGTTGTCGGCCGATGGAGACACCTTGGTGGTGCCGGATATCCACAGCAAAATCAGACAGGCGATGATGCTGATGATCGTGGCAGCAGCCACGTATACCGCCCAAAAGTTACTCGTAAAGTCGCTCATGATGTTTCTTTCTGTAAGCTCAAGTCGGTTACTCGTCTTTGAAGGGCAACCGGGCTGCCTCGTCAAAATCTGACTTGTTCCGCTTGGACCAGGCCCAGGCAATGATGCCCACGAAGGTCAGAAAACTGACCAACGTGACCACACTGCGCATGTCGTTGATGTCCATGACTCTTCCTCTGGTGTGACGCTTACTTGATGGCCGTACCCAGTACTTGCAGGTAGGCGATCACGGCATCGAGTTCAGTTTTTCCTTTGACTTCGTCCGAGGCTTTGGCGATCTCATCGTCCGAATAAGGGGCACCGAGTGTGCGCAACGCCTTCATCTTGGCGGGCAAGGCAGCGTGATCAGCCTCGCGTTTTTCCAGCCATGGATAGGCGGGCATGTTGGACTCGGGGACCACGTTACGAGGATTGATCAGGTGAATGCGGTGCCATTCGTCGCTGTAACGGCCACCCACGCGGTGCAGGTCAGGGCCTGTGCGCTTGCTGCCCCACTGGAAGGGGCGGTCATACACAAACTCTCCGGCCAGTGAATAGTGACCGTAGCGCAGCGTTTCCGCCTGGAAAGGCCGGATCATCTGCGAATGGCAGTTGTAGCACCCCTCACGCACATACACGTCTCGGCCAGCCACCTGCAACGCGGTGTATGGCTTCAAACCCTCTACTGGCTGGGTGGTGGACTTCTGGAAGAACAGTGGAACAATTTCCACCAGACCACCCACAGCGATCACCAAGACGATCAACACGATCATCAGGAAGTTGTTGGTTTCAATCCGCTCGTGCGTGAAACCTTTGGAAGCGTTTCCTTGTGCCATGGTTTTCCTCCTTAGGCGTGTGCGGGATTAACGGCGGGGATGCGCGCATCCACCGCACTGCCTTTGGTGGCCGTCATCACGACGTTCCAAAGCATCACCACCATGCCGACGAGGTACAACAGGCCCCCCACCAAGCGAATCACATAGAAGGGGAATGTCGCCTTCACGGACTCGACAAATGTGTAGGTCAAGGTGCCATCGGGGTTGACGGAGCGCCACATCAGCCCCTGCATCACGCCCGCGATCCACATGGCGGCGATGTACAGAACGATGCCAATGGTGGCCACCCAGAAGTGGAGCTCAATGGCCTTGATGCTGTGCATCTGCTTCTGACCAAACAGACGGGGAATCAGGTAATAGAGCGAACCCATGGAAATCAGTCCGACCCAACCCAATGCGCCCGAGTGCACGTGACCCACCGTCCAGTCGGTGTAATGCGACAGGGCATTCACGGTCTTGATGGACATCATGGGGCCCTCGAAGGTGGACATGCCGTAGAACGACAGGGACACAATCAGGAAGCGCAGGATGGGGTCATCACGCAGCTTGTGCCATGCGCCAGAGAGGGTCATGATGCCGTTGATCATGCCGCCCCAGCTGGGGGCCAAGAGGATCAGGGAAAAAATCATGCCCACGGACTGCGTCCAATCGGGCAGTGCCGTGTAGTGCAGGTGGTGAGGGCCCGCCCACATGTACGTGAAAATCAGCGCCCAAAAGTGGACGATGGACAGGCGGTAAGAGTAAACCGGCCGGCCGGCCTGCTTGGGAATGAAGTAATACATCATGCCCAGGAAGCCTGCGGTCAGGAAAAAGCCCACTGCATTGTGACCATACCACCACTGCACCATCGCATCCTGGACGCCTGCGTAGGCGGAGTAGGCGTGGGTCAGGCTGGTGGGCAATGCCGCGCTGTTGACGATGTGAAGCACCGCCACAGCCAAGATGAATGCGCCGTAAAACCAATTGGCCACATAAATGTGCTTGACTTTGCGGATGCCGACTGTGCCGAAGAACACGATGGCATACGCAACCCAGACGACGGCGATCAGTATGTCAATCGGCCAGATCAACTCGGCGTACTCTTTGCCAGCGGTCAGACCCAATGGCAGGGTCACCACCGCCAAAACGATGACCAGATTCCACCCCCAGAAAGTGAAGGCGGCCAACGCATCGGAAATCAAACGGGTTTGGCAAGTGCGCTGAACCACGTAATAGCTGGTCGCAAACAGCGCACAGCCGCCAAACGCAAAAATCACAGCGTTCGTGTGCAAGGGGCGCAAACGGCCATACGTCAGCCACTCGATCCCCATGTTCAGCTCGGGCCAGGTCAACTGGGCCGCAATGATCACGCCCACCAGCATCCCCACCACGCCGTAGATCACGGCCATGATGGAGAACTGACGAACGACCTTGTCGTTATAGACCGTCGCCTGACTGGCCTTCATCGTTACAGACATACAGAACTCCTCAAAATGTCATGGCGCGAAGTGTCTGCGCCCACGACTGGTTTCACCTTGACTTAAGTCAATCCGATCCAAGTATTCGTTCCCCCTCCCGGTCGATATTGTCCAGCTGACCCGACTCCAGTGCCCACCAAAAAATCACGATGATGGCCAGAACCACCACCACGGACAAAGGGATCAGCAAATAGAGAATTTCCACTGCTCAACTCCTTGGATAAAGGTATGCACACGCAGCCCAACACAACAGCCGAGAGAAGACCTGCCCCTCATGCATGTGCGGGACCTGCGGACTGCACAGGGTGGGTGCGGGGCAACCGACGGTTGAGCCGAAGCGCGTTGCCAATCACCCAAAACGAACTGACTGCCATGCCCAACCCGGCCAACCAGGGTGGCATGTAGCCCATCAACGCCAAAGGCACGCTGACCGCGTTGTAGCCCGCCGCCCAAGCCAGGTTCTGGCGAACGATTCGCATGGTGGCGCGTGCCTGAACCAAGGCATGCACCACCTCCATCAGCATGCCGCCTTGAATGACGTAATCGGACTGCGCCTGTGCCAAAGGAGCAGCAGACCCCAGCGCAAACGATGTATTGGCCCTGGCCAGCACCGGGCCATCGTTGAGGCCGTCACCCACCATGGCCACGCGGTGGCCCTGCTGCTGCAGCGCCACCATTTCAGCCAGTTTTTTCTCCGGCGTGGCCCCAGCAATCACATGTCCCATGCCAACGGCATGGCCAATGCGGTGCGCGGCCTCAGGCCGGTCTCCCGACAACAACACCGTGCGAATGTTCATGGCGTTCAGGGCCGCCACGGCCTGATGGGCGTCAGGCCGCAAGCCCTCGTCCAACACAAATGTCGCCAACCACCCGTGGGCGTCACTCAGGTGGACCTGCGGAGAGTCCACGGGACCGACAGACTGAGCATCCAAGTCACAAAACCGAGCGGAGCCTAACCGGAGTTGCCCCAGGTGCGGCCAAAAGCCTTGCATCCCCTGGCCAGCTGTTTCCGTCAGCTGCAGTACCTGACCCTCCTCGACAGCAACACCGGGTTGCGGTTCGCCGGACCTGCTCCAGCCTTCACGGGCTGCCGTGGCAATGGCTTTGGACGCGGGATGCAGGGAACCCGATGCCAGAGCAGCCCCCATCGACAAGGCTTGCGCCAACGTCATGCCCCCGCGAACCCGGATGTCGGTCAACACCACTTTGTCGTGGGTGAGCGTACCGGTTTTGTCGAACACCACCGTGTCGATGTGTGCCAGACTTTCAAACGCCTGCAACCGCCGCACCAGCACCCCCCGACGCGCCATGGCACCTGCAGACGCCAGCATGGCGGTGGGCGTGGCCAGTGACAAGGCGCAAGGACAGGTCACGATGAGTACCGCCACCGCCACCGCCAACGCCCTGGCTGGGTCAATCTGCCACCAATACCAACCCGCCAACCCTGCAGCCAGCAACACCACGACCAAAAAAGGGGCTGCGATGCGGTCAGCCAAAATGGCCAGCCGGGGTTTCTCGGTGGAGGCCTTTTCCATGAGGGCCACAATTTGAGCAAACCGTGTGTCAGCCCCCAGTTTGTTCAGTCGAACCTCTGCTGGGCCGGACAGGTTGAAACTGCCTGCAATCACCTCATCCCCGGCCTGGCGCGACAAAGGATGGGATTCGCCGGTCAGCAAGGCCTCGTCCACCGTGGCGCTGGGGCTGAGCAGCACGCCGTCCCCGGGAAAAGCTTGGCCGGCGTGCAGGCGCACCACATCGCCCAAGACCAAACGGCGCACCGACACCAACTCGAAGTGCCCGTCGGGGTGGCGGCGCTCGCACACCTCGGGCAAACGGTTCATCAGGTCGTCCAACGCGCCGGCGGTCCGATCGCGCGCCTTGAACTCAAAGTACCGCCCACCCATGAGGAAAAACACAAACATGGTGAGCGAGTCAAACCACACCTCATGCCCCCAGGGGCCCGTGGGGTCGAAAGTGGCCAGCGAACTGACCGCGAATGTCACCAGAATGCCGATGGACACGGGGGTGTCCATGCCCACCCTGCCCCGCTTCAGGTCACGCCAGGCGCTGGAAAAAAACGAACCACTGGCGAACAGCACCACCGGCAGGCTCAGCACCCAACTGGCCCAGCGCAGCAAATGCTCTATGTCGGGTGGTATGTCCCCCGGGCCAGTGATGTAGGCGGGCCACGCGTACATCATGACCTGCATCATGCAAATGCCCGCCACAAACAGGCGCCACAGCACCTTTCGACCCTCGGCCAAGCGGTTGCTGATGCTGAGTGCCTCGCGCATGGGCAACAGGCGGTAGCCAGTCTCCCCCACCGCCTGTGCGATGCGGGACACCTGTTGCACCGACGGGTCCCACTGCAGGGTGAGGCGGCGGGTGGCTGCATGCACCTGTGCCTTGAGCACTCCCGGCAGGTGGCTGACGGCCTCTTCGACCGTGTCGGCACAGGCGGCGCAGTACATCCCCTGGACCATGAGCACGGACTCGGCCAAACGCTGGCCCTCATGGTCGGTGAACCGGGTGAATTCCTGCTGCTCAACGGGATCGTCCAGCACCAGAAAATCGTCGGTCACCGTGAGTGGCCCTTTGGGCCGAGGGGGGCGGTTTTGCGAAGGGGCCAAGGCAGCGGATTCCAAAAGAAACCCCGCGCCAGCCCGCTCTGCCCCAACGGTGGGCACGGTGACAGCTGGATTCATGCGCGGGAGGATATGGCAGACCATGCTCACACCGCTTGACTTACATCAACCGGTGCAGGCACATTGCATGTAGCCTAACGCATGTGAGCAGGATTGCGAGGCCAGCCCCTCCAGAAATTGGCGCCTGGCCATTCAGGGCACATCAACCCATAACGGAGCAAACAGCATGTACAAAAGAATCCTCGTGGCCACCGACGGCTCAGACCTGTCCGCCAAGGCCGTGGAACATGGCCTTTACCTGGCCGACCTGACCGGTGCCGAACTGGTGGCAGTGAAGGTCGTTCCCCGTTACCCGCAGACCTACTTTGAAGGCGGTGTGGCGCTGGCAGCCGACGAAATCGCCAAGATCGAAAAGCAATGGAACGACGAGGCCCTGGAGGCGGTGAATGCGGTCAAAGCCAAGGGCCAGTTGCAAAGCGTCAAGGTGAAGGCCACCACCGTCAAGTCCGACCTGATCGCCGAAGCCTTGATTGCGGCCGCCAAGCGCCACAAATGTGACCTGATCGTGATGGCATCCCATGGCCGCCGTGGCCTCAAGCGCCTGCTGTTGGGCAGCGAAACCCAGCAGGTGCTGACGCATTCGCACATTCCGGTGCTGGTTTTGAGGTAATTTTGGCCTCTAACGCTTGACCATAAAGCGTTTCAAGCTATCAAATAGAAAGCCCTGCGGAGACATCCCCAGGGCTTTTTGTTTGGCCGTCGGCGGCTCAGGCCATGAATATCGCCTTGTGCTGGTCACGCAGCAGGTTTTTTTGTACCTTGCCCATGGCATTGCGGGGCAACTCGTTGACCACATAGCAACGCTTGGGCACCTTGAAATTGGCCAGCGTCGCCTTGAGGTGCGACAGCACGGCTTCGGGCTCCAGCGCCGAGCCCGGACGGGCAATGAGCACGGCCACCCCCACCTCGCCAAAATCGGGGTGGGGAACGCCCACCACCGCGCTCTCGGCCACACCGGGCATCTCGTTGAGGAAGCCCTCCACTTCGGCGGGGTACACGTTGTAGCCACCACTGATGATGAGGTCCTTGCTGCGGCCCACGATGGTCACGTAGCCATTGGCGTCCACCTTGCCCACGTCACCCGTCTTGAACCAGCCGTCGGGCGTGAATTCCTCGGCTGTTTTCTCAGGCATGTGCCAGTAGCCTTTGAACACATTGGGGCCTTTGACCTGTATGCCGCCGATGTCGCCGGTCTCCATGGGGGTTCCCCTGTCGTCCACCACCCGGAGCGAAACCCCCGGCAGTGGAAAACCCACTGTGCCACCCCGTCGTTGCGCCTGGGGTTGGCCGCTGGCATCGGGGTAGCGGGCATCGGGTGCGTAGGGGTTGGAGGTGAGCATGACGGTTTCCGACATGCCATACCGCTCCAGAATGGTGTGACCGGTTCGCTGCTGCCAGTCCTTGAAAGTCTCCAACAACAAGGGCGCGGAACCGCTGATGAACAGGCGCATGTGACTGCACACGCCGCTGTTGAGTCCGGGCTCGGCCAGCAAGCGGGTGTAGAGCGTGGGCACACCCATGAACACCGTGGCCTTGGGCAGGTAGCGGATGACGGTTTGGGGGTCAAATTTGTTGAGCCACACCATGCGGCTGCCGTTGATCAGCGCCCCGTGTATGGCCACAAACAGCCCGTGCACGTGAAAAATGGGCAACGCATGGATCAGCACGTCCCCCCCCTCCTGCGCACTGCGCCAGCCCCAGTAGGACTTCAGCACCAGCGCATTGCTCAGCAAATTGCCATGGCTGAGCATGGCCCCTTTGCTGCGCCCAGTGGTGCCACTGGTGTAGATGATGGTGGCCAGGTCATCGGCGGCGCGGGGCACGGGCGTGTGCTCGGTGGACTGGTGGGACGCCCGCTCCAGCAGGCTGCCCGTGCGGTCGTCGCCCAGCGTGAACACGTTGCGGGTGCCCGCGTTGAATGCAATTTTGCTCAACCACCCGAAATTGGCGGGGGTGCACACCACCACGGCGGGCTCCGCATTGCCCACGAAGTAGGCCATTTCGGCCGACTGGTAGGCGGTGTTCAGCGGCAGGTACACATGACCTGCGCGCAAGGTGGCCAGGTACAGCACCAAGGCCTCCACCGACTTGTCCACCTGCGCCGCAATCCGGCTGGCGGGTGGCAATTCGAGGGACTGCAACAGGTTGGCGACCATGGCACTGGCGTGGTCCAGGTCGCGCCAAGAATAGTTCAGCCCAGTGTCCGTCTCAATGGCCAGGCTGTCCAAGTCGGCCGGGAATGCCGCCCGCAAGGCAACGAACAGGTTGGAATCGGTCATACAAAGGTGGTGAAATCAAAAAACAGGTTGGCGTTTGTCCAGAAATGCGCCGATGCCTTCACGGTGCTCGGCTTGGTCCGCGTAGTCATAGGCCCCTTCAATCAGCTCTGCCAAATCAGCTGGCGCCGCGGCCATGGCCCGCAAGGTGTGCTTGTTCACGCGGGCCGCCAGGGGTGCCAGGGCAACGATGCGTTGGGCGCTGCCCATGGCGGTGGACATCACCGCTGCATCGTCCACCACCCGGTTCAGGAAACCGCGTGCCTTCATCTCGTCGGCGGGCAGGAGGGCGGCCTCCAGCAGCATCTCGCGGGCCGTGGCCCACCCCACCGCCTGCGCCACCAACTGCGCCTCGCGCGGTGCCATGGGAAAACCCAGGCGGGCAATGGGCGCACCGAACCGGGCGCTGACACCGGCCACCCGGATGTCGCCACAACTGGCCATTTCCAGTCCGGCGCCCATGCAGTTGCCCTCGATGGCCACCACCACGGGCACGGGACAGCGGCGTATGGCGTCGAGCCCACCCCACACCTCGTTCTCGTGGAAATGGGCGAGCCGTTCCGAATCGAAGCGAAAGTCGGGGTACTCCGAAATGTCCCCACCGGCACAAAAATGCCCCCCTTCGCCACTGACCAGCACGCAGCGCAGACCGGGTTGGGTGGCCAGCACGTCGAACACCGCCTTCAGGTCGCGCCACATGCTGCGTGACATGGCGTTGAACTTGCCAGGGTGCGACACCCGGACAGCCACCAGGTGGCCCAACGGGTCCAGGTTGTCGCAATGGATGTGTCCGCCCATGGGGACTCAGTCCAACTTGGCCCCGGAGGCCTTGACCACCGCCGCCCATTTGCGCAGCTCGGCCTTGATGAAGGCATCGAACTGGGCACCCGTGAGGTTGGGGAAATCGGCGCCCTGCCCCCGCCAGGTGGCCTTGGCCTCATCGGTCTGGCAGGCGCGACGAATTTCTTCGATGGCACGCGCCTGTGCTTCCGGCAACGTGCCACGTGGTGCCCACACCCCGTACCAGGTGGTCACGTTGTAGTCGGGCAGCCCCAGCTCGGTGGAGCACGGTACATCGGGGAATGCGGGGTTGCGCTGTGCGCCCGACACCATCATGGCGCGTATGCGCCCGCCCTTGATGTGGGCGGCCGACGAGCCCAGTCCGTCAAACATCATGTCCACGTTGCCCGCCATCAGGTCTTGCAGCGCTGGGCCAGCGCCGCGGTAGGGGATGTGCGTGATGAAAGTGCTGGTTTGCAGTTTGAAGAGCTCGCCCGCCAGGTGGTGGGAAGTACCACCCCCGGCCGACCCGTAGTTGAGCTTGCCAGGGTTCTTTTTGACGTGTTCCAGAAAATGCCTGAAATCCGGGGACTGGACGTTTTTGGGGTTGACCACCAGCACCTGGGGCACGCTGGCCACCTGGATCAAGGGCACGAGATCGCGCTCCAGGTCGTAGTCGAGCTTGGGGTACATGGCCGGCGCGATGGTGTGGTGCACCGCGCCCATGAACAGGTTGTGGCCATCGGGCTGGGCCCGAGAGGCGACTCCCGCGCCCAAGGTGCCGCCAGCGCCCCCCCGGTTGTCGATGACGAGTTGCTTGCCCGTGTGCTTGGCAAACTGCGCGGCAATGGGGCGTGCGAACGCATCGGTCCCACCCCCGGCGGGAAATGGCACCACCATGGTGACCGGTTTGGTCGGCCAAGTGGACTGCGCCAACGCTGGCCAGGCGTGGGCAATGCCGCCGACGGCCAAGGCCCGCCAAACGGTGCGGCGATTGGCAACAAAAGACAAGGGGAAATCCAAGGCCATGGGGGTGTGCTCCTGTGTGGCGGTGCGAGGTGTGCACCACGTTAGCCGCATCACCGTGGGCTGACCACCGGGGTTTCCCGACTGCCCGCCCAGTGCCACAGCCAGGCCCCACCCAGCACCATGGGCACGCACAGCCACTGCCCCATGCTCATGCCCAGCGCCAACAGGCCCAGGTGGGCATCGGGCTCGCGGAAATACTCCGCGACAAACCTGAACACACCGTAACCGACCACAAAAGCGGCACCCACCTGCCCGGTTTTGCGTTCGCGCCGCGCATACCACCACAACAACACGAACAGCAACAGCCCCTCCAGCAGGAACTGGTACACCTGCGAGGGGTGACGCGGCAAATCCCCGGCACCACGGAACACCATGCCCCACGGCAGTGACGGGTCGGCCACCCGCCCCCACAGCTCACCGTTGATGAAGTTGCCCACCCGGCCAGCGGCCAACCCCGTGGGCACACAGGGCGCCACCAGGTCCATCACCTGCAAGAACGGGCGCTGACGCGTACGGGCAAACCAGGCCATGGCCAGCATGACACCCAGCAATCCGCCATGGAAACTCATGCCCCCCTGCCACACGGCCAACACCTCCAGCGGGTGCGCCAGGTAGTAGGCGGGTTTGTAGAACAGGCAGTAGCCCAGGCGTCCACCCAGCACCACGCCCATGACGCCCAGAAAGAGGATGTCTTCCACATCGCGACGCTGCCACACACCTTGTTGTGCCAAGCGGTCAAACGGGGGGTGGTGCAAGCGGCGCTGCCCCAGCCACAGGAACAGGCCAAAGGCCACCAGGTAGGTCAGGCCGTACCAATGGACAGCCAGGGGGCCGAGTTGCAGGGCGACGGGGTCAATTTGGGGGTGCATCAACATGGCTGGGATTGTGCCAGCCGTTCACGTCATGTCCGGGTGCCTTTCCCGAGCAACACCCCCAGGCTTCAGGCTGGGGCCCCGGGCGGAGGACAAGTCGCCAGAAAGGCCTCGTCTTTTTTTCCCAGTCCCCCCTGCGACCGCACTTGCTGCAGCACATCGGGGCGCCAACGGGCAGTGGCTTGCAGGCTTTGTTCGCGCCGGAAGCGGGCAATGCGCTCGTGGTTGCCAGACAGCAGCACCTCAGGCACCGACATCGCTCCTGAGGGGGTCTGCCACACCTCGGGACGGGTGTAATGCGGGCAATCCAGCAGGCCATCGAGGGCGGGGTTGAAGCTGTCCTGCTGGTGACTGCCCTGGTCATTCAGCACACCGGGCTGAAGCCTGGCCACCGCATCCAGCAAGGCCATGGCCGCGATTTCCCCGCCCGACAACACAAAGTCGCCCAGGCTGATCTGCTGGTCCACATGGGCGTCGATGAAGCGCTGGTCTATGCCCTCGTAGCGGCCACACACCAGCACCGCACCCGCACTGTCCGACCAGGCCTGCACGCCCGCGTGGTCCAAACGGCGACCCAACGGCGAAAACAGCACCACCGGCAGGGGTGGTACGCCGCGCGCCTGGTGTGCCGCACGCACCGCCGCCAGGCAGCGAGCCAGGGGTTCAGCCATCATGACCATGCCGGGGCCGCCACCGAAGGGGCGATCGTCCACACGCCGGTAGTTGCCCTCGGCAAAGTCACGCAACTGCCACAGCACCACCTCAACCTGACCCGACTCGTACGCGCGGCGGTTGATGCCCTGCGTCAGCAACGGGGCCAACAGCTCGGGAAACAGGGTGATGACGTCAAAACGCATTAAAAAATCAGAGCAAATTGTTAAATAAAATCAGGCGCTAAAGCCTATTTTTATTCATAATCTTCTTGCCAATCCACCGTGATGAGACCGGCGGCTTTGTCCACCCGGTCCACATACGCCTTCACGAAGGGAATGAGCCGTTCTACCGGCTTGTCGTCGCGCGAGCATTCAATCACCAGCACCGAGGTGGGGCCGGTGGCCATGAGGTCGCGCACCACGCCCAGGTTCACGCCTTCGCGGTTGACGACCTTCAGGCCCAGCAGGTCCACCCAGTAGTGCTCATCGGGGTCGGTGGTTTGGGGGAATTCGCTGCGCGACATGAAAATGCGCGCGCCCTTGAGGCCCTCGGCGGCATTGCGGTCAGGGCTGGCACTGCACAGAGCCACCAGGGTGTCGGCATGGGGCTTGATGTCGGTCACCGCCACCTGAACCGTGCCGCCAAATGCGGTAAACCCACGGTCAAACGGCGGCACGGGGGGCTGCAAGTACCACTGGGAGCTGGACAACAAGGCGTCGGCTCCGGCACTGTAGGCATGGACCTTGACCCAGCCCTTGATGCCCCAGGCGTCGCTGATGCGCCCCATTTCCACGGCGTCGGCGGGCAGTTCGGCGGGGGTCAGGGTGGTGCTCATGGGTCAAAGAAAACAGAGAAACAAGAAAAAAGGCGATGTGTTCAGCGGTCATGGACCACCGGACACATCGCCTTGCAGGCTGGGTTGCGTGTCGCCACGTCAACCACCGGGGTTGCACGGGGCAACCCCGACGGACATCAGGCCGCGGCCTTGGGCGCGTGGGCCTTGACCAGACGCTCCACGGTGGGAGAAGGCTGTGCGCCAACGCCGGTCCAGTAGGTCAGGCGGTCTGCGGCGATGCGCAGGGTTTCCTCGCCACCTTTGGCCATGGGGTTGTAGAAGCCGATGCGCTCAATGAAGCGGCCATCGCGGCGGTCACGCTTGTCGGCGACCACGATGCTGTAGAACGGACGGGCCTTGGCGCCGCCGCGGGAGAGTCGAATGACGACCATGATGAATCCTTCGGGTGGAGGGGGCTGACCATACAATGGGCCCCACAGTGGTTTTCGCTGTTCGTTTGAGACACCGACTGACCACCCGGTCAGCGAAACGCAGCAAAGCCCAAGATTATAGCGGGCCGCAGTCAGCGTTTTTCACCAACCCCTTCTGGCAACGGCGCATGCGCGTTGTCACACGTACTTCTTCATGTCGCTCCCACCTGCTTCCTCCTCCCCCACCATCCGCCCCAGTGTCGACGCGGACCTGGTGGCCATCACCCGCATTTACGCCCACAACGTGCTCAACGGCACGGGCACTTTCGAAACCAGCCCCCCCAGTGAAGAGGAGATGCGCGCACGCCGCGCCGATGTGCTGGGCAAAAACCTGCCCTGGATCGTGCTGGAGCTGGACGCTCAGGTGGTGGGTTTTGCGTATGGCAACTGGTTCAAACCCCGACCTGCTTACCGCTTCTCGGTGGAAGATTCCATTTATCTGGCCCCGGAAGCCATGGGCAAAGGGCTGGGCAAGCTGCTGATGGCCGAGTTGCTGCTGCAACTGGAGCGCAGGGGCATCCGAAAGGTCATGGCCGTGATCGGCGACTCAGCCAACCTGGGCTCCATCGGCGTGCACCGCAGCGCCGGCTTCGAGCACGTGGGCGTGATCGACTCATGCGGCTGGAAGTTTGGCCGCTGGCTGGACATTGTGCTGATGCAAAAAACCCTGGGCCTGGGCGACACCACGCCCCCCGAAGGCACACAGTGAACATGGCCAAGGCCAAAAACAAAACCCTGGCGGCCGCCTTGGCGGCCTTCGGTGGCTCCATGGGCCTGCACCGGTTCTACCTCCACGGCCTGGCGGATGTGGTGGCCTGGATCTTCCCCATCCCGTCCGCGCTGGGCTGGTGGGGGGTGGAGCGCATGCGCCTGTATGGCCAGGACGATGTGCTGAGCTGGCTCCTGATTCCCCTGCTGGGCCTGAGCCTGACCGTGGGCTGCCTGACGGCCGTGGTGTACGCCCTGACGCCACAGGAGCAGTGGAATGCCCGACACAACCCGCAACTGCCCGCCGACGCCGCCGCAGGTCGCAGTCACGCGCTGACGGTGGCCGTGTTGGTGTTTGCCATGCTGGCAGGCACCATTGCCTTCATGGGCAGCCTGGCCTTCAGCGTGCAAAAGTACTTCGAACACGACGCCAGGACCGACACCCTCCAGCAGCCATCCTGAACCCGCTGGTGAGCCCCGTGCCGCGCACGCCGTGGGCACGACACACCAACGGCAACGCTCAGGCCATCCACAGCATGATGGCGCTCAAGGTGAACAAGGCCATCACGGTGGACACCCCCAGGCTGGCCGTGACCAGTTCATGCGCCACGCCGTAGCGCTGCGAAAACAGGAACACATTGGCCCCCATGGGCAAACCCGCCGCCACCACCATGACGGTGAGCGGCAAGCCGCTGATGCCCATGGCCCAGGCACTGAGGCCCACCAGCAACGGCAACACCAGGTTCTTGCACACACACACCAACAGCGATTGGCGCCAGTGCGCGGCCACCGGCGTGCTCGCCAGCGTCACCCCCACCAACACCAAGGCCAGGGGGCCAAACGCGCTGCCCAGCAGCGCCAATGGCTTGTCGACCACGGCGGGCAGGTGCCAGCCCGTCTGGGCAAACAACAAGCCGCACAGGATGGGCAAGGGAATGGGGTGCAGCAGTGCCCCCCTGAAGGCGCGGCCCGCGGTGCCCAGCGCGGCCCGCCAGCGCCCCCACACCGAAGCCGGGCGCAACCCGCCCGATGCCCTGGCCGTCGCCAGCTCCAGCACCACGGTGGACACCGTCAGCAGGATGAGGGCATGGACAGACACCAACGTGAGCAGCGTCACCAGCCCCTGCTGGCCATAGGCCAGCTCCACCAGCGTGATGCCGATCATGACCATGTTGGAAAACACACACGCCAACGCCATGACCACCCCTTTGGCGTGGTAGCCAAAAAAAATCACCATGGTGGCCAACAACCCCAGGGCAGCCACGAAGTAGGCAGCGATGGGCGTGAGGTCCAGTTGGTCCAGGTGCACCGAACTCATGGTCCGGAACAGCAACGCCGGAATCAGCAGCATGAAGGTGAGGTTGGACAGGCCCGCGATGGCCTCGCCCTTGATCCACCCCACGCGCCCGGCAACGACACCGGCGGTGATGAGCAAAAAAACAGGCGTCAGGGACGCCAGAACAGGTTGGGCAGCTTGGAGGTTCACCCCGCCATGTTAGGCCCCCGTCGCAGGGTGACGGGCCTCATCAGCGCAAATACCAGGTCAACCTGGATTGCACCCCGAATGGCCGGCGTCAGTGCGCGTGGCGCAACCCGCAGTACTTGCCAATGGCCAGGCCTTTGCAGGCGGTTTGCAGTTCGGCCATGCAGGCTTTTTCGCCGCGCTTGGATTCCAGGCATTTGGCCATGCCCTCATGGGCCACGGCCATGGCGCGGTGACGCGCCGCATCTTCCGCCACCTCCTTGTCCGAGTGGGTTTGCGCCCAGACAGACGCCGACACCAAGGCCGCACAGAGCAGCAACCATCCATTTCTCATGAATCATCCCATTTCGTTGACAACTGACACCAAGGGCGTGGCCACACGGTAACCGTTTCGCCCCGCTTGCTTGACCTCGTACATGGCCTCGTCGGCAGCGGCCTTGAGCTGCTCTGGCGTGTCACCATCCACCGGGGTCCGGCTGATGCCTATGCTACAGCCCACGGTCAACAGCAAGTCGCCGTGTTGAATGGGTTCTGCCAAAGTGGCCATGAGCTTCAGGGCCAATGCCTCCAGCTGGTCCACACCCTCGACGGCAGTGACCAGCACCACAAACTCATCTCCACCGAGGCGGGCCGGTGTGTCCACCTCGCGGGTGTTGGCCTTGATGCGCTGGGCCACCACCTGCAGCACCACATCACCCGCCTCGTGGCCGTGGGCGTCGTTCACCTCCTTGAAGCGGTCCAAGTCCAGAAAGAGCAAGGCCAGTTGCACCCCATGGCGGCGGTAGCGCGCCAGGGCCAAAGCCAGTCGCTCGTCGAACAGGCGGCGGTTGGCCAGCCCTGTGAGGCCATCCAGGCGTGCCAGGTCAGACAGCTCGCGCCGACTCACTTCCAACTCCTCCAGCTGGCGACTGATCTGGTCCTGCATGCGGCTGAAGCTGCGGGCCAGGTCACCAATCTCGTCCTGGCGCTGGGTGGGCAAGGTGGTGTAGACCTGCCCCTGAGCAAAAAACCGGGCCGCCTGTCCAATGGCGTTGATGGGTCTGGACAAGGCCCTGGCCAGCACCACCGCCACCAGCAGGCTGGCCAGGCTCAAACCCAGCACGATGTTCACGATGGCGCCCTGCAGGTTGTTGACAGTGGCCAACACATCGGCCAGGGGCTGCGCCAGCCCCAGGATGAACGAGCCATCGCCCGAAGCCACCTCGGTCTCCTGGGTCAGAAAGGCGGCCACCAAGGGGCTGTCCACATGCTCACCCCTGGGCAGGTCGAACACCAGCTCGTTGACCCGCCGCTGCACCAACGCCAGGGTGGGCGGCATCTGGTCTTGCACGAGGTGGCGCAGGCCACGGTCGAAGCCGAAGCGCATGGCCTCTACCGGGTGCAGCAAAAAGTCCCCCGTCGAATTGGCGAGGTACATGCGAACACCCCTGGGCAAGTCGGCCAACAGCAGGTCGAACGTCCCCTCCAGGTCGACATTGATGGCCACCACACCGAGCGGGTGGCCAGCGGGGTCGGCCACGGGCATGACCATGACGACCGTGGGCTTGCCCTCGCCCAGGTGGGTGCCCGTTTCGTGGCTGACGGCCAGACGCGACAGGTAGGTCTGGCCCGCCGCCAGTTTCAGGCCTTCAGACACATAGGCGTAGTGACCCTTCTCCTGCAAATCGCCCTCTGCGATGCGCACCGGCCCGGCTTGCGCCCGGTCCACACGGACCACCTCGAGCCCGTGCTCACGCCGACCAATCAGCCGGATCTGGATGAACGACGGCTGCGCCTGCATCATGGACGCAAACAGCGTGGCCATGCTGTTCAGCGCGGTGGGCGTGGGCTGCTGGAGCGATGCCAGGGCCGACGGGTGTGTGGCGAGCAGGCGCAGGTTGCGCGACACCGATTCACGGGTGCCCGCCATGCGCTTGGCCATGGCATGCGCAGAGACCAGCAGCTCCGCCTTGGCCGACGCCACCATGATGTCGCGGCTGGCCTGGTAGATGTAGTACCCCGTCAGCCCGGCAGCCAGCGCACCCACCAGTGCCAGCACCAGCGCCAGGCGTGCGGCAATGCCCAGTTTCATGCGGCCATCACCTTGGCAAAGCGGTCACCAGAAACGATGCGCCCCCACAGGCGGTTGCGCCGCTCATCGTCCTCGGGTGGCTCCAACCACACCAACTTGTCATTGGGCTGTGAATAGGGCGGCTCCTGCACGGTGTTGCTCAAGCCTTGCCGGCTGACCAGCAGGGCACTGGCCTGAGGCCCCAGCAGGTGGTTGATCCAGGCAGCGGCCAGGGCGGCGTCGGGCGTACCGCGGGAAATGGCCCAGCAGTCCAGCCAGGCCAACGCGCCCTCTTTCGGGATGGCGTAGCCCAGCTTCAGACCCGCCTGGTTGAACAGCTGCAGCTGCTGGGACCCGTAGTTGGCCAGCATCAGCACCGCCTGCGTCTGCCGGAACAGGGCCAGTGACTCCTCCGGCTGGGCATAAAACGCGGCCACGTTGCGCCGCAAGGCAATGAGTTGGCGCACGGCGGTCGGCCAGTCGGCGTCGGCCAGCCGAAACGGCGAGGGAAGCCCCAGTGCTTGCGCAGCCAGGGAAAAATTGTGTGTGCCGCCGTTGTACACCAGCACGCGGCCCTGGTGGCGCCCGTCCCACAGGGCCGTGATGCTGGTGGGCGGCTGGGCAAAATGCGCACGGTCGTACATCAGCCCCATTTCGGCGTAGGTGAAGGGAATGGCCATGGTCTGGCCCCCGTGCACCAAGCCCTGGATGTGCTGCACCTGCCGAAAGCGAGGCAACTGCTGCGCAGCAGCAGGGATCGCCGCCATGGGCACCGGCTGGACCAGGCCCTGATGTATGCAGCGCTGCAGCTGTGCCGTGTTGATGGCGAACACATCGACGTCGGCGCCTGCGCGTGCGCTGATCCGCCGCCACAACGCCTCGTCTGAGTCGATGGTGGTGACCACCACCTTGACCTGGTGAGCCGCTTCGAACGCCTTGACCACCTCGGGCTCTGCGTACCCCGGCCACGCCAACACCCTCAGGGTACGGGCACGGGCTGCATGGGCGATCGGGAGACCGAAGGCCAGGCCGAGCGCAGACCACTGGCCAAGGTGTTGACGTCTTGAACAGGCATCCATGGTGGGCAGGCAGTGTCGCATGAATGGTTGCTGGTCGGAACAACACGGTATGGAAGACCTCTCCAGACCGATGCCGAGGCTGTCGACGGGCAAAAAATTATATGTTATTGGCTTCCACCGCTTACCCCAATTGACTTTTCAGCTACTTATTTATCGAGATCGGGGAACAATTCCCGAAACTTGGCCACTTTGGGCGCCGCGACCATGGCGCAATAACCTTGGTAGGGGTGCTGGGCAAAGTAGTTCTGGTGGTAGGCCTCGGCGGCGCAATAGTGGTCCAGGGGCAGCACCTCGGTCACCACCGGACGGCCCCACTCCCCGCGCAGGTTCATGTCGTGCACCAGGGCCAAGGCCAGGGCCTGCTGGTCTGGCGTGGTGAAGTAGATGCCGCTGCGGTACTGCGTGCCCACATCATTGCCCTGACGGTTCAGGGTCGTGGGATCGTGGATGGCAAAGAACACCTCCAGCAAATCCGCGGTGCTCACCTGAGCGGGGTCGTACACCAGCTTGACCACCTCGTTGTAGCCAGTGTCGCCGGTGCACACCTGCTCGTAGCTGGGCCGGGGGTAACGCTGCGCATCGCCGTTGGCGTAGCCGGACTCCACGTCCAACACGCCGCGCACCCGCAAGAACACTGCCTCGGTGCACCAAAAACAGCCCCCGCCCAACACCAGGGTGAGGGGTGTGACGGGCTCAGAATCGGTCATCACGGGGGATGGGGCGGCAGCGGGCGGGGCGGAGGTCTGGGAATGCATGGCTGGTCGGTCGGATCAAAGGCTGGGCAAACACACCCGGCACCAATGTGCCCGCCTTGCGCGGGGAGTGCAAGCCCGTTTTACCCGCTCAGGGCCACCTGGGTGCGAACCACGGCCAGAAAAGCCGACAAAGCCGCGTGGTTGCCACTGTCGGTGCGCTCGCGCCCTTCGCGCCACAAGCAGCGGGTTTCGTAAGGTGGCGTGGCATGCGCCAGGGGAGCAAACACCGCGCCCGCCAGCCCGGAGCGCTGCAACGCCTCGGGCACCAGCGCCACGCCCATGCCCTGTGACACCAGGCTGACCACACTCAGCCAGTGCCGCAGCTCGTGGCGCACCTCGGGCTGCCAACCCGCCTCGGCGCACAAGGCCAGGATGCGGTCGTGGTAGTCGGGTGACACCTGGCGGGACACCAGGGCCAAAGGCTCCTGGTCAAACCCCGCCAGGTCCACAGGCGCCAGCGGCTGGGCACGCCGTGCCAGTGCATGGGTGTGCGGTACACACGCGACCAAGGGCTGACTGGCGACCAGAATTTGGGACAGGCCCGTTGGCACCTGCGCGGTGTGGACAAAGCCCGCGTCCAGTCGGTCACGGGCCAGTTCGGCCAGTTGCTCGGCCGAACTCATTTCCCGCAGCTCCACCCGCAAACGGGGATGGGCGGCCTGGAATGGTTGCAGCACCTGCGGCAAGCCCCGGTACAGCATGGCGCCCACAAAACCAATGCGCAGGCTGCCGGCCTGGCCCTGGGCCACGTCTTTGGCCAGCTGCATGGCCTGGCGGGCCTGCTCCAGCAGGGCGCGGGCCTGCGGCACCAGTGCCTGGCCCGCCGCCGTGAGCTGGACCGACTTGCTGTTGCGCAAAAACAGCCGTGCGCCCACCGACGCCTCCAGCTGTTGGATGGCCACACTCAGCGGCGGCTGCGACATGGCCAGGCGCTGGGCGGCCCGGCCAAAGTGCAACTCCTCGGCCAAGACCAGAAAACAACGCAGGTGCCGGAATTCCATGGCCCGCCTTTCAATCTGAAGTTTATATTGTCAAATCCATATTTGATATTAGACACAAATCATTGGAAGCCCAACAATCGCCCCATCCCATTTCTTCAAGGACACCCCATGACCCCCCGTTTTCAGTGGAACGATGCCTTTTTGTTGAACGAGCAACTCAGCGACGATGAGCGCGCCATTGCCGAAGCCGCCCAGCAGTACTGCCAGGACAAGCTGCAAACGCGGGTGCTGCAGGCGGCGCGCCACGAGCACTTTGACCGCGACATCATGTCTGAAATGGGTGCCATTGGTCTGCTGGGCTGCACCATTGAAGGCTACGGCTGCTCGGGTCTGAACTACGTCAGCTATGGCCTGGTGGCCCGCGAAGTCGAGCGCGTGGACAGCGGCTACCGCAGCGCCATGAGCGTGCAAAGCAGCCTGGTGATGCACCCCATCCATGCCTATGGCAGCGAGGAACAGCGTCAAAAATACCTGCCCAAGCTGGCCACCGGCGAGTGGGTGGGCTGCTTTGGCCTGACCGAGCCCAACCACGGCTCGGACCCCGCCAGCATGCTCAGCCGCGCCCGCCCAGTGGACGGCGGCTACATCCTGAAGGGCAACAAGATGTGGATCACCAACAGCCCGATTGCCGATGTGTTCGTGGTCTGGGCCAAGCTGACCGATCCCGACGGTCAGACCGGCGGCCAGGAAGCCATCCGCGGCTTCATCCTGGAAAAAGGCATGAAGGGACTGAGCGCGCCCAAGATCGAGGGCAAGATGAGCCTGCGCGCCAGCATCACCGGCGAAATCGTGATGGACGAGGTGTTCGTGCCCGAGAGCCAGTTGCTGCCCAACGTGAGCGGCCTGAAGGGTCCGTTTGGCTGCCTGAACAAGGCCCGCCACGGCATCGCCTGGGGTGCATTGGGCGCCGCCGAGGACTGCTGGCACCGCGCCCGCCAGTACACGCTGGACCGCCAGCAGTTTGGCCGCCCGCTGGCGCAAAACCAGCTCATCCAGAAGAAGCTGGCCGACATGCAGACCGAAATCACCCTGGGCCTGCAGGGCTGCCTGCGCGTGGGCCGCCTCATGGACGAGGGCAAGGCCATGCCCGAAATGATCAGCCTCATCAAGCGCAACAGCTGTGGCAAGGCGCTGGACGTGGCCCGCCTGGCGCGCGACATGCATGGCGGCAACGGCATCCACGACGAGTACCACGTCATCCGCCACATGATCAACCTGGAAACCGTGAACACCTACGAGGGCACGCACGACGTGCACGCCCTGATTCTGGGTCGCGCACAGACTGGCCTCCAAGCCTTCTATTGACGGTTGGTAGCAACCTATTCAATATTCGAAAGCGCTGAAGGCACTTTTGGCACGTCAACCCGTCACCCCGCGGGTTGTGCGGATGTGGGGCGGCCCTGGCGGCGAAAGCTGCTACCCTGCCGCCCATGTTCACCCAAGGTTTGAATGTTGATTTCCTGAACCTGCCACTCATGGTGGCAGCGGGTCTGGTGTTCGCCAGCGTGCTGGCGGCGGTGTATTCGGCGCGCCTGGGGTTTTCGTTTTTGCTGGTGTTCCTGCTGGCGGGCATGTTGGCCGGCGAGGACGGGCCTGGCCAGTTGGCGTTCAACGACTTTCACCTCAGCTTTGTGGTGGGCAACGTCGCCTTGGCGGTCATCCTGCTCGACGGTGGCTTGCGCACCCGGCGCACCACCTTTCGCACCGGACTGCGCCCCTCACTGTGGCTGGCCACACTGGGGGTGCTGGTGTGCGCGGTCATCACGGGAGTCGCGGCGCACTGGCTGCTGGACTTGCCGTGGCCCACCGCCTTGCTGCTGGGTGCCATCGTGGGGTCCACCGACGCGGCGGCGGTGTTTTCCCTGCTGAAAACATCGGGCGTGCACCTGAACGAGCGAGTGGAGGCCACACTGGAAATCGAGTCGGGCATGAACGACCCCATGGCCGTTTTCCTCACCCTGGCCCTCATTGGCGTGGCCCTGGGGAGCCAGGGCACCGAGTCGGTCCCCGCGAGTGGCCCCTGGGACTTGGCCCTGGCCTTGGCCCGCGCGTTGCTCACCCAAATGGGGTTGGGGTTGGCGCTGGGCCTGGGCGCTGCCCTTGGGCTGGCGCGGTTGCTGCTGCACCTGCGTGGCACCCTGCAACCAGCGGCGGGTGTGGTGGGGTTGATGTTGCTGTCCGGCGGCTTGCTGGTGTTTGCGGTCGCCAGCTGGCTGGGCGGTTCGGGCTTTTTGGCGGTCTACGTCATGGGCGTGGTGGTGGGCCAACGGGCACGCAAAACCGTGCTGCCCGCACTGAGTTTGATGGACGGTTACGCCTGGTTGGCCCAAGCCTCCATGTTCCTGCTGCTGGGTCTGCTGGCCACACCCACCGAAGTGTGGCGCACGCTGTGGCCCGCCCTGGGCATTTCGGTGGTGCTGATGTGCGTGGCGCGACCCGTCTCGGTGTGGCTGTGTCTGGCGCCCATGCATTTTTCCCGCGCGGAAATGGCATTTGTGTCGTGGGTTGGGCTGCGTGGGGCCGCGCCGATTGTGCTGGCGGTGTTCCCTGTCATGGCACAACTGCCGGGCGCCCAGGTGTTCTTCAACGTGGCGTTTGTGGTGGTGCTCAGCTCCTTGCTGCTGCAAGGCGCAACCATTGGACTGGTCGCCCGCCGGCTGGGTGTGACGTTGCCGGAGCCGGCCGACGAGGCCGCCATGCGCCACGTCTTCGGTGACTTTGAGCTCAGCGCCCACACGGCGATGTGGCCCGTGTGCGAGTTTTACGGGTTGCCCATGCCAACACAGGAATCGGACACCACCGTCGGCGCGTGGATGACACAAGCGCTGCAACGCCCTGCGGTGGTGGGCGACACGCTGCCACTGGGCCATGCGCAGCTCAGTGTGCGCAGCCTCAGTCCACAAGGCCTCATCCAAACCGTCGGACTGAGCCTGCACGCCACGGAGAAGCCGCCGCTGGCCGTGCCATCAGCGGACACCCAGTCCTGAGCGTCAGTCCCGGGATGCAGCGCCAGAAACGTCGCGCTCGGGCACGGCATGACCAGGCACAGGAGCCTGCGAAGCCACTTGCAAGTGCAGCGCAGCCTGCGCCATGAGGTTGGCCGACACCGGGGCGGTCACAAACACAAACAGGGTGATGAGCAATTCGGCCACGCCCGCATGGCCCAGGCTGACCGACACCAGCATGGACGCCAGCAGCACACCGCCCACACCCAGCGTGGACGATTTGGTGGGGGCGTGCAGTCGCATGTAAAAGTCAGGCAGGCGGGCCAGCCCGATCGCTCCCACCAGCAGAAAAAACGCCGCCACCAGCACCAGGCCTGCGGCCAACCATTCGATCAGGGGGTTCATGTGCGCTCCTTCATTCCACCACGTCGCCACGGCTGATGTAGCGCGCCAGGGCCACCGTGGACACAAAGCCCAGCATGGCCACGATCAGCGCGGCTTCGAACAACAAAGGGGTGCTCCAGCGCATGCCCAGCAACACGATCAGGGCCACAGCATTCATGTACAGCGTGTCCAAGGCCAGCAAACGGTCGGTGATGCCGGGGCCACGCAGCAACCGCACGGTGCACAGGGCCACGGCCAGGGTCACGGCCACGATGGCCAGGTTGAGCGACCAGTCCAGGATGTTCATGCCGGTGTCCTCTCGTGGGCCGCGCCCTGTGTGGCCGCTTCGCGCACGGCGGTCACACCGAATATGGCCATCAGCGGCGCTTCGTAGCGGTTTTTCATGTCGTCGATCATGGCTTGGGCATCGTCGCAGTTGAGGGCGTGCACCAGGATTTCGTGGCGCCGCTCGTTCACCACACACGACACCGTGCCCGGTGTGGTGGTGATGATGGCGGCGAACAACGCGTTCACATGGGCATGGTCACAGGCCAGGGGCACGGGCAACCAAGCGGGGTGCATGCGCTCCAGCGGCCCGAGCACGAGTTTGGCCACCGTGATGTTGGACATGACGATGTCCCACAGCACCACCCGCATCAGGCGCAGCGCTGGCCACCAGCGAATGCGGCCCGTGGTGAGCAGAAAGCCGTGCAGCAAGCGGGGCACCACCAGGCCGATGAGCAGCGCCGACAACAGGTGAAACACCTCCACGCTGCGGGACAGCGCCAGCCAGCACACCGCCAGCAGCACGGACAGCACGGGGTGGGCCAACCAGCTGGGATGCGCGTCGCGGTCGGTGGCCGTGGCACTGGGGTTCAAGGGGATGGTCATGGCTGTTGTTCCTCCGCGGTGGCAGGCGGCAAGGGCGCTGCGGGTTGGGTCTGGCCGGTGTAGGGACGTGTGGTGCGTGACGGCTCACCCGCCCCCAGACCCAACACGGCCTGCGCATAGTCCGCCGGGCGGCTCAGCTGCGCCGCCGCGGCATCGGTGTAACGCTTGATGGGAGACGCCAGCACCGCCATGAGCACGGTCAGCACCATGAACACCCAGGTGGCCGAGAGCAGCTTCAGGCTGCTGCCCGCGCCGGGCGTACCCTGGCCTTCTTCGGGCTGCACGTGCCAGAACACCACCACCCCCGCCCTGGCCAACCCGATGATGGAGAAGAACCCCACGGTGAGCACCACCCCCCACACCCAGGGTTGGGCAGCCAGGCCGGACGCGCTCTCCAGGATCATGAGCTTGCCCAAAAAGCCCGGCAACGGGGGCAGGCCGGCGGCGGACGCGGCGCCAAAAATCATCATCAGCCCCAGCAGCACCGGTTCGCGCACGGCCATGGCCGGGCGCAGCTTGTCCTGGGCCGCACCGCGCTGCGCGGCCATCAGCTCCACCAGCAGGAACAGCCCGGCAATCACCACCGTGCTGTGCAGCGTGTAGTAAAGCGCCGCCGACAGCGTGGCCGGTGTGAACAGGCCCACACCCGCCAGGATGGTGCCCACCGACGACACGGTGAGGTAAGCCACCATGCGCCCCATGCTGTGTGAGGCCAGTGCCCCCAGCACCCCCAGCACGCTGGTGGTCAGCGCCAGCGGCAGCAGCCAGGCCTGGGCGGCCAGCGCCGCCTCGCCGGCGCCCACCCCAAAAATCACCCAGTGCACCCGGACGATGCTGTACACCCCCACCTTGGTCATGACGGCAAACAGTGCGGCCACCGGCGCACTCGCCGCCGCGTAGGTGGCGGGCAGCCAGAAGTACAGGGGCACCAGGGCCGCCTTGAGGCCAAACACCACCAGCAGCACCAGCGCCGCCGAGCGGGCCAACAGGGCGGACTCACCCGTCAGCTGCCCCACGCGCAAAGCCATGTCGGCCATGTTGAGCGTGCCGGTGACCGAGTACAGCATGGCCAAACCGATCAGGAACAGGCCGGAGGCGGCCAGGTTCAGCACCACGTAGTGAATGCCCACCTTGAACCGCTCGCGGCCCTGGCCATGCACCAGCAACACGTACGAGGCGATCAGCAACACCTCGAAGAACACAAACAGGTTGAACAGGTCACCGGTCAGGAAAGCGCCGCACAAGCCCATCAGCTGGAACTGGAACAGCGCCAGGAAGTAGCGCCCCCGGGTGTCCCAGCCGCCGGTGGCGTACCACAGCACCGGTACTGCCAAGGAATATGTGAGCAACACCATCAATGCTGACAAGCGGTCAACCACCAAAACAATGCCAAATGGTGCGGGCCACTCGCCCAGGCGGTAAACCACCAGCTCACCGCCGCTGGCCAGCGACACCAGTCCCATGGCCATGACCGCGCCCAACAACACCGACCCCATGGCCAGGCGCCTGCGCCAGCGCAACCGGGGGTTGCCATGCCCACCACCTTGCCCCGCCAAACCGGAAGGGTCGCCCAACAGCAGCAAGGCCATGGCCGTGAACGACGGCAGCAGCACCGAGAGTACGGGCGCGTGCTGCAACCAGAAGGCGTGAGTGAGGTCCAGCATCAGGCCTTCCCCCCCACTTCGGCGCCCTGACCCACCACAGCCTGGTAGCCGGGCGCATGCCCGGGCTCGTGGCCGTCGATGTGGTCACTGCCCGACTCGTGGCGGCTGCGCAGCGCCAGCTCGATCACAAAGCCCGTGGTGGCAAAACCGATCACGATGGCCGTCAGCACCAAAGCCTGGGGCAGCGGGTCGGCAATGGGTGCATCGCCCGCCACGATGGGGGCGGCGTTGGTCCACAAGCGGCCCATCACAAAAATGAACACGTTGACCGCATAGCCCAACACCGACAGGCCCAGCACCACCGGAAATGTGCGCCCGCGCAGCATCAGGTAAACGCCACAGGCGGTGACAAAACCGATGCCGGTGGCAATCAGAAACTCCATGCTCATGCGGCACTCCCGGGGTGTGGTTGGGTGGAAGGGGTTGGTGGTCGCTCGCGGCTCACCGAGCCCAGCACCGAGATGGTCAACAGCGTGGCACCGACCACGGTGGTGTACACCCCAAGATCAAACAGGGCCGCCGAAGCCAGCGGGATGTCACCCAGCAAGGGCACATGAGGGTGGCCGTGCGCGCTGGTCATGAAAGGGCGGCCAAACCAGAAAGCCCCCACACCCGTCAGGCCAGCAATGCTCAGGCCAGAGCCTATCCAGCGCACAAACCGCCGCCCGGCCTGGGCGCGCAACAGCCCTTCAGCCTTGCCCTGGCCCATGGCCATGAACTGCAGCACCAGTGCCACCGCGGTGATCAGCCCGGCAATGAAGCCACCACCCGGCTGGTTGTGGCCGCGCATGAAGATGTACAGCGTGAACACCAGCGCCACCGGCAGCACCACCGAGGCCGCCACCCGCAGCAGCACGGGCTGAGCGGCGAACGTCCAGTTGCGCCCCTCAGGGTCCACCGTGGGCCTGCGGGTGCGCATGCCCTCCATCAGTGCCAGTACACCAATGGCCGCTATGCCCAGCACCGTGATTTCGCCAAACGTGTCGTAGCCCCGGAAGTCCACCAGGATCACGTTGACCACGTTGGCACCACCGCCCACCGGCAGCGTCTTCTCCAGAAAATACCAGGAGATGGAGTCGTGATCGCGCGTCAACAACACCCAGGTCAACCAACTCATGGCGCCACCGGCCGTCAGCGCCAGCGCACCATCGCGCAAGCGGCGCAGCGTGCTGGACTCGCGCGGGGAATGCTGCGGCAGCAGCGCCAGCCCCATGAGCAGCAAAGCGGTGGACACCACCTCCACCGACAGCTGCGTCAGGGCCAGATCGGGCGCCGACAGACCCACAAAGGTGAGCGACGTGACCAGGCCCACCACACCCACCAAGACCACCGACAGGAAACGCTGACGCTGGGTCAGTGCGATGGCGACACACACCAACAGCAACACGGCCCAGATCACCACGGCCAGGGGCGTGGCGGGCATCAACTCGCGCTCCCCCGTGCCGATGCCTGCACCCACCAGCGGGGCAGCGCCCACCACCAGTGCAGCCACCACCAGCCAGGCCAGGTAGCGTTGCAGGGAACCGTTCTCCAGGCGGGAGGAGATGCGACCCGACCAGGCAAACAGCCCATCGACCAGCGCCTCGAACACCTGCCGCCCGGTTACCAGGCCGAACCACCGCTCGGACTGGATGCGGTGCAACCGCTTGTCGACCGCGAGCAACAGGTACAGGCCCACGCCCACAACCAGCGCGACGGCACTCATCAACAAAGGCAGGTTGAAGCCGTGCCAGATGGCCAGGTGGTAGTCGGGCAGGGGTTTGCCCGCCAGGGCCGTGGCGGCCACCTCCACCAGCGGCCCGAATGTCATGGCGGGAAACAGGCCCACCACCACACACAAGGTGACCAGCAACATCGCGGGCGCCTTCATGCCCAGCGGCGGCTCGTGCGGGTGGGTGTTGGGCACGTCGCCCAGCGGGCCGTTGAAATAGGTGTCGTGCACAAAACGCAGCGAATAGGCCACGCTGCACACGCCGGCCAGCGTCACCAGCGCTGGCACCAGCCAGGCCCACACACCGGCCGTGCCCACCACCGCTTCGGTGAAGAACATTTCCTTGGACAGGAAACCGTTGGTCAGTGGCACACCGGCCATGGACGCGGCCGCCACCATGGACAGCGTGGCCGTCCAGGGCATGAAATGCCACAGCCCCCCCAGTTGACGCATGTCCCTGGAATGGGTTTCGTGGTCCACGATGCCCGCGATCATGAACAGCGAGGCCTTGAAGGTGGCGTGGTTCAACACATGGAACACGGCCGCCACGGCGGCCAGAGGCGATCCCAAGCCCACCAGAAACACCACCAAACCCAGGTGACTGACCGTGGAATACGCCAGCAGGCCTTTGAGATCGTGCTTGAAGATGGCGATGAAGGCCGCAAACAGCACCGTCACCAGACCCGTGGCGGTCACCAGCAGCTCAAACCAGCCGGAGCCCGCCAGCACGGGGTACATGCGCATGAGCAAAAACACCCCGGCCTTGACCATGGTGGCCGAATGCAGGTAAGCCGACACCGGGGTGGGTGCGGCCATGGCATCGGGCAGCCAGAAATGGAAGGGGAACTGCGCACTCTTGGTGAACGCCCCCACCAGTATCAGCACCAGGGCGGGCACAAACAACGGGCTGGCCTGTATCTCGGCGGTGCGGCCCAGCATGGCGCTGAGCTCGTAGGTGCCCGCAATCTGCCCCAGCAACACAAAGCCCGCCAGCATGGCCAGGCCACCCCCACCCGTCACGGCCAAGGCCTGCCGCGCCCCCGAGCGGGCCGCGGGCAAATGGCTCCAGTAACCCACCAACAGGAAGGAAGACAGGCTGGTCAGCTCCCAGAACACCACCAGCAGCAAGAGGTTGTCCGACAGCACCACCCCGAGCATGGCGGCCATGAACAGCATCATCAGGCTGAAGAACTTGGCCGCCGAATCCTCAGGACTGAGGTAGTAATGTGCGTACACGATGATGAGCAGGCCGATGAACATGATCAGCCCGGCAAACATCATGGACAGGCCATCGAGCTTGAAGCTCAGGTTGAGCCCGATTTCCGGCACCCACTGCCAGGTGTTCATCACCACCTCGCCCGCCATGACGGCCGGCGCCTGCTGCACCAACAGCGCCAGGCTGGCCGACGTCACCGCCAACGCCACCGCGGCGGTGAGCCAGCGCGAGCGGGCACCCAGCCAGAAGGTGGCGGCTGTCCCCAGCAGGAGTGGTAGCAAAACAATGAGTAAAAGCACGGCTCTTCTTTCAGTTAGGGCACCCATTCTAAAAGGCGAGAAAAATCCAACCTTTGTGGAAAACCCGGTCACAGGGAGCCTTCGGGGCAGGCAATGGCTGACCCCGACAGCTGTTCGTCAGGAAGCAGGCGGCGTCACCTGAAGCCTCCAGGCCCAGTGGGCGCCCAGCCCCACCAGCGCACCCACGCCCCAAAACACCCCCGCCACCCCCACCAGTGCCCCCAGCGAACCGAACAGCACGGGCATGACCACGCTGGAGCCATTGATGGCCATGGACCGCAGGGCCAGCGCCTCGCCATGCCGGTGGCTGGGGGTGATCTGGTGCAGCGTGCTCATGATCATGGGCTGCACGCTGCCCAGCGCCACCCCCAGCAGCACCGACAACGCCCCCATGGCCCAGGGCCCCTGCACCAAGGGATAGGCCGCGAACAACACCGCCGTGGCGACCATGGCCGACCCGATGACGGCGGCCTCGCGCAGGCGCGCGGCCAACCAGGGCATCAGCAGCCGGATGCCGGTGGCCGCCAGGGCAAAGCCGCCCAGTATGCTGCCGATGACGGTGGCGCTGAGCCCGCGCTCGTGCCCCATCACCGGCACGAGGAAGGTGTGCACGTCCCAGCACGATGACAGCATCCAGTTGATGGCCATCAGCCGGCGAAAGCCCGCGTCGCGCAACAGCTGCCACGACGACTCCCGGGCCTGCGCCGGCACCCCCACTTCTCGTTGGGTGTCCACCGCCCCACGCAACCACCACCACGACAGCGACGGCAGCACCGCCAGCAGCAGGTAGGCGGCCCGAAACCCGGCCGCGTCAATCAGCAAGCCCGCCGCCAACGGCCCCAGGAAATTGGAAATGGACGGCCCCACGGCCATCCAGCTGAACACCTGCTTGAGCTGGGTGGCATCCTTGGCCAGGTAGCCCACATGGCGCTGCAAGGCAATCAAGGCCAAACCACTGGCCGCGCCAGTGGTCAGCGCCGTGGCGCACAGCACCCCAAACACCGGCCAGGCCACCGCCAGGGCGGCCCCCGCCGTGGCCATGGCCACCGCGACCCTGAAGGGTTTTTTGAGGCCGTGGCGGTCGGCAAACCGGCCAGCGGGCAAGGCCAGGAACACCTGGGCGAGCGCAAACAAGGCCAGCAACATGCCCACCGCCGCCGGGCTGTGGCCTTCCCGCAGCGCCATCAATGGCGCCGCCATGCGAAAGCCCGTCATGCAGGCGTGCAGGCACACCTGGGCCGCCACCAGCCTGGCCAGCACCGGCCCCAAGGGTGGGCTCACAGGCGGGTTCAAGGGAGGCCGCTGTCGGAAGGGTCCAGCGGCAGCAGCGCAGCGGCCTGGTCCAGCGGCAGTGCCTCCACGGTTTTGAGGGCACGGCCCATGGCGCGGCTGCGGGTTTCGGCGCTGTCCAGGGTGTTGAGCACGGTTTGTGTCTGGTTTTTGACTTTGGCCAACACCTCACCAAACTTGGTGAACTCGGTCTTGACCGCCCCCAGCACCTGCCACACCTCGCTGGAGCGCTTTTCCAGCGCCAGCGTCCGAAAGCCCATCTGCAGGGAATTGAGCATGGCCATCAGCGTGGTGGGGCCGGCCAGCGTCACCCGCATGTCGCGCTGCAACGCCTCCATCAGGCCCGGGCGGCGCAGCACCTCGGCGTACAAACCTTCGGTGGGCAAAAACAGGATGGCAAAGTCCGTGGTGTGCGGCGGGGCCAGGTATTTGTCGGCCATGCTTTTGGCCTCCAGGCGGATGCGCTGCTCCAGCCCGCGCGCGGCCAGCTCGGCGTCCTCGGCGTGGGCGCGTTGCTGCGCATCCAGCAGGCGCTCGTAGTCTTCGTTGGGAAACTTGGCGTCGATGGGCAGCCAGCACGGTGCACCGTCATCCCCCCTGCCGGGCAGGCGGATAGCATAGTCCACCATGTTTTTGCTGCCAGGCCGGGTGACCACCTGCGTGGCGTACTGGTCGGGGGCAAACACCTGCTCCAGCAAGGCACCCAGCTGCGCCTCGCCGAACATGCCCCGGGTCTTGACGTTGGTCAGCAGGTGCTTGAGGTCACCCACGCCCTGGGCCAGGTTTTGCATTTCGCCCAGGCCCTTGTGCACCTGCTCCAGTCGGTCGGCCACTTGCTTGAAGCTCTCCCCCAGGCGGGTTTCCAGCGTGGTTTGCAGCTTCTCGTCCACGGTGGCGCGCATCTGGTCGAGTTTGGTGGCGTTGCTGGCCTGCAGTTGGTTCAACTGGGCTTCAAGGGTGGCGCGCACCTCGCCCATGCGGCGGGCATTGGATTCGTTCAGGGCGTGCAGCTGCTGGGTCAGCGTGTCACCCAGCGAGCCGCGCAGCTGCAGCAGCTGCTGGGCAAAGGCGTCGATCTGGGCGTTTTGCGTGCGCGTGGCCTCGGCCGATTGCTGGGTCTGCATCAGCAGCTGGGCATTCAGTGTCTCGACCAGGGCGGTGCGCAGCTGCTCGATTTGCGCCTGCTGGGTGCGCTGCGCCTCTGCGCCCTGGCGTTGCAGCGTGTCACCGAAGGTGGCCAGGGTCTGCATGACTTCCTGGCGGCCACCGCGCGCGCCGTCCTGCACGTCCTGACGCACATCGCGCTCCAGGCGCTCCAGCCGTTCCAGCAGTTGGGCCTGCCGCTCGGCCTGCCGTTGCAGCAACTGTTCCAACTGCAGCTGGTTTTTCTGCTGGGCCACCTGCCAGTCGTCGTGCGAGGGGCCATGGGGGCGGCGCAGCCACAAGGCCAGCACCCCCACGCAGGCCAGGGCACTGGCGACCGCCGAGGCCACCCACCAGGCCGTGGGGCTCAGGCCCTCAAGCACCCAGCACCTCGGGGTTGACGGGGGTGAGCGCCTTGCCCTCGGTCAGGTAGGCAATGAGGTTGTCCGCCGCCAGGTTGGCCATGGCCATGCGGGTGCCCAGGGTGGCACTGGCGATGTGGGGCGTCAGCACCACGTTGGGCAGCGTGAGCAGGTCGGGGTGAACGCGGGGCTCGCCCTCGAACACATCGAGCCCGGCCGCCGCGATGCGGCGGGCCTTCAGCGCCTGCGCCAGAGCGGCGTCGTCCACGATGCCGCCACGGGCGATGTTGATGAGCGTGGCGCTGGGCTTCATCTGCGCCAGTTCGGCGGCACCCACGCTGTGGTGCGCCTGCGCGCTGTACGGCAGCACCAGCACCAGGTGGTCGGCCTGCGCCAGCAGTTCGGCCTTGCTGACCCAGGTGGCTTTGCACTCGGCCTCAGTGGCCGCGTCCAGCCGGGAACGGTTGTGGTAGATCACCTTCATGCCAAACCCATGCGCCCCCCGGCGGGCCACGCCCTGCCCAATGCGACCCATGCCCAGAATGCCCAGGGTGGTGCCGTGCACCTCGGCGCCAGCGAACATGTCCACGCTCCAGCGGTTCCACAGACCCGCGCGCAAAAAATGCTCGCTTTCGGTCACCCGGCGTGCGGTGGCCATCAGCAGGGCAAAACCGAAGTCAGCGGTGGTCTCGGTCAGCACGTCGGGCGTGTTGGTGGCCAGCACACCGCGCGCGGTGCAGGCGGGCACATCGAAGTTGTTGAAACCCACGGCCATGTTGGCCACCACACGCAGGTCGGGGCAGGCGGCCAGCAGTTCGGCCCCCACCCGCTCGCTGCCGGTGGTCAGCGCACCGCGCTTGCCCTGCAAGCGGCGCTGCAGTTCCTCGGGGGACCAGACGTCGTCGGTGTCGTTGGCCTCCACGTCAAAGTGCTGGCGCAGCCGCGCCAGCACTTCAGGGAACACGCGGCGTGCCACCAGCACCGCTGGCTGGCCAACCGATGTATCGGGGGTTGAGTCGGGTGCGCTCATGGCCGTGCGGAATGGGGTCAGACGCCCAGCAGGTCCACTTCGAACAGCAGCGTGGCGTTGGGGGGGATCACGCCACCGGCGCCGCGGGCGCCGTAACCCAGCGCCGCGGGAATGACCAGGCGGCGCGTGCCGCCCACGGCCATGCCCTGCACGCCCTCGTCCCAGCCTTTGATGACATGGCCGGCACCCAGGGGAAACACAAAAGGCTGACCACGGTCTTTGCTGGAGTCGAACTTGGCACCTGGCTGACCATCGTTGTACAGCCAGCCCGTGTAGTGCACCTGCACCTGCTGGCCCACTTGGGCCACGGCGCCTTGGCCGACGGTGGTGTCTTCGTACTGCAAACCGGAAGGGGTGGTGATCATGGCAATCCTAAAAATTCAATCAAAAATGTCTCCAGCGCTTATCTGTATTCAATAGTTAGCTATCAAATAAATGAACAGCGCCCGAGGAGAACTTGCGGCAGCTCCGTGCGGCGCAAGGCCGGGCATTGTCGGTGATGCGCCCACCACCCACCGCCGCCCCGCCGCTTGGGCACACGGCGCCGGGGTCAATCCAGCCAGGTGGTGAATTCGCTGGCGGGCACACGCGGGGTGTGGAAGGTGTTGACCACGTCGGTGGCGTCGGCGTGGCCCAGTGCCATGCCACACACCAGCATCTCGTCGGGTCCAGCGCCCACATGGGGCAGGATGATGTTGGCAAACCCGTTCCACGCCGCCTGCGGGCAGGTGTGCAGACCCCGCGCCCGGGCCGCCACCATGATGTTTTGCAAAAACATGCCGTAGTCCACCAGGGAGCCCCGTCCCATGACCTTGTCCAGCGTGAACATCAGGCCCACAGGTGCGTCGAAAAAACGGAAGTTGCGCTGGTGCTGCTCGTGCATGCGGTCTTTGTCGGTTTTGCCTATGCCCAACAGCCCATACAGCCCCCAGCCGTTTTCGCGGCGGCGGTCGATGTAGGGGCTCACCCATTTATCGGGGTAGTAGTCGTAGGCCTCCCGGTACTGGGCAGCCAGGGACGGGTCGGCCCGCACGGCGTCGTGGGCGGCGCACACCTTGGCCACCAAGTCATCGCGGCTGCGGCCTTGCAGCACATACACCTTCCAGGGTTGGGTGTTGGTGCCGGATGGGGCGCGGCTGGCGACGTCCAGAATGGCCGTCAGCACCTCGCGGGGCACCGGCTGCGGCGTGAAAGCCCGTGCCGACATGCGCGAGGTGATGGCCGCATCCACGGCCTGGGCCTGCGCGTCGGCCGACACAGCGGCTGGAAGGGATTGGGGGTTGAGGCTCAAATCAATGTCTCCAGTGCGTTTTTGAGTGGGGTGGGAAGTGGCACGGGACGCCGGGTGTCGCGGTCCACGTACACATGCACAAAATGCCCCCGGGCAGCGCACAGGGGTTCGCCCTGGGCGAACAAGCCCACTTCGTAGCGCACGCTGGACGAGCCCAGCCTGGCCACCCGGATGCCCGCTTCGATGGTCTGCGGAAACGCCAGGGGGGCAAAGTAGTTGCACTGCGTTTCGACCACCAGGCCGATCACCGGCCCGTGGTGGATGTCGAGCACACCTTGCTCGATCAGGTGGGCGTTGACGGCGGTGTCAAACCAGCTGTAGTACACCACGTTGTTGACGTGGCCGTAGACGTCGTTGTCCATCCAGCGAGTGCTGATGCTGCGGAACACCCGGTAGGTGTCGCGGCCATCGGCCACGGGTTTGGCCGCCGAAGCGGAAGGAGGCATGTCGTTGTTGGGCATGGCGACCATTCTGCCAGCGGGTCAGGCGCCACCCTTGCTTCGGGCGCGACAGCCCCACGCCTGCGCGTACGACAGCGCCACCCGGTAGCTGTTGAGCTGCACGGCCACCGTGTCCTCTATCCGGCGCCCATACCCACCCCCCATCACCATGGCCAGGGGTACACCCTTGGCGTGCGCCCAAGACAGCACCTGCCGGTCGCGGGCCTCCATGCCGTCGGCGCTGAGCTTCAGACGCCCCAGGCGATCACCCTCATGCACATCGGCACCGGCCAGGTAAATGACCAGATCGGGGTCAAACCGCTGGTCCAGCGTGTGCAGGGCCACGGTCAGCGCTTCTAGGTAGGCATCGTCCCGACAACCGTCAGGCAACGCCACATCCAGGTCACTGGCTTCCTTGCGAAACGGAAAGTTCTTTTCCCCGTGCAGCGACAGGGTGAACACCGACGAATCGCGCCGAAACACATGGGCCGTGCCGTTGCCCTGGTGAACGTCCAGGTCCACGATGGCCACCCGCAAGGGCTTGCGACCGGTGCCGTGGCGGGGCTGCGTGCGCATGGCCTCTGCCTGCATCAGGCGCGCGGCCACGGCCACGTCGTTGAACACGCAAAATCCGCCCCCTTTGTGGCCATACGCGTGGTGGGTGCCCCCTGCCAGGTTGGCCGCCACCCCCCCACCGGACAAGGCAGACCGGCAGGCCGCGATGGTTCCCCCCACCGAACGCCGTGCACGCTCGGCCATGGCAGGGCTCCAGGGAAACCCGATTTCCCGCTGCGCGGCCACCGACAGCGTGCCGTCGGCTATGGCCGCGATGTAGCCGGGGTCGTGCACCAACGCCAGCTCGCCGTCGGTGACGGCTGGCGCCTGGGCCAAGCACACTTCAGGCAGCGCGCTGGCCACCGCATCGCGCAGCAGCCGGTATTTGGCCATCGGAAAACGATGCCCCTCGGGCAACGGCAGCACAAAGTGATCCGCGTAGTAGGCAAGCATCGGTCAACAGAACGCCGGACGGGAAACGGATGGGAAACCCATGATGGGCAAGGCTTTTAGGGGTTCTCAACTATTTTGTTGCACCGCAACAAAAAACACTTGCAAACCGTGTTGATTGGCCTATACTTGAAACCATGTTGCAGCGCAGCATGACCGGGAGGTCGGTCATGCAGGTTCTTCAACAGTTTTAAATCCTTTTTTGAATGGAGTATCACCATGTTGACTGCTGAACAAGTTGTGGCCGCCCAAAAAGCCAACCTCGAAACCCTGTTTGGTCTGACCCAGAAAGCCTTCGAAGGCGTGGAAAAGCTGGTCGAGCTGAACATCCAGGCGTCCAAAGCCGCCTTGGCCGAATCCGCCAACCACACCCAAGCCGTTCTGAGCGTGAAAGACGCGCAGGAGCTGCTGGCCCTGCAAGCCGGCCTGATGCAGCCCCTGGCTGAAAAGACCGCCGCGTACAGCCGCCACCTGTACGACATCACGTCGGGCACCGGCGCCGAGTTCGCCAAAGCCGCTGAAGCCCAGGGCACCGAAGCACAGGCCAAATTCATGGCCGTGATCGACAACGCCACCAAGAACGCACCCGCCGGCTCTGAAACCGCCGTGGCCGTGATGAAAAGCGCCGTGAGCGCCGCCAACAACGCCATGGAATCGGTGCAGAAAGCCGTCAAGCAAGCCACCGAAATGGCCGAAGCCAATTTCAACACCGTGGCTGCCACCGCTGTCAATGCGGCCAAGACCACCACAGCCGGCGCCAAAAAGCGCTGATTGTTGACCCCGTTTTTCCGGTTGTCTCCTCGGATCCTTCTCGAAATTCAGTTTCACGGATCCCTTCAGGCCCTGTCGCAAGACAGGGCCTTTTTTTGTGTCTTCACCCACGCGGCACGGGCACAGCCCGCTTTGCCAACTGGGCCTTGAGTTCGGGCAACGCCGCCAGCATGGCCTCACGCCCGGCGGCCATGGAGCGCTGGCGTTCCGAAAACGCCGCACTGCCCACACCCGACAACCGGGGGCGCACCACCACGTGCGCCGCCGCCAGTTCATACCGGTTGATGCTCTGCCCCATGATGGCAAAGGTCTGCAGCATGACCTTGAGGGTGTCGGTGGCCGCGTTGCCCTCCGGAACACTGGAGATGTCCACGGCAATCACCAACTCTGCCCCCATTTGCTGGGCGTAGTGCACCGGGACAGGGGCCACCAGGCCGCCGTCCACGTATTCCCTGCCAGCAATTTCAACCGGCTGGAACACGCCGGGAACGGCACTGGAAGCGCGCACGGCCATGCCGGTGTCACCCCGCTGGAACAAGATGCCTTGGCCGTTGGCCAGGTCGGTGGCCACAATGCCCAACGGCAGCGGCATCTGCTCCAGCAAGCGGTTGTTCACCTGCTGGTTCACATAGCGGGACAAAGCCTGACCTTTCAACATGCCACGGTTGGCAAACGGCAGGGTCCAGTCGGTCAGCACCACCTCCTCCATGGCCTGGGCGGCTTTTTCCAGCTCGGCATGGCTTTTTCCGCTGGCATACAGCGCCGCCACCAGGCTGCCCGCCGAGGTACCCACCACGCAGTGGGGGCGAATGCCCTGCTGCTCCAGCACACCAATCACCCCCACATGGGCAAACCCGCGCGCCGCCCCGCCCCCCAAGGCCAGCCCCACCCGGGGAGGCAGGGTCAATGGCGGGACAACGGTCGCCGGAGGTGCTGGGCTGCCCACCGCGGGGGGTTTGTCAGGGGTTGCACAACCGCTGAGAGCCGCCGCTGTCCAAGCGCCAGCAGCGATCAGGCAGCGGCGTCGATGCCACAAATTGGAATGCATAGAAACTAAATAGGAATGGTTCGCGTTTGTGATAAGATCCCAACACATCAACCCCACCTGGATCCTGGATCGGGATTCCCAGGCCCACAGAAAGGCTCTCTCATGCGCACACCTCTGTTTGCTCCCGCCACACTGGCCTCATTGGCGTTGGTCACGTTGACCGTTGTCGGACAGGCCCACGCCCAAGACAAGGTGCTCAACTTGTACTCGGCACGGCACTACCCAACAGACGAGGTGATGTACGACACCTTCACCAGAACCACGGGCATCAAAATCAACCGGGTCGATGCGGATGATGCGGGCATTGTCGCCCGACTCAAGGCCGAGGGGGCCGCATCCCCTGCCGACGTCGTGCTGCTGGTGGATGCGGCCCGCATGGCGTCTGCCGATGCCCAGGGCTTGTTTCAACCCATTCAGTCCGCCAAATTGAACGCCGCCATTCCATCTCACCTGCGGGCTGCGGCTGGGCCATCGGGCGTGACCTGGACAGGATTTTCCACGCGCGCTCGGGTGATCGTGTTCGACCCCCTGCGCGTCAAGATAGAAGACGTGGCCACGTACGAACAGCTGGCCGACCCCAAACTCAAGGGTTTGTTGTGCACCCGCTCGGGCTCCCACCCCTACAACATGTCGCTGTTTGCCACGGTGGTGGAGCGCCTGGGTGATGAAAAGGGTGAGGCCTGGCTCAAAGGCATGGTGGCCAACATGGCACGTGCGCCCAAGGGCGGCGACACCGACCAGATCAAGGCCGTGGCCTCCGGCGAGTGCGGGGTTGCATTGACCAACACCTACTATGCGGCTCGTTTGTTCAAGTCCACCAAAGCGGAAGACAAGGCCGTGGTGGACAAAGTGCGCATCGTGTTCCCCAACCAGGGCACGCAGGGCACCCACGTCAACATCGCAGGTGCAGCCGTGGCCAAATACGCGAAGAACCGTGACCATGCCGTGGCCTTCATGGAGTACCTGGCCAGCCCGTTTGCCCAAGATTATTTTGCCAACGGAAACAACGAATACCCCGCAGCCATTGGTGTCCAGGTGGACAACGCTGCCCTCAAGGCCATGGGCGGACACCATTTCAAGGCCGACACCATTCCATTGGCCGTGGTCGCCAAAAACCTGACCAAAGTGCAGCAAATGCTGGACCGCGTGGGATACAAATAACTTCACCCCTCCCCACCACCAGCCCCGCCTCGTACGGGGCTTTTTTGCGTCTGCCGGACCCACCACCGCTGGCCTTGTCACCCGAGCTGGACGATAATCGTCGCTTTTGATTGACGTTTACGTAAACGTCAACAATAACTCAGGAGATGTCATGCAAATTTCAGGCAAGGTATTCATCGTCACCGGTGGCGCATCGGGTCTTGGGGAAGGCACCGCACGCATGCTGGCCGCACAGGGCGGCAAGGTGGTGATTGCCGACATGCAGGTGGACAAAGGCCAGGCAGTGGCCAAGGACATCGGCGGCACATTCGTCAAGTGCGATGTCAGCAACGAGGCAGACGGCCAAGCCGTGGTAGCGGCCGCCACTGCCATGGGCAAACTGGTGGGCTTGATCAACTGCGCTGGCATTGCCCCCGCCGAAAAAACGGTGGGCAAAGCAGGCGCGCACAACCTCGGCCTCTACACCAAGACCATCATGGTCAACCTGGTGGGCAGTTTCAACATGATCCGCCTGGCGGCCGAAGCCATGTGCCACAACGAGCCGGAGAGCACCGGCGAACGGGGCGTGATGATCTCCACCGCCAGCGTGGCCGCCTACGACGGACAGATTGGCCAGGCCGCCTATGCCGCATCCAAAGGCGGCATTGTGGGCATGACACTGCCCGTGGCGCGTGACCTGGCACGAAACGGCATCCGCAACATGACCATCGCGCCGGGCATTTTCGGCACACCCATGCTGTTTGGCATGCCCAAAGAGGTGCAAGATGCATTGGCAGCGGGCGTGCCATTCCCCAGCCGGTTGGGAACCCCTGAGGACTACGCCAAACTGGCCCGCCACATCATCGAAAACGACATGCTCAATGGTGAAGTGATCCGACTCGACGGCGCCATTCGCCTCGCACCACGCTGAGTGTGTTTTTTATGCACAGACCGGGATCAGCATTCCCCCTGTGCTCACAAATCGGTCAGCAATTCAGGTGACAATGGTGCGCGTTGGATGCGGGAAAGGCGCAATGGCGGTTTTTTCCAATTTCCTGGCCTTCCCTTGAACCCATGACCGAACGAAAACCAGCAGAAATCGCACGCGACGCGTTCAAGCTCATTGCCGAACGCAAGCAGTTGCCGTCGCCTGAAAATTACGAGGCGGCTTACCACGAAATCGCGGGCACCAAGGCCCGCGCTTCATTTCCAGACGAAGCCTTGCGGCGAGTGGCCCTCTCTTTGCCGGCGCATGACACCGAGTTGGCCAAGGCCGTGGCCGCCGTGGAAAGTGCCATCACCCAGCACAACTGGGCAGCCTTCCGCAACACCCTGCTGGACTACGTGAGCAAAGTGGAGCTGCACTGCAGTGAACAACCACCCACCAAGGCCACCATGGACCTGCGGGAACAGGTCGCCCGACTGGTGGAGCACGCACTGCCCGCACTCGACGCCGATGACGAGCGCTTTGCCCGCCAGGTGGCCGAAGTGGTGCAAGTGCTGCGCAATCCGTCGGTGGATGTGGCGAGCGTCAAGCAGGCCATCGCCAATTTCAACCTGCGCCTGTCCTTTGTTGGCGAAGAGCAGGGGGCCATCCGAAGCACGCTGCTGCACCTGCTCAACCTGGTGTTCGAGAACATTTCAGCCCTTGGCATCGAAGACCGCTGGTTGGTGGGCCAAGTGGACGCGCTCATGGAGGCCACCAAGCCCCCACTGAACCTGAAACGCCTGGACGACGTCAAGCGCAAGCTGCAGGACGTCATCGCCAAGCAGACCGAGGCCAAGGCGCGGGCCATCGAGGTACAGGCCCAGGTCAAATTCATGCTGGCCACCTTCATCGAGCGCCTGTCGCTGATGACGGACACCACCGGTGACTACCGTCATGAGGTGGAAGACTTTGCGAAGGTTTTGGAGGACGCCACCACACTGGAAGAAATTGGCCCAGCATTGCAAGAAGTGCTGTCCGCCACCCGGATCATGGAAGAAAGCGCCCGTCAGACCAGCAGCGAGCTGCGCCACATCCGCGAACGGGCCATTCAGGCCGAAGAAGAAATTGTCAAACTCCAGGGGGAATTGGACAAGGCCAGCGTACAGGCACGGTTGGACCCGCTGACCGGCGCCTTGAACCGCCGTGGGCTGGATGAAGCCTTCGCCCGGGAGGTGATGGCCGCACGCCGCAAGGGGTCCAACCTCTGCCTGGCCATGCTGGACATCGACAACTTCAAGCTGCTCAACGACACCCATGGGCACAAAACAGGTGATGCCGCTCTGACCCACCTGGTGGCAGTGGCCCGCACCAGCATGCGCCCCCAGGACACCATGGCCCGCTACGGCGGTGAAGAATTCGTCATTTTGCTGCCCGACACCGGCATTGACCACGCCGTCGAAGCCATGCAGCGATTGCAACGAGAACTCACCAAGCGTTTTTTCCTGCAGGACAAGCAGCGCTTGCTCATCACCTTCAGTGCGGGTGTCGCTTTGCTGGAAGCCAACGAAACACCGGAAGACGCCATCAAACGCGCCGACCACGCCATGTACCTGGCCAAGCGCGCCGGTAAAAACCGCGTGTTCGCTGCCAGCTGAGCGCGGCAGGCAACAACGCGGCCGACGCATCGGGGCAGTTCGGGCGCACCGCGTTCAAATCACCGCCGCCCCGGTACGTGCCTCGGGCACAATGCCGCCGTGAGCATCCCCCAGTCTTTCATTCAGGAACTGTTGGCCCGCGTGGACGTGGTCGATGTGGTCGGTCAGCACGTCCAGCTCAAAAAAGGCGGCGCCAACTTCATGGGCCTGTGCCCGTTCCATGGGGAAAAGTCCCCTTCCTTCAGCGTCAGTCCCAGCAAACAGTTCTACCACTGCTTCGGCTGTGGGGCCAATGGCAATGCCATCTCGTTCCTCATGGAGCACGTGGGCATGGGCTTCGTCGAAGCGGTCAAAGACCTGGCCCAGCAGACCGGCCTGCAGATTCCCGAAGACGACACCCCCCCTCAGGACAGGGCGCGGCAAAAAGCCATACAGGAACAACAGCAGTCGCTGACGGCACTGCTCAACGACGTGGCCAAGGGCTACCAAAGGCACCTGCGCACGTCCCCGCGCGCCATTGAATACCTGAAGGGCCGGGGGCTGTCGGGTGAAATCGCCCGCGCCTTTGGTTTGGGCTACGCCCCGCAGGGCTGGCGTGCGCTGGCCAGCATGGTGCCCGACTATGCTGACGCCCGGCTGGTGGAGGCAGGTCTCGTGATTGCCCCGGATGGCCCCAACGCGCCAGAACCCCTGTCGGCGGAAGGCCACCCACCGCCGACCCCGCCCGGCCACCAACAGGCCAAGCGCTACGACCGATTCCGTGACCGCATCATGTTTCCCATCCGCAACGTCAAAGGGGAAACCATTGGCTTCGGCGGACGGGTGCTGGACAAAGGCGAACCCAAGTACCTCAACAGCCCAGAGACCCCGGTGTTCAGCAAGGGCCGCGAACTCTATGGCCTGTTCGAAGCGCGCACTCCCATCAGAGCGGCCGGATACGCACTGGTGACAGAGGGCTACATGGATGTCGTGGCCCTGGCGCAGCTGGGATTTGCCAACGCGGTGGCCACCCTGGGCACGGCGTGCACCGCCGAGCATGTCCACAAGCTGTTTCGGTTCACCGATGCCGTGGTGTTCAGCTTTGACGGCGATGCCGCCGGGCAGCGGGCCGCCGTCAAGGCCATGGTGGCCAGCCTGCCGTTTGCCCAGGACACCCGCAGCATCAAGTTTCTGTTTCTGCCGCCGGAACACGACCCCGACAGCTTCATCCGCGCCAACGGTGCACCCGCCTTCGCCCAACGGGTGCAAGAGGCGGTGCCGCTGAGCCAATTCATGCAGGACACAGCAGCCGCCCGCTGCGACCTGGCCACAGCCGAGGGCCGTGCCCTGATGGCCAGCCATGCCAAACCCCTGTGGTCTGCCCTGCCTGACGGCGCGCTGAAGCGGCAATTGTTGGGTGAGCTGGCCCAACGCATTGGTTTGGCCGTGACCGAACTGTCTGACCTCTGGCAGCTGGCTCCCGAGACCGCCCACAAGGGCCGCCATGGGCCTGGCAAGCCACACCCCGCAGAACACCCCTGGGAGCCGATGGAGCCAGACTCGGTTGCCCACCCGTTCGGTGAGGAGACCTGGACCGGTAGCGAGGGCCCGCTCAGCCGCCCCCACGGCACAGGGGGAAAGCGACCAACCAAACCCTGGACACCGAACAAAAGCAAAAAGTGGACACCGGCTGACCGGGAAGATGAGCGCTTGCGCGCAGGCGCCGTCAGCCTGGGTGGCCAGGCGGTGCCCCACAACACACGCGCCGATTTTTTGGCTCGCACCTTGCTCAGCCACCCCCAGGCACCCGAATGGCTCACCTCGGAGGACCAGCACTTGCTGGCCAAGCAGGCCGAGCCACTGGGCAGTCTGTTTCGCTGGCTGGAGGCCCAATGGCACGAACACGGCGCACAAACCTGGGCGGTGCTGCAGCAGGCCATGCACACTCAGCCTTTTGCCGACACGGCCAACCGCCTCATGGGCCAGGCGCTGATGCTGCAAGCGCCAGCTGCAGGTGCGGGTGACACGGCCCCGTCGGCACCACCGGACACCCAACGCGAGGTGCGCGAGGCCCTGCGGCGCATGCACATTGACGATCTGATGGCCAGGGAAAGACAAGCATTGGCAGAGGCCAACCACCACCCCGAGGCCTTGCAGACCTACAAGACCTTGTACGAGCGCCGGTTGGCCCTGCAACAGCCCGCACCAAGTTCAAAGGTATAATGGAAGGGTTTTTGCAAGCGCGACAGCAGCACCTCCGGCCCCGGCCACCCTCCGCAATGGACTGTTGGACCCTGTTCCAGGCCACACCCCGCAAGGACTGCACACCAAATGTTCGCCCTCACCAGCTTGCCAGGCAGTGCCCCGACTCCCGCGTGGTGCCACGGCCTTTCCCTGTGCTTCTGTCTTTGCATGTCGCCACGGCTCTGTGTGCCCGCCCCGTTGACTTGAACCGGGTCGTCTGTACCGAGACCGTGTGGGCACCCGGCAGGGCCTGCACCGTTTTGTTCAAGAGGTTTGCATGACCGCAAAAAAATCCGCACCCACCGTCGTGGTGGTCAAAAAAGTGTCCAAAGTGGTTGCAACTGCGGCGCCCGCGCCCGCGCCCGCAGCGACGCCTGCAGCAGCGGCCCCAGCGGCCGCCCCTGTGGCCAAAGTGGCCACCGTGCGGCGCGTGGCGACCCCCGCTGCCACCGATGGCAAGACCGTGAAAACGGTGCGCAAAGCCGTGACGGAGCCAGCGGCAGCACCCCCTTCGACCACCGAACCAGCCCCCAAGAAAAAACCCGCCCGAGCAGCCAAAGCCGCACCAGCGGCCAAAAGTGGACCCAAAGCCAAAAGCAAGGGTGAGAACCTGGACGACGCCGACCTGTCGGACATCGACAGCGACCTCGAAGGGGAGCCCGAAGTGGCCGAAACCACCGAAACCACCGCCACGGTGGAAAAGGTCAAGCCGCTGCGCATGAAAATCAGCAAGGCCAAAGAACGCGCCTTGATGAAAGAGTTCGGCCTGGACGAAACGGTGCTGTCTGAGGAAGAAGCCCAGTCCCGCCGCAACCACCTCAAAGCCCTGATCAAGCTGGGCAAAACCCGCGGCTACCTGACCCACGGCGAGATCAACGACCACCTGCCCGACAAACTGGTGGAAGCGGAAACACTGGAAGTTGTCATCTCCCTGCTCAACGACATGGGCGTGGCGGTGTACGAGCAAACGCCCGATGCCGAGACCCTGCTGCTGAACAACACCGGTCCCACGGCCGCGACCGAAGAAGAAGCCGAGGAAGAGGCCGAAGCGGCCCTGTCCACCGTCGACAGCGAATTTGGCCGCACCACCGACCCCGTGCGCATGTACATGCGCGAAATGGGCACGGTCGAACTGCTGACCCGCGAAGGCGAAATTGAAATCGCCAAGCGCATCGAAGGCGG
>PNML01000012.1 GCA_013823635.1 Polaromonas sp. | reverse complement strand
GATGCCTTCGTCGTCCAGCTTCACGCAGTGGGCGTGCCACACGTCGGGGCCCAGCCAGCCCAGGTCTTGCGCGTACTGGGTGGGGGTGCAGTTGAACTTTTCGCGGCTGTAGGCCAGGTCGTGGTCGTTTTCGGCCAGGTGGGTGTGCAGGCGGGTGCCGTGTGCGCGGGCCAGCTCGGCGGACAGGCGCATGAGGTCGCGGCTCACGCTGAAGGGGCTGCATGGGGCCACGGCCACGTTGACCATGCTGCCGTGCTCGGTGCGGTGGTGGCGTTCGATCAGGCGCTGGGTGTCTTTCAGGATGGCGTCTTCGCGCTCCACCACGCCATCGGGCGGCAGGCCGCCCTGGCTTTGCCCCACGCTCATGCTGCCGCGTGTGGCCACAAAGCGCATGCCAATCTCTTGGGCGGCGTGGATGCTGTCGTCCAGTCGCACGCCGTTGGGGTAGATGTAGAGGTGGTCGCTGCTGGTGGTGCAGCCGCTGAGCAGCAGCTCGGCCATGGCGGTTTGGGTGCTGACGTGCACCATCTCGGGTGTCAGCCCGGCCCACAGCGGATAGAGCCCGCGCAGCCAGCCAAACAGCTCGGCGTCCTGCACCGCCGGAATGGCGCGGGTCAGGCTCTGGTACATGTGGTGGTGGGTGTTGACCAGGCCGGGTGTGACCAGGTGGCCCTGTGCGTGGAGGGTCTCACCGCCACTGTGGGCATGTTCGGCGGCCAGGGCAGGGGGCAGATCGGCGGCGGGGCCCACCCATTCAATGCGGTGGCCGCGGATGAACAGGCTGGCGTCGCGCCACTCGGTGCCCTGGCGCGGGTCGGTGTGGTCCAGCGTGGCGATGCAGTGGGCGTGGCGGATCAGCAGGGTGGTCATGGTGCGGTGTTGAGCAAGGGTGGCAGAGGCGGTGTCGGGTGCGGGACCTGGTGTTGGTCCACCGGCCAACGTGGTCGCCCATTGTGCGGGGCCTCGCCAACCTGGGGCGTAAGATGGCTCGGCCCATCTTTTCATTTCGGACCCATGGATTCTGTCGCTGCGCACTCACTGCTGTTTGACCTCTTGCCGATTGGCGCGTACCGCACCACGCCTGCGGGCAAGCAACTGCGGGCCAATGCGGCATTGGTCCGGCTCAACGGTTTCAGCAGCGAGGCAGATTTGCTGGCCGCCGCGACCCGGCTGGAGTCCGATTGGTATGTGCAGCCGGGACGTCGCCAACAGTTTCGGGAGTCGATTGAGCGGCAAGGGCAGGTCACCAACTTTGTGTCAGAGGCTTATCGGTTGGCCGACCGGACGCGCATCTGGGTGCGTGAGGCGGCCTATGTGGTGCGCGATGCCGACGGGGCGGTGCTGTATTACGAGGGCACGGTGGAGGACATCACCCAAAGCCACACCACGGCCCAGGCCCTGGCCGAGAACGAGGCGCGCTGGCGCCTGGCCCTGGAGGCGGCTGGCGAAGGTGTGTGGGACTGGCATGTGCAAACCGGGCAGGAATACTGTTCTGACCAGCTCAAGCGCATGTTTGGTTTTGAGCCCGGCGAGCTGCAGGACTTGGCACAGGAGCTGGACGACCGCACCCACCCCGACGACCAGGCCCGCATGCGCCAGGACCGCGAGGACCATTTCAATGGGCTCACCGCCACCTACCGCAACGAGCACCGGGTGCGCTGCAAAAACGGCAGTTGGAAGTGGGTGCTGAGCCGGGGCATGGTGGTCAGCCGCGATGCGCAGGGTCGCCCCTTGCGCATGATCGGGACCCACACCGACATATCGGCGCGCAAACAGGCGGAGGCACTCATCTGGCAGCAGGCGCATTTTGATGCCCTGACCGGCTTGCCCAACCGGCGCATGCTGCGCCACCAGCTGGACCAGGCCTTGTCGCAGGTGTTGCCGGGCGGGCCAGGGCTGGCGGTGATGTTCATTGACCTGGACCAGTTCAAAGAGGTCAACGACACCCTGGGTCACGATGTGGGCGACCGTCTGCTGGTGCAGGCGGCTGCCCGCATACGGGAATGCCTGGGGCCAGCCGATGTGGTGGCCCGCATGGGGGGCGATGAATTCACCGTGGTGGTGTCTGGCGAGGCTGGGACCCCCGTCGAGGCGGGCCGCTGGGCCGACCGGCTGCAACCCCTGTTGCAGGCCTTGCTGGGTGCGCTGAGTGCGCCGTTTGACCTGGGGCCGCACCGGGTGTTTGTGTCGGCCAGCATCGGGGTGGCCAGCTTTCCCGAAGACGCCCAGCAGGTGGAGGACCTGTTCAAACACGCCGATCAGGCCTTGTACGTCGCCAAAGGCGAAGGGCGCAACCGGTACCGGTTTTTTTCGCGCGAGATGCAGGCCGCCGCCCAGTGGCGCGCGCGGTTGGAGGCGGAGTTGCGCAACGCCCTGGCGCAGCAGCAATTCAGCGTGGTGTACCAGCCCATGGTGGCGTTGGCCACCGGTCATGTCCACAAGGCCGAGGCCTTGCTGCGGTGGACCCACCCCACGCTGGGCGCCGTGAGCCCGGCGCAGTTCGTCCCCGTCGCGGAGGCCAGCGGATTGATTGTCCCGATCGGGGACTGGGTGTTTGACCAGGCCGCTGCCCAGGTGGCCGCCTGGCGGCAGGCGATTGACCCGGATTTTCAGATCAGCATCAACAAGTCCCCCGCCCAGTTCCACCAACGGGCCACCCACACCGTGTCCTGGGTGGAACGCCTGCGCTCCCTGGGCTTGCCCGGCAGCAGCGTGGCCATTGAAATCACCGAGGGCTTGTTGCTGGACACCAACGAGGCGGTCACCATGCACCTCAACGACTTGCGTCTGGCGGGCATGGACGTGTCGCTGGATGACTTTGGCACGGGTTATTCGTCGCTCAGCTACCTGCAGAAGCTGGACATCGATTTCCTGAAAATCGACCAGTCGTTCGTGCGCAACCTGACACCGGGCAGCACCGATTTGACCTTGTGCAAGGCCATCATCGCCATGGCCAACGCATTGGGCATGCAGGTGGTGGCCGAGGGGGTGGAAACCGCCGAGCAACGCGACCTGCTGTGCCAGGCCGGTTGCCACTTTGGCCAGGGTTACCTGTTTGCCCGGCCCATGGCGCCTGACGTGTTCGAGCGGTGGATGCGCGACAGCACCCCCGCCAGCCGCATGGCTCAGGCCGCCGAGGCGACCACAAGCGGTGCGAGCGGCGCTGCCGGTGGCAGTGCCTGACGCACGCTGATGCCGTTGGGCGCCAGCTTGGCATCGTGTTTGGCCAGGGCCGCCTGGTTGGCCACGTCCTCGGCCAGCTGGCACTGACCGGGCGCCACGGTGACCACGCCAATGGCCAGTGTGGTGCAGGGAAAAAAGCGCTTCACCCCATGGCGGTCTTCGGCGTGGATGCCGCCATCCAGCCGGGCCGACTCGTCGAACAGGCCCATGGCATGCAGCGCGAAGTCGTCGATGATGAGTCGGCAGCGCTCGTGCCAGTCCGGGCTCTGGAAGAGGACGATGAAATCGTCCCCGCCCACATGGCCCACAAAGTCGTATTGGGGGGCGCAGTGGCGGGTCACCACGCTGGCGGCCAGCCGGATCATTTCGTCCCCCCGCCAGTAGCCATACAGGTCGTTGAAGGGCTTGAAGTGGTTCAGGTCCACGTAGGCCGCCACAAAGGGTGAGCGGGTGCTCAGCAGCCGCTGGATGTGCTGGGTGATGGGGATGTTGCCGGGCAAAAACGTCAGCGGGTTGGCGTGGCGGGCGGCCTCGATGCGCGCCTCGGTCACCGAGCGCACCAGCTGGTCGCCCGTGCCCAGCCCGACGTAGCGCCCGTTGTCGGTGACGATGAAGCCGTCGGCCAGGTAGCGCTGGTCCTGCGAGGTGAGGATGCCCACCAGCTCCTCCACGTCGAAGTCGCGCTCGATGATGCGCGGGTGCAGGTTGGCGTGGTGCAGCACCGGTTTGCGGCCGTGGATTTCGCGGAAATACAGGCGCGCGTAGTCGTTCATGAAGCCCTGGCGGTTGATCAGGCCCAGCGGGTGGTTGTGCTCGTCCACCACGGCCAGGGCGTGCAGGTCGGGGTGGCGCTGGAACTCGGCAGCCACGTCCTCCAGCTGGTCGGTGGGGCGCAGCACCGGGGCGGCAATGACGGCCATGTTGCGCATGATGCCCGGGCGGGCCGGGTGCTGCAGCTGGGGCATCACGGCCACCCGGCAGTCGGCCAGCACCGCCGCGGCCTGCGCCAGCACCTGGTGCTGGGGTGGCCGCTGTGGCCGACCCAGAAAGTAGCCCTGGCCGTAGCGCAGCCCCATGTCGCGCAGCACGCGCAGGTCATCGCCGGTTTCGATGCCCTCGGCCAGCAAGGCGGTGCCGAACACGTTGGCGATCTCGCGCACGGCGCGCACCACCTGCAGCTGGTCGGGGGCGCGGCTGATGCCCTGGGCAAAGTATTTGTCGATCTTCACGAAGTCGGGCTTGATTTCGGACCACAGCCGCAGGCTGGAGCGGCCGTCGCCGAAGTCGTCCAGCGCCAGCTGCAGGCCCATGGCGTGCACGGTTTTGGCCACCTCGCGCAGCTGGGCCATGTCACCCACGCGCTCGTGTTCGGTCAGCTCCAGCACCACATGGCGTGCCTTGACGTGGTGACGCGCCAACAGGTCGGCAAACGCATTGCCCTGGGGCTGGGTGCAGGCGTGCACCAGCGCATCGGCGCTGATGTTGATGAACAGCCGCCCTGGGTTGTGTGTGTGCCCCCATTGGGCCAGGGCGGTCTCGACACAATGCAGCTCAAAGGCCATCATCAACCCCTCCTGGTCGGCCAGGGCCAGCAGGGTGTCGGGCGACTGCCAGGGTGAGCCCGCCGGTCCGCGGATCAGGGCTTCGTGGGCAAACACCGTGCCTTCGTTCAGGTCGGCGATGGGTTGGAACACGCAGTGCAGCGCCCCGTCGTGCATGAGTTGGCGCAGCTGCCCGTGACCAGTGGCGGTCAACGGTGGCGGTGGAGAGGGGGCGGCGCAGGCCATGGGTGAGGGCAGCAACATGGGCGGCAGCGTACCCAGCGGTTGTGACGAATCGGTGACAAATCCGGGTCAGTCGACGGGTGGGCCCTGGCAACGCACAATGGCGTGCGCAGCCCGACATCCGGGGACGGAAATGCTATTTATTTTGAACAAAAGCAACTCAAAATAAATAGCTACAATATTATATAAATAAAGCGATAGACATATTTTTGTTGATAAAAATGCCCCAATTTTCTGCCAACCTCTCGTTGTTGTTTGCCGACCTGCCCTTCCTTGACCGGTTCGACGCGGCGGCCCGGGCGGGCTTTCAGGCGGTGGAGTTCCAGTTCCCGTACGACTTCGCCGTGGCCGACATCAAAGCCCGGCTGAACGACACCGGGCTGGCGCTGGTGCTGCACAACCTGCCCGCGGGCGACTGGGCGGCGGGCGAGCGCGGCCTGGCCTGTCACCCCGACCGGGTGGCCGAGTTCCAGCACGGCGTGCTCAAGGCGCTGGAGGTGGCCGCCGTGCTGGGCACGCCCCAGCTCAACGTGCTGGCCGGGCTGCTGCCGACCGGGGTGGCGCCGGCCGACGCCAGGCGCACCCTGGTGGCCAACCTGCGGTACGCCGCCAGCCTGCTGGGGGACAACGGCATCCGCCTGCTGATGGAGCCCATCAACACCCGCGACATGCCGGGCTTCTTCGTCAACCGCACCGAGCAGGCGCTGGACATCCTGGACGAGGTGGGCTCGGCCAACCTGCTGCTGCAGTACGACATCTACCACGCGCAGCGCATGGAGGGCGAACTGGGGGCCACCCTGGCCGCCCACCTCAGCCGCATCGGCCACATCCAGCTGGCGGACAACCCCGGGCGGCACGAGCCGGGCACGGGGGAAATCAACTTCCACTACCTGTTTCGCCACCTGGACGACCTGGGCTACCGGGGCCATGTGGGCTGCGAGTACCGCCCCCGGGACGCCGGGCCGGGCGGCACCCTGGCCGGCCTGGGCTGGGTGGCCGCGCACGGCCAGCGCCTGTCCCCCGACCCGGCCCAGACACCGCGCTGACCCACACCCGCTGACCCCATGACACCCACCGCCCTCGCTTTGCCCACCTCGCCCACCACCGCCCCGTCACCCCAGGCCGACCCTGCCGCCTTCCTGCGCCACCTGTTCGACGTGGCGGTGGCGCGGGCGCTGCCCCTGCACAACACCGCCGCCTGGTTGCCCGTGCCCCCTGACCCCGCCAGGGGCCGCACCCTGGTGCTGGGCGCGGGCAAGGCCGCCGGGGCCATGGCCCAGGCCGTGGAGCAGTGGTGGCCGGCCCACTGCCAGCGCCACGGTGTGCCCGGGGCGCCGCTGTCGGGCCTGGTGGTCACGCGCTACGGCCACACGCCGCCCCGGCCAGCGGGCGTGGTCCAGCACATTGAGGTGGTCGAGGCCGCCCACCCCGTGCCCGACGAGGCCGGGCTGGCCGCTGCCGGGCGCATCGTGGCGCTGGCCAGCGGGGCCGAGGGCCCCGCGCTGACCGAGCACGACCTGGTGCTGTGCCTCATGTCGGGCGGCGGTTCGGCCCTGCTGACCCTGCCGTGCGAGGGCCTGTCACTGGCCGACAAGCAGCGCATCAACCGCCAGCTGCTGGAGAGCGGGGCCGACATCGCCCAGATGAACACCGTGCGCAAGCACCTGTCCGCCATCAAAGGCGGTCGGTTGGCCGCCGCCTGTCACCCCGCCCGCGTGGTGACCCTGGCCATCAGCGACGTGCCGGGGGATGACGTCAGCGTCATTGCCAGTGGCCCCACCGTGGCCGACGCCAGCACCTGTGCTGACGCGCTTCAAATACTGAAGCGTTACCACATTGATTTGCCTGCCACAGTGGCCAATAGGCTGCAAAACGGCGCACTGGAAACCCCCAAGCCAGGGGACCCGCGGCTGGCCCGCTGCGACACCCACCTGATCGCCACGCCGCAGCAAAGCCTGGCTGCCGCCGCGCAGGCCGCCCGTGCGGCGGGGCTTCACGCCCACATCCTGAGCGACGAAATTGAGGGCGAAAGCCGTGAGGTGGGCAAGGTCCACGCCGCGCTGGCCCGCAGCACCGCGCAGGGCAAAACGCCGTTCCAGACGCCTTGCGTCCTCCTCAGCGGTGGCGAAACCACCGTCACCGTGCGCCCGCGTGAGCCGGGTCAACCCAGGGGCAAGGGCGGGCGCGCGGGCGAATTCTGCATGGGCCTGGCGCAGGCGCTGCAAGGTCACCCCGGCATCTGGGCGCTGGCCGCCGACACCGATGGCATCGACGGTGTGGAAGACAACGCCGGTGCCCGCGTCGCCCCCGACACCCTGGCGCGCGCCCAGGCCCTGGGCCTGACGCTGTCCGATCACCTGGCGCGCAACGATGCCTGCGGCTTTTTCGGGCCGTTGGGCGACCTGGTGGTCAGCGGCCCCACGCACACCAATGTGAACGACTTTCGGGCGCTGCTGGTGCTGTGACCGGCGTCAGACGCCCCAGACCACGTCTTTGCCCGCTGCGGCGCACTCCTTGAGCATGGCCACCAGTGGGGCCACGCGCTGGCGCAGCCGGATGGGGTCGGTCGGTGCTGCCTCGTCTTCCTTCGTGGTGGCGGTCGGGGCGGCGGCGTCGTCGCCCAGGGCTTCGCTGTCGAGCACGGCCTGGTTCAGTGCCGCAATGGCCGCGGGCATTTGTGCCACGGTGATGATGCCCTGCGGCGCCACGGTCTTGCCCATGATGGTGAGCAGTTGTTCCCCGGTGGCTTGGAGCATGACGGTGTCAGCGGTGGCCTGGGATTTGAATCGGTAGAGCATGGGGTTCTCCTGTGTGTGGCAAACGCTGCAAAGGTGGGGTGTTGCTGCACTGTCGCCACAGACCGCCGACCCGGTGTAACCTGTCGGCCTGCCCGCAGGAGTGCCATGACACACCCACACACCAACCACTGTACCCCTTCTCCCGGGGCCGTTGCCCCAGAAAATGCCTGGGTACCGCTGGCCTTCGCCACCGGCCTGCTGGCGGGCTGTGGGGGTGGGGGCGATGCCGGTGTCGGGGAGCTGTCTGCCGCTGCAGCCCTGCGGGAAGCACCCGTGGCCCGCCGCCCCGAGCTGCTGGGGTTGGCCGCGACCGCTCAGGCCCCGGCCGGCCGCGAGGTGGCACGCGCCTGGCGCATGCCCACACCCGACGAGCTCATGGACTGGGCACAGCGCACCTACCCCGATGTGTTCCCCGGCCAACCGGCCACCGTGGTGATGGGCGATTTGGGTTACCGCGCCTACGCCAATGGCAACCACATCGGGGTGCTGGGCCAGGATGTGCTGCTGCTGGGCCCCGTCAGCCAGCAGCAACTGGTGGTGGTGGGCACGCTGGCCGACTTTGCCAGCCTGGTGCTGGGTGCCCAACAGGCGGTGACCGAGCGCGATGCCGCCCGGTTTCTGGGGCAGGCCGGTTTTGGTGGGACGCCCGCCGACGTGGCCGCTGTGCAGGCGCAGGGTTTCAGCGGCTGGCTGGACGCCCAAATGGCCCAACCCCGCAGCCAGAGCCACTGGGACTGGATGGTGGCCAACGGCTACGCCAACGTCGCCAACATCAACAGCTTTGCGGGCCTGGACAACACCTTGTGGCGCAAGCTCATGTCCTCGCCGGACGCCTTGCGCCAGCGGGTCACCCTGGCGCTGAGCGAGATCCTGGTGATTTCCACCGATGGGCTGCCCGTTCCCTGGCGCGGGCTGGTGGCGGCCCACCACATGGACACGCTGGAGGCGCACGCCTTTGGCAACCACCGCCAGCTGCTGGAGGCCGTGACCCTGTCGGTGGGCATGGGCGTGTACCTGAACATGCGCGGCAACCAAAAGGCCGATGGCCGGGGGCGCGAGCCCGACGAAAACTACGCCCGCGAGGTGATGCAGCTGTTCACCATTGGCCTGCACCAGCTGGAGCCCGACGGCCGTGTGCGCCTGGTCAATGGCAGCCCCGTGGACACCTACGGCCCCGAAGACGTCAGGGGCCTGGCCCGCGTGTTCACCGGGTGGGATTACGACCGCTTCAGCCGCACCGTGCCCGACCACGCCGCCCGCCCCATGGTGTTCACGCCCAGCCGCCACTCGCCCGAGCCCAAGCAGTTTCTGGGTGTGAGCCTGCCCGCGGGCACCGATGGCGTGGCCGAGCTGCGGGTGGCGCTGGACACCCTGGCCAACCACCCCAATGTGGGGCCTTTTTGGGGCCGCCAGCTCATTCAGCGGCTGGTCACCAGCAACCCCAGCCCGGCCTACGTGGCGCGTGTGGCGGCGGCGTTCAACAACAACGGCCAGGGCGTGCGCGGCGACATGAAGGCCGTCATCCGCGCCGTGCTGCTCGATGCGGAAGCCCTCACCCCCAGCACCACGCAGGGCGGTGGCAAGCTGCGCGAACCCATGGTCAGGTTGGTGCAGTGGGCGCGCACCTTCGGGGCCACGTCGCCCACGGGCATCTGGAACGTGGGCAACCAGTCCAGTGCGTCCACCCGGTTGGGGCAAAGCCCCTTGCGCGCGCCGTCGGTGTTCAATTTTTTCAGGCCGGGCTACGTGCCACCGGGCACCGCCATGGGGGCGGCGGGCCTGGTGGCCCCGGAGCTGCAGATCACCAACGAAACCACGGTGGTGGGCTACGCCAACTGGATGCAATCTGTGGTGGCCAACGGCGTGGGCGAGGTCAGGGCCGACTACACGCCCTGGCTGGCGCTGGCGGCCCAGCCCGCCGACTTGTTCGACGCCCTCAACACCCTGCTGGCAGCGGGCCAGCTGGGGGCAATGAGCCGCGCCACCATCACCCAGGCGGTGGGCAGCATGCCGGCGGGCACCGAGGCACAGCGGATTGCCCGGGTGCAGGCCATGGTGTGGCTCGTGTTGTGTGCGCCCGAGTACCTGGTTCAGAAATAAGCAGGCGGTATCCACCATGTCCCACCCCCCCAAACAGCCCATTCGGCGCGTGCCACAGGGCGTGGCCAACTGGCAACGCCGTGCCTTTTTGCGCCGTGGCGCGGTGTGGTCCGCTGCTGGGGTGGCGGCGCCCTGGGCCTTGTCCCTGGCGGCCATGGGCGAAGCCGCCGCTGCCGGCCCGGTGGACGACTACAAGGCGCTGGTCTGCGTGTTTCTGTACGGTGCCAACGACCACGCCAACACCGTGGTGCCGTACGACAGCACCAACCATTCGGCCTATGCCAGCATCCGCGCCAGCCTGGCCACGCCACGCGATCAGCTGCTGGGGCTGGTGCCCCGCACGGCGCTGCCCAGCGGGGCGCAAATGGCGCTGGCCCCGCAGCTCACCGGCCTGAAAAGCCTGTTTGACGAGGGTCGCCTGGGTGTGCTGCTGAATGTGGGGCCGCTGGTGGTGCCCACCACCCTGGCGCAGTACAACGCCAAAAGTGTGCCCCTGCCGCCCAAGCTGTTTTCGCACAACGATCAGCAGTCCATCTGGCAATCCGGTCTGGCCGAGGGGGCCACCTCGGGTTGGGGCGGCCGCTTGGGGGACCTGTTTTTGAACAGCAATGCCACCAGCACCTTCACCTGCATGAACGTGTCTGGCAACGCGGTGTTCCTGGCGGGGCAACAGGCCATGGCCTACCAGGTCAGCAGCAGTGGGGCGGTCAAGCTCAACGCCACCACCAACCGGGCGTTTGGGTCAACGGCGGTGTCGCAGGCGCTGCAGGCGTTGACGCAGGCTTCCAGCCACCACTGGCTGGAGGCGGAGCACGCCAGCATCATGCGCCGCGCGGTGACGGCGGAGGCGCAGCTGTCGGCGGGTCTGGCGGCCTCACCCCCCTTGGGCACCCCGTTCAACGCGGCCAACCCTTTGGCGGTGCAGCTGCAAATGGTGGCCCGCACCATCGCGGCTCGCCAGGCGCTGGGCACCCGGCGCCAGGTGTTTCTGGTGTCGCTGGGTGGCTTTGACCTGCACGACAACCTGTTGGCGCAGCACCCCGCATTGCTGGCCAACGTGTCCGAGGCCCTGTCCAGTTTTGTGGCCGCCACCACCGAGCTGGGGGTGGCGCAACAGGTGACCACCTTCACCGCATCGGACTTCGGCCGCACCCTCACCAGCAACGGCGACGGCTCTGACCACGGCTGGGGTGCCCACCATTTTGTGGCCGGTGGTGCGGTGAACGGCGGGCGCTTCTGGGGGCAATTGCCGGCCACGGCCGTGGGGGGGCCAGATGATGTGGGCCAGGGCCGCCTGCTGCCCACCACCAGCGTTGATCAGCTGGGCATGGCCTTGGCCCGGTGGTTCGGTGTACCCGCCACCGAGCTGCCACTGGTGTTTCCCAAAGGGCAAAACTTTGACCAAAACACCCTGCCCCTGTTCACGGGTGTGTAGCTGACTTGTCAATACAGGCAAGCGCTGGAAGCCAAAAAAGCTTGAAATTTGCCGCCTGGCTTCACCCCGCGCCGGATGCCGCCAGGGCGGTGTGCGCGTCTTCGCGCCAGTGGTGCAGGGCGGTGTAGTAGCCCTCCCACACGCAGCCGTTGCAGCCCCGGCCGCAACAGGTGGTGGGTGCTGGGGGTGGCGCACGCAAGGGGATGCCGCGGGCCTGGCACTGGGTGCTGTACCAGGCGACCACGGCGTGGGCGGTGGGGCCATCGGTCAGGGCCAAGGTGGCCGGGTCGGCTGGCGCAAACCGGGGACGCAGGTGGCCCGCCACCGCCACGGTCTCCACAAACATGGCCGCTGGTCGCGCCCAGGTGTTGGCCCAGGGGTGGCGTGGGGCGGCGGCCTGGGCGTCGGTGGGGTCGTCGGCGCACAGCGCCCGGTACACCACCAGGCCCTGCAGGGTTTCGCTGCAGCGGGCGACGCCCAACACCTCGTACCAGCCCCCCTTGTGGTGCCGGTAGACGCCCGGTGCAACGTGGGGCAGGGGGGGCAGGGCGTCGGTGGGCTGGTTCACGGGGCGGTGCGAAAAGTGGGCGCTGCTTGATCTGCATCAAGCCAGGAGGGGTGGCGGCGGACACACTGTGCTCTGCGGCATGGCACCATCAAAGGTTGTCTGAAAAAAGCGGACAGGGAATTACTTTGACTGAGTTGGGGTGACATGGCGTCCATGTGGCGAATTTCGGCGAACGAGCAAACGATACCGCGACTGCACCTGTGGGGCACGTTGCTGATTGTGCTTGCGCTCACGCTGGCCTTGGGCAGCTATTTCCTGTGGGCGGGGTCGGTGGAGTACCGGGCATCGCTGCAGCGTGTGGCCGACAACATGCGCGAGCAGCAACACGCCCGTCTGCAGGCCGAGATGGATTCTGCCGTCAGTTACCTGGAGTTCACCCGCCAGCGCACCGAGGCGGTGCTGCGCGAGCGCCTGCGTGAGCAGGTGGACACCGCCATGCAGGTGGCCCAGGCCATCCACGACCAGGAAAGCGCCCGCCGACCGGCCAGTGAGGTCAAGCGCCTGATCGTCGAGGCGCTGCGGCCCGTGCGCTTTTTTGATGGCCGGGGTTACTACTTCATCGATGACATGCAGGGCCAGTTCATTCTGTTGCCCACCGCACCGCGCCTGGAGGGCACCACCAACCTCGACAACCAGGACGACACGGGCCACAACATCATGCGTGGCCTGATCGACGCGGGTCGCCTGCCCGAGGGCCAGGGTTACTCGCGCTACCGCTGGTACCCCCCCGATGATCCGAAGCAGATGGCCGACAAGCTGGCCTATGTGCGCCACTTTGCACCGTTCGACTGGATCATTGGCACTGGCGACTACACCCACCACTGGGAGCAGTTGCAAAAAAAGGAGGTGGTGGCGCGGCTGCGGGAAATGCGGTTTGGGCAAACCGGCTACATCGGCTTGCTGGACAAGGACGGCACCTCACTGCTGTCTCACTCCGATGTGAGCCTGGAGGGCCAGCGGGTGGCGGACATGCCCGCGGCGCCCTCCCAGGCGTTGCAGGGGCTGCTCGACACAGCCGCGCAGGGCGGCGGGTTCGTCGGTTACCAGTGGCCCGACGCCTCACTAGGGAAAACCGTGTCCAAAACCGCCCTGGTGCACACCGTGCAACCCTGGGGCTGGGTGCTGGTGGCCGCCATGCAGGATAACGAGTTGCAATCGGCCCTGCAGCAGGAGCTGGCTTCCGAGAGCCAGAGCGACCAACGCCGCTGGCGCGAGCTGTTGGTGGCCCTGGTGCTGGCGCTGGCGCTGGGGGTGGCGGTGTCGCTGGCGTTTGGTCGCTGGACACGGTCATTGTTTTTGCGCTACCAGCAAGACACTGCGCGCAAAAATCAGGCCGTCCGCGACAGCGAGGCCCTGTTGCGGGCGGTGTTCGACAACGCGGCGGTGGGCATTGCCCAACTCGACACCCACGGGCATTTCCTGCAGGTCAACCCCTACTTGGCCGCATTTTTGCGGCATGACGCGCAGGCCCTGGTGAAGGATGGCCTCACGTTCGAGCACGTCACCTTGCCGGCGGACTTGCCCGCCAGCCTGGCCGCTGTGCAGCGTTTGCTGGCGGGCGAAGAGACGCATGTCACGCTGGAAAAACGTTACCTCACCGCCGACAAGGAGCAGGTGTGGGGCAGCCTGGCTTTGCACCTGGTGAGGGGCGCCGACGGCCTGCCAGCCTATTTCATTGCCGCGTTGCACGACATCACCGACCGCAAACGGGCCGAAGCGCAGCTGAAACTGGCCGCTGGCGTGTTCACCCACGCCCGCGAGGGCATCATGATCACCGAGGTGGACGGCACCATCGTGGACGTGAACGCGGCCTTCACCGACATCACCGGCTACAGCCGCGAGGAAGTGGTGGGGCAGAACCCGCGCATCCTCAGCTCTCACCTGCACACGCCGCAGGAGTTCCACAACATGTGGAGCACACTCATCAGCACCGGGCAGTGGTACGGCGAGGTGTGGAACCGGCGCAAAAACGGTGAGGTGTTTGCCGAGATGCAGACCATCAGCGCCGTGCGCGACGAGGCCGGCGTCACCCAGAACTATGTGGCGCTGTTTTCGGACATCACGGCCCTCAAGGAGCACCAGCGGCAGCTGGAACACATTGCCCATTTTGACGTGCTCACTGGTCTGCCCAACCGGGTGCTGCTGGCCGACCGGCTGCAACAGGCCATGTACCAGTGCCAGCGCCGCCGGGTGTCGCTGGCCGTGGTGTACCTGGACCTGGACGGGTTCAAGGCCGTCAACGACGCGCATGGCCATGACGCAGGCGATGAGCTGCTGCGTGTGTTGTCACAGCGCATGAAAGACGCCTTGCGGGGCAGCGACACCCTGGCCAGGGTGGGTGGCGACGAGTTTGTGGCCGTGCTGGTGGACCTGGCCGACGGCGCCGACAGCGAGCCCTTGCTCGGCCGTTTGCTGCTGGCCGCGTCCAGCCCGGTGGAGGTCAGTGGCATCAACGGAAAGGTGGTGCTGCAGGTGTCGGCCAGCGCCGGGGTGACGGTCTACCCCGACGACAACACCGACGCCGACCTGCTCATGCGCCACGCCGACCAGGCCATGTACGCCGCCAAGCAGGCCGGCAAAAACCGCTACCACCTGTTTGACCTGGCGCAGGATGCGGCCATCCAGATACAGCGCGAAACGCTGGAACACATCCATGCCGCGCTGCTGGGTCAGGAGTTTGTGCTGTATTACCAGCCCAAAATCAACATGCGCACCGGGCAGGTGACGGGGGCCGAGGCGCTCATCCGCTGGCAGCATCCCGAGCGGGGACTGCTGGCCCCTTCGGCGTTTTTGCCCGTCATTGAGAGCGACAGCCTGAGCATTGAAATGGGCGAATGGGTGGTTCGCACCGCCCTGGACCAGATGAAAGCCTGGCACCAGCAGGGCCTGGACCTGCCGGTGAGCGTCAACATCGGTGCGCACCAACTGCAGCAATCCGGTTTCACCGATCGCCTGTCGCAGTTGCTGGCCGAGCACCCGGGGGTGGACCCCCGCACCTTGCAGCTGGAGGTGCTGGAAACCAGCGCCCTCGAAGACATGGCGCATGTGAGCCGCGTGATGCGCGACTGCCACAGCCTGGGGGTGAGCTTTGCGCTGGACGACTTTGGCACGGGGTATTCCTCGCTCACCTACCTCAAGCGGCTGCCCGCCGAGACCCTCAAGATCGACCAGAGCTTTGTCCGTGACATGCTGGACGACGCCAGTGACATGGCCATTGTCAGCGGGGTGATCGGCCTGGCCAAAGCCTTTGGCCGGGAGGTGATTGCCGAAGGCGTGGAGTCGGCGGCCCATGGCCGCCAACTGCTGGCCATGGGCTGCGAGCTGGCACAGGGCTACGGCATTGCCCGCCCCATGCCCGCGGCCGATGTGCCGGGCTGGGTGGTCCGCTGGTCGGCCGAAGCCACCTGGACGGCCTGAGCACAGGCCCCCGGTGACGGTCGTGCCGCGTGCGAACTCAGAAGCGGTGGCGCAGGCCCACCCCCACGCTGGTGCCGCTGCGGAAGGTGGTGATCTTGTCGTGCATCAGCATGGCGTAGGCGTCGGTGCGCTTGGACAGGAAATGGTCGTAGCCCACGGTGAGCGTGTCGCGCTGGTTGCCCGCCGTCACCTTGGTGTTGGCATAGCCCACCAGCAGTTTGCCACTGGCGCTCAAGGGGGCCGACAGGCCCAATGACAGCGTTTTGGCCTTGATGGTGGTCAGGTCGCTGGAGGCCTGGCCATAGGTCATGAAGCCTTTGACCACCGTGGCGTCATAGCTGCCGCCGAGCATCCAGTCCTTTTTGGTGGCGCCACCGGCCAGTGGGGCCGGGTTGGGGTTGCTCAGCTGGGCGCGCTCCCAGAACGCGGTCAGCGCCAGGGGGCCAGCGCCGTACATCAGGTTGAAGCCCACGTCTTTTTTGCCCGATGCCCCGGCCACGTCGATCAGCTGGTGGTGCAGGTTGGCGCTGAGGCCACCCACCTTGGGGGTGGAGTAGGTCAGCTGACTGGACCAGCCGGTGTCTGCCGGGGTGGTGGCGGCCCAGCCCGTGCCGTTGAACAGGGGCACGTTGGCGTGCAGCACCAGGGGCGAGAACGTGAACGAGTCGCCGAGGGGGTTGAACAGGATGGTGGGCAGGAAGTTGGGTGCTTTGCCCCGGCCCGCAGTGACGGTGCCAAAGCCCCCGCTCAGGCCCACGCTGGCGTCGCGGGAGAACAGGGTGTCGCCGGTGAAGCGGCCAGAGGTGCCGGTGTCGGGGCGAATGAAGCCACCCAGCGCAAAGTTGGCCTTGAGGCCGCTGCCCAGGTCTTCGGAGCCCTGCATGCCCCACCACGAGGTGGTCATGCCGCTGTTGCCCACCACCGAGCGGCTTTTGGCGTCGCCCGCCATGCGCATGGAGCCGACGTAAAGATCGACCAGACCCGTGACTTGGACCGTGCTTTGCGCGTGGACGCCGGTGGCCAACACCGTCAGGCAGGCGGCCACCACCATTGTTTTTTTCATGCTTACTCCAGAAATCGTGGGTGATTGAACGGGTGGCACGGCCACCCGGAAATGCCCCAATCTGGGTACGGACATTTGTATGCAATTGGGGCATACAAAACACAGCAAGCCGCGTGCCACCCCGAATTGGGGCACGCTATGCCGGTCGGTTCAGTCCGCGAGGGCGCGCAGCACGCGCTCGGCCGTGGCGGGTGCGTCCAGCAGCACGCGGCCACCTTTGCCCGCCTGGGTGCGGGCGTGTGCCACGGCGTCGCGCAGCGCTTCCCACACGCTGATGGCCAGCATGAAGGGTGGCTCGCCCACGGCCTTGCTGCCACCCACGTTGTCTTCGCGGTTGGCTTCGTGCCACAGGCGCACCCTGAAGTGTTCGGGCACGTCACCCGCTGCCGGGATTTTGTAGGTGCTGGGCGCGCGGGTCAGCAGCGCACCCGGTTGGCGGGCGGCACCCGGGGCTTCCCACACCAGCTCTTCGGTGGTGAGCCAGCCCATGCCCTGCACAAAGCCGCCTTCGATCTGACCGATGTCGATGGCCGGGTTCAGGCTGCGGCCCACGTCGTGCAGGATGTCCACGGCCAGCACCCGGCTCTCGCCCGTGAGGGTGTCAATGGCCACCTCGGTGCAGGCCGCGCCGTAGGCAAAGTAATAAAACGGCCGGCCGGTGAGGGTGGTTTTGTCGTAATGGATTTTGGGGGTGCGGTAAAAGCCGTCGCTCCAGAGCTGGATGCGGTTGGCATACGCCGCGGCCACCACCTCGTTGAAGCGGCGGGTGCGCACCGGGCTGATGACCTGGCCCACGCCCGTGGCATCGCACTCAAAGCGCACGGCACCCGCGCCGCAGCCGTCCAGCCCGGCCACGAACGCGGCCAGGTTAGCGCGCACGGACTGGGCGGCGAACTGCGCGGCGCGGCCGTTCAGGTCGGTGCCGCTGCTGGCGGCGGTGGCACTGGCGTTGGGCACGCGGGCGGTGTCGCTGCTGCTCACCCGCACCTGCGCCACGGGCAGGCCCAGCTCATGCGCCACGATCTGCGCCACCTTGGTGTGCAGGCCCTGTCCCATTTCGGTGCCACCGTGGTTCACCAGCACGCTGCCGTCGGTGTACACATGGACCAGCGCACCCGCCTGGTTGAACAGCGTGGCCGTGAAGCTGATGCCAAACTTGACCGGCGTGAGCGCGAGCCCGCGCTGGATGACGGGGCTGGAGCGGTTCCATTGGGCGATGTCGGCTTTTCGCTTTTCATAGCTGCAATCGACCGCCAGTTGTGCCATGAGTGGCAAAAGTATGTTGTCTTCCACCACCATGCCGTAGTGTGTGGTGTTGCGCAGTGCGGGGGTGGGGTTGTGTGCGGCGTGCGCGGGCACGGTGGGCAGGGGGTGGGTCAGTGGTGTGTCTGAATACAGGTTGGTCAGGCGCACGGCCAGCGGGTCCAGCCCCAGGTGGCGGGCCACATCGCCCAGGATGGTCTCGATGGCGATGACCCCCTGCGGTCCACCAAAGCCGCGGAACGCGGTGTGGCTTTGTGTGTGGGTTTTGCAGCGGTGGCTGGCAATGGCCACGTCCTGCAAAAAGTAGGCGTTGTCGCTGTGGAAGACGGCGCGGTCGGCCACCGGGCCGGACAGGTCGGCCGAAAAGCCGCAGTGCAGCAACTGCGTCAGCTTCAGGCCGCACAGCCGGCCCTGGTCGTCAAAGCCCACGGTGTAGTCGTGGCTGATGGGGTGGCGCTTGCCGGTGATGAGGAAGTCGTCGTCCCGGTCCAGCCGCATTTTCACGGGGCGCCCGGTGTGGTGCGCGGCCAGCGCGGCCCACACAGCCAAGTGGCCGCTCTGGGTTTCCTTGCCGCCGAAGCCGCCGCCCATGCGCCGGCACTCCACCCGCACGTCGGCCTGGCTCAGGCCCAGCGCGTGCGCCACCCAGTGCTGGATTTCGCCGGGGTGCTGGGTGCTGCTGTGCACCAGCCATTGGCCCTGCTCCTGCGGCAGGGCGTAGGCGATCTGGCCTTCCAGGTAGAAGTGTTCCTGGCCACCCACCTCGAAGCTGCCTTGCAGCACATGCGGGGCGCGGGCCAGGGCAGCGTCGGCATCGCCCCGGGCCACGTGCACGGGGGGCAGCACGTACAGGCCCTGGGCATGGGCCTCGCGGGCGTGCAGCACCGGCGGCAGCGGGCTGATGTCGGGCTTGACCAGGCGGGCGGCGCGGCGGGCGGTGTTCACATCGGTGGCGACCACCAAGGCCATGACCTGCCCCACGTGTTGCACGGTGTCGCGGGCCAGGATGGGCTCGTCGTGGGCAAAGGCGGCCAGCACCGGGTCGCCAGGGATGTGGGCGGCCGTCAGCACCGCCACCACGCCGGGCAGTGCCAAGGCGGCGGCGGTGTCCAGCCCCAGCAGCTGCCCGTGTGCCACGGGCGACAGCACGGGGGCGGCGTGCAGGGTGCCAGCGGCCTCGGGCATGTCGTCCACGTAGCGGGCGCTGCCCTGCACCTGTGCGGCGGCGCTTTCGTGTGGCACCGACTCGCCCATGCCACCGTGGCTGCTGGCGCAGGGGGTGGAGGGGGGTGCTTCGGTGGGGTGCGGGTGGTGGGCGGTCATGGCTGGGCGGCGACCAGGCGGAGCCGGTCGGTGTGTTCGAGGTTGGTGGCGGTGTGGCCCTGGCTTTCCAGCCAGGCCCGGCGCAGCAGCGCACCCAGCACCTGGCGGCGGTAGGTGGCGCTGGCCCGCATGTCGGAAATGGGGGTGAACTCCGCGCCCAGCACGGCCATGGCCAGCGCCACGGTGTCGGCGTTCCAGGCTTGGCCGGCCAGTGCCGCCTCGGTCTGGCGTGCGCGCACCGGGGTGGCGGCCACCCCGCCCACCCCCAGGCGGGCACTGGTCACGCGGCCCTGGTCAAGCTCCAGCTGCAGGCCCAGGCAGACGGCGGAGATGTCGTCCTCAAAGCGCTTGGAAATTTTGTAGGCCCGCAGCCATTGGCCGTGGGCCGTCACCGCAGGGGGCGTGGAGGTGGTGCGGGGCGGGGGAACCCACGGTTGACCGGGCGCGGGCACCAGGATGTGGGTGAGCACTTCGTTGGCGGCCAGCGCCGTTTGGCGGTAGCCCAGGTAGAAATCCTCCAGCGGCAGCTCGCGCTCCGTCGCTGCCTGGCCATCATCCGCCCAGGCCATGAGCCGGATCCGGGCACCCAGCGCCAGCAGCACGGGCATGCTGTCGCCAATGGGCGAACCGTTGGCCACGTTGCCACCCAGGGTGCCCGCGTTGCGCACGGGCAGGCCGGCAAAGCGGCTGGCCCACCCGGACAGGGCGGGGCGGCTGGCCACCAGGGCCGCAAACGCATCGGTCAGGCTGACGGCGGCCCCGATGACCAGCCCCTGCGGCGTGGCGCTGAGGTGGCGCAGCTCGGCCACCCGCGTCAGGTCCAGCACCTGCGTGGGTTGTTGCTGGCCCTTGGTGATCCACAGCCCCACATCGGTGCAGCCTGCCACCAGCAGGGCCTTCGGCCAGGCGGTACGGGCTTGCAGCAACCCCGGCAGGTCCGTGGCGCTGAAGTAGCTGGGTGGAAGGGATTCTTGAAAAAAATTGGCATCCAGCGCTTGTCTGTACTGATTTGTTTGCTCCAATAGTTGAATGACCTTTGCCTCGTCCACCGCGTGGCGTGGCCACTGGTGCAGCGTTTGGGCCGCGTCCAGCAGCGGGCGGTAGCCGGTGCAGCGGCAGAGGTTGCCCGAGAGGGTGGTCAGCGCCTGCTCGCGGTCCATGGGTGGGCCACTGGGGCAGGACTGGTACTGGGCAAACAGGCTCATCACAAAGCCGGGGGTGCAAAAACCGCACTGGCTGGCGTGGTGGGTCACCAGCGCCTGTTGGACCGGGTGCAGTGTGGTGCGGGGCGCGCAGGTGGCGTGCCCGGCGGGTGTCCCGGGGTCAGCGTGCACTGGGTCAACGGGCTCGGGGGCGGTGGGCCGGATCAGCGGGTCGGCGGTCAGGTCTTCTGCGGTCCACAGCGCCAGCCCCTGGATGGACTGCGCGGGCTTGATGCAGCTGTTGACCGCCCGGTAGCGCAGGCCGCCCTGGCCGTCCGGTTCACCCAGCACCACGGTGCAGGCGCCACAGTCGCCCGAGCGGCAACCCTCCTTGGTGCCGGTGTGGCCCAGGTCGTCGCGCAGCAGCTCCAGCAGCGTGCGGGTGGGTGGTACATTGGCCAGCGCCTGCGCCTGGCCCCGGCGCACAAAGCGCAGGGTGGGGTGGGCCAATTCGGCCTGGGTGTGGGGTGGCGTGTGCATGCGGGTCAGCTTAGCCAGACCATGCCCGGCGTGCATATGGCCTGGCGTATGGTTTGCATGGGGTAAAAAGTATGAAACCACAGCCACTGTTCGACAAGATTGACCTTCATCTCATCAAGGTCCTGCATACCGTGTTGTCTGAACGCAGTGTTTCCCGCGCCGCCGTCCGCCTGGGCATGTACCAGCCAGCGGTGAGCAGCGCCTTGAAGCGGCTGCGCGACATCTCGGGTGACCCGCTGCTGGTGCGTTCGGGCGCCCACATGGTGCCCACCGAGGCGGGCTTGCGCATGCTGGAGCCCGCCGCGCACATTTTGCGCAGCGCCGAAACCCTGTTTTCCGATGCGCGCGGCTTCGACCCCGCCACCTCCGAGCACACGTTTTCGGTGGCCGCCAGCGATTACCTGGACCCGCTGTTTTTGCCGCAATTGGTGGCGCGCATCAAGCAGATGGCACCGCTGTGCCCCATAGAAATCCATTCGCTCAGCGGCCAGGCCGATTACCGCCACCAACTGGCGCAGGGCGAGGTGGACGTGGTCATCGGCAACTGGCCCAAGCCCCCGCCCGACCTGCACCTGGGCCGCCTGTTCGGCGACGAGGTGGTGTGCCTGGTGGGCCACCAGCACCCGGCGCTGCGCCGTGGCTGGACCGAGCAGGAGTGGCTGGAGGCCGAGCACATTGCGCCCATGCCCACCCACCCCGGCGCGCGCGGCGTGATCGACGACCACCTGGATGCCCTGCACCTGAACCGCCACATCGCCACCCGTTGTGCCCATTTCGGCCTCATTCCGGGCATGGTGGCATCGAGCTTGCTGGTGTTGACCACCGGGCGCCAGTACTGCGAGCGTTTTGTGGGGCAGTTGCCGGTGACCGTGCTGATGCCGCCCATTGCCTTTCCCCGCATGATGTATTACCAGCTGTGGCACCCGCGCACCCAATCGTCCAGTGCGGGGCGGTGGTTGCGCGAGCAGATCAAGTCTGTGGCAGCATCGCTGCGCAAACAGGCCTGAATAACTTTGTAAAAACATAGCAAACTGTTCAATGAATAAAAGCGCTGAATCCCCCCCACGCTTGCAATTGCACGGCATCACCAAGCGTTACCCCGGTGTGGTGGCCAACAGCGGCGTGTCGCTGACGGTGCAACCCGGCGAAATCCATGCCGTGCTGGGTGAAAACGGGGCGGGCAAGTCCACCCTCATGAAAATCATCTACGGCTCGGTCAAGCCCGACGAGGGTGAGGTGCTGTTCAATGGGCAGCCCAGCCACATCCGCAACCCGCAGGAGGCGCGGGCCTTGGGCATCAGCATGGTGTTCCAGCACTTCAGCCTGTTCGAGGTGCTGACGGTGGCGGAAAACGTCTGGCTGGGGCTGGACAAGTCGCTCACGCTGGCCGAGGTGACGCGCCAGATCGAGGCCACCGCCTCGGAATACGGGCTGGACATTGCGCCCGATCGCCCGGTGCACACCCTGAGCGTGGGTGAGATGCAGCGGGTGGAAATCATCCGGGCGCTGCTCACGCACCCGCAGTTGCTGATTTTGGACGAGCCCACCTCGGTGCTCACGCCGCAGGCGGTGGAGAAACTGTTTCTGGTGCTGCAAAAGCTGGCGGCGCAGGGTTGCAGCATTTTGTACATCAGCCACAAGCTGCACGAAATCCGCCACCTGTGCACCGCGTGCACGGTGCTGCGCGGGGGGCAGGTCACGGGTGTGTGCAACCCGCAGGAAGAAAGCAACGCCTCGCTCAGCCGCCTGATGATCGGGGCCGAGCCACCGGCGCTGGAGCTGCGCGAGCTGAAGGCCGGCGAGGCCGTGCTGACGGTCAAGTCGCTCAGCCTGAAGCGCTTCGACCCGTTTGGCACCGACCTGGACCACATCCACCTGCAGGTGCGCGCGGGTGAAGTGGTGGGCATTGCCGGTGTGTCGGGCAACGGCCAGGGCGAGCTGCTGCGGGCGCTGTCGGGCGAAGACCCGCGCGCGCCCTCGGGCACGGTGCTCATGAATGTGTCCACCCACGCCCACGCCCTGGTGCCCACCAGCGCCCGCGGCAAGGTGCACGACATGGGTGCCTTCAGCCCCGCCCACCGGCGCAAGCTGGGCCTGCACTTTGTGCCCGAAGAGCGGCTGGGCCGGGGCGCGGTGCCCACGCTGGGCCTGGCGCACAACCTGTTGCTCACGCGGCGGGAGGCCGTGTCCCCCGGCGTGGGATGGCTCAACCTGGCCAAGCTGCGCACGCAGGCGCAGGCCATCATCGACCAGTACAAGGTCAAGGCGGCGGGCCCGCAGGCGGCGGCCAAATCCTTGTCGGGAGGCAATTTGCAGAAATTCATTGTGGGCCGCGAAATCGAGGCCCAGCCCGCGCTGCTCATCGTCAGCCAGCCCACCTGGGGGGTGGACGTGGGGGCCGCGGCACAAATCCGCGGCGAAATATTGGCGCTGCGCGATGCCGGTTGTGCGGTGCTGGTGGTCAGCGAGGAGCTGGACGAGCTGTTTGAAATCTCCGACCGCCTGCACGTCATGGCCAAGGGGCGGTTGTCGCCCAGCCTGGACCGCCGCGAGGCGACGGTGGAGCGCATCGGCGAGTGGATGTCTGGCCTGTGGGACGCCGCACCGGCCTCCGTCGCCGCAGCCGGGGAGGTGGCCCATGCTTAAGCTCGAAGCCAGGCCGCAGCCGTCGCCGCTGTGGAGCTACGCCTCGCCCGTGCTGGCCCTGGCCATCACGGTGTTGCTGGGGGTGGCGCTGTTTGCGGCGCTGGGCAAAGACCCGGTGCGCGGTTTGCAGGTGTTTTTCTGGGAGCCCATCAAAAGCGGCTACGCCATCAGCGAACTGATGGTCAAGGCCACGCCACTGCTCATCATTGCGCTGGGCCTGGCGGTGTGCTTTCGCTCCAACGTCTGGAACATCGGGGCCGAGGGGCAGTTTGTGGTGGGTGCCATTGCCGCGGGCGGTGTGGCCCTGCTGGCCGACAAATCCACGGGGCCGTGGATTGTGGTGGCCATTTTGCTGGCTGGGATGCTGGGTGGCATGGTGTGGGCGGGCATCACCGCGCTGCTGCGCGACAAGTTCAACGCCAGCGAAATCCTGGTCAGCCTGATGCTGGTGTACGTGGCCATTCAGTTGCTGAATTACATGGTGTATGGCCCGTGGAAAGACCCCATGGGTTTCAACTTTCCGCAAACCAAAACCTTTGACGCGGTCACCAAAATCCCCCGTTTGTTCGAGGGTTCGCGCGTCAACATCGGTCTGGCGCTGGCGCTGGCGGGGGTGGCGGGGCTGTGGGTGTTTCTGTTCCGCACCTACGCGGGCTTCGCCCAGCAGGTGGGCGGCCTGGCCCCGGCGGCGGCGCTGTACGCGGGGTTTTCGTCGCGCAAGGCGCTGTGGCTGGCGCTGCTGGTCAGCGGTGGGGCCGCTGGCCTGGCGGGGGCGCTGGAGGTGGCCGGTCCCATTGGCCAGCTCACGCCCTATGTGCCGGCAGGCTATGGCTTTGCCGCCATCATCGTGGCCTTTGTGGGGCGGCTGCACCCCGTGGGCATGGTGTTTTCGGCCATTTTGATGAGCATGTTCTACATCGGCGGTGAACTGGCGCAGTCCCGCCTGGGCCTGCCCAAATCCATGACCGGTGTGTTCCAGGGCCTGCTGCTGTTCACACTGCTGGCCTGCGACACCCTCATTGCCTACCGCCTGCGGTGGGCCAAGTAAACCGCACGGAGCACCAACCATGGATTCTTACGCCCTGTTGCTGGCCGCCACGCTGAACGCGGGCACCGTGCTGGCCATCGCCTCGCTGGGCCTGCTCATCAACGAGAAGGTCGGCATCGTCAACCTCGGCGCCGAAGGCATGATGCTGTGCGCCGCCCTGGCCGGGTTTGCCGCGGTGGTGCACACCGGCAGCCCCGTGCTGGGTTTTGCCGCCGGCATGGCCGCAGGCGCCTTGCTGGCGGCGCTGTTTGGCGTGCTGGTCATCTGGCTCAACACCAACCAGTACGCCACCGGGCTGGCGCTCAGCCTGTTCGGTGGGGGCTTCTCGGCCTTCGCCGGCACGGGCTATGTACAAGCCCGTTTGCCCGAGCAGACCACCTGGGCCATTCCCGGGCTGGCCGACATCCCGGTGCTGGGTCCGGCGCTGTTTCGCCACCACCCCATGGTGTACGTGGCCGTGGCGCTGACGGTGGGCCTGATCTGGTTTTTGTACCGCACGCGCACCGGCCTGGTGCTGCGCAGCGTGGGTGAAAGCCCCGAGTCGGCCCATGCGCTGGGTTACCCGGTGCGCCTCATTCGTCTGGGGGCAGTGGTGGCCGGGGGCGCGCTGTGCGGGCTGGCCGGGGCCTACATTTCCACCGTGTACACCCCGCTGTGGGTGGAGGGCATGGTGGCGGGCAAGGGCTGGATTGCGCTGGCCCTGACCACCTTCGCCACCTGGCGCCCGGCACGGGTTTTGCTGGGGGCTTACCTGTTCGGTGGCGTGACCATGCTGCAGTTCCACTTCCAGGGCCTGGGGGTCAATGTGCCCAGCCAGTTCCTGACCATGATGCCCTACGTGGCCACGGTGGTGGTGCTGGCGCTCATTTCACGCAACCCGGCCTGGATTCGGGTGAACATGCCCAGCAGCATCGGCAAACCGTTTCACCCCGGGGCGTGAGCCGCAGGGTTGCGGGCGCCGGTTCATAATGTTTTTTGTGTGCATTTCTTAACCCATGTCGTTGACAGGAGTCTTCATGATCGATCCCACCAAACGTTCCTTGCTCCAGGTTGCCGCCGTCTCGGCGCTGGCTTCCGCTGCCCTGCTGGGCTGTGGCAAGAAGGAAGAGCCTGTGGCGGCCGCGTCGGCGCCCGCCCCCGCTGCTGCACCCGCACCCGCCAAGCCTGAACCGCTGAAGGTGGCCTTCGCCTACGTGGGCCCCGTGGGTGACGGTGGCTGGACCTTCGCGCACGACAACGGACGCAAAGCCGTTGAAAAGGAGTTTGGCGACAAAGTGGTCACCAGCTTCGTGGAAAGTGTGCCCGAAAGCGCCGATGCCGAGCGCGTCATCCGCGACATGGCCAGCCAGGGCAACAAGCTGATTTTCGGCACCACCTTTGGCTACATGGAGCCCATGCTCAAGGTGGCCGCCGACATGCCCGACGTGAAGTTCGAGCACGGCACCGGCTACAAGACCGCGCCCAACATGCGCACCTACGACAGCCGCACCTACGAGGGCGCCTACATGGCCGGTGTGATCGCCGGGGCCATGACCAAGAGCAACACCCTGGGTGTGGTGGGCTCCATCCCAATTCCCGAAGTCATCCGCAACATCAACAGCTTCACGCTGGGTGCGCAGTCAGTCAACCCCAAGATCAAGACCAAGGTGGTCTGGGTGGGCGAGTGGTTCAACCCGCCGAAGGAAACCGAAGCCGCCACGTCGCTGATCAACGGCGGTGCCGATGTGCTGTTCCAGAACACCGATTCGTCCGCTGTGCTGCAAACCGCCGGCAAGATGGGCAAGCGCGCCTTTGGCTGGGACTCCGACATGTCGGCCTACGACCCCAAGGCACACCTGGGTTCTGCCGTCATCAACTGGGGTCCTTACTACATCAAGGCGGTGGGTGATGCGCTCAACGGCACCTGGAGCACGGGCGCGTCCTGGTGGGGTGTGAAAGAGGGCGCCATCGACCTGGTGTCCATCGCCGAAGACGTGCCCGCCGACATCAAGACCAAGATCGACGGCATCAAGGCCGGTCTGAAGGACGGCAGCTTCGTCATCTGGAAAGGCCCCATCAAGGGCCAGGATGGCAAAGACGTGCTGGCCAAAGACGCGGTGGCCGACGACGCCTTCCTGGGCGGCATCAAGTTCTACGTCAAGGGCGTGGAAGGCAAGGTCCCCGGCGGCTGATCGACCGGGTTTGATTTCTGCCTGCTGTGTCGGCCTGTGCCGACAGGTGGGCAGACTCCCACAGGCTGCTTCCGGGCAGCCTGTTTCATTGGTGGTTGTCGTTGTCCCTGTGTCTGATGCATTCGACAAGGGCGGGCCACCTGATTGTCACTGCGCTGACACGCACCTCTCCTACGCTGAGAGTCTTCTCAACAGGATGGAGTGTGCGCGATGACGTTCAATGGTTTGGTGTCCCTGAAGGCGGTGAGCCTGGCTGTGGCTGCGCTGGTGTTGACAGGCTGTGGTGGTGGGGATGGGCCTCTGCCGTTCAACACCCTGAATGGCCAGGCTCCGCTGGTCATCGGTCACCGGGGGGCTGCCGGTTATTTGCCCGATCACACCCTGGCCGGTTACCAGAAAGCCATTGAAATGGGGGCCGACTTCATCGAACCTGATCTGGTGGCCACCAAAGATGGCGAACTGATTGCCCGCCACGAACCCAACATCACGGGCACCACCGATGTGGCCAACCACCCTGAATTTGCCAGCCGCAAAACCACCCGCAAAGTCGATGGCATGGATGAAACCGGCTGGTTTGCCACCGATTTCACGCTGGCCGAAATCAAGACCCTGCGCGCCATCCAGCCATTGAGCGAACGCAGTGCCGCCTACAACGGCCAATACCCCATTCCCACCCTCAGGGAAGTGCTGGAACTGGCCAAAACCGAAAGCGCCAAGCGTGGCCGCACCATCGGTGTCTACCCTGAAACCAAGCACCCCACTTACCACGAAGATGCGGGCCTGAAGCTGGAAGACCGCCTGCTGTCCATCCTGGCTGAGTACGGCTACACCAAGAAAGACTCGCCCGTCATCATTCAGTCGTTCGAGACGTCCAACCTTAAATACCTGCGCACCAAAACACAGGCCCGGCTGGTGCAGTTGGTCGATGGCGATGACTACGACTTCAAGACCGGTGCCGTGACCTTTGCTGCGCCCTTCGATCGCCCCTACGACTGGACCCGTGCCGGCAAGACAGAATTGTTCGGCTCCATGGTCACGCCAGCCGGTTTGGCCGAAATTGCCAAGTACGCCGACGGCGTGGGCCCCTGGAAGCCCTACATCATTCCGGTCAAGGGAACCTACGGTGCCGACGGCAAGATGGTCGATGTGAACAAAGACGGCGCAGTCAACTACATGGACACCAGCTCTGGCCAGCCCACCACGCTGATTGCCGATGCCCACAAGCTGGGCCTGTCGGTACACACCTGGACATTCCGCAACGAGCAGCGCCGCCTGAGTGCCGATCTCAAGGGTGACCCCCAGGCCGAATACCTGCTGTTTTACCGGGCCGGTATCGATGGCCTGTTCTCTGATTTCTCCGACACCGCCATCGCAGCCCGCAACACCTACCTGAAAGAGCTGGGTCGCTGAAGGTTGGCTGACGGTGCTGTTGCCTGCATGGCGGGTGCAGGCGGCAGACCGTTGGCAATTCGGGACAATGTGTGCGTGGCGACCAGAGGCGTGGTGGCCCTCATCGACTTGGAGTCACATCCTCCAAAAGGAGCGCATTTTGTTGCTGGAACACACCCTGTGGCACCCCGTGGCCGCCCATGACCTGCTTGGCACCGATCCGCTGGCCGTGACCTTGCTGGGCCAGCGTGTGGTGCTGTGGCGCGATGCGCAGGGCCAGCCCCATGCCTGGGCCGATCGGTGCCCGCACCGGGGCGCGCAACTGTCTTTGGGTGCGGTGGTGAAGTCGGCTTGCGGTGCGCAGCGCTTGGCGTGCCCCTACCACGGGTGGGCTTTTGAGGCGGGTGGGCGGTGTGCGCACGTGCCCGCCCAACCCAGCTGGACCCCGCCCGCCAGCCACGCCGTGCAGACGCATGAAGTGCAGGCTACCCACGGTCTGCTGTGGGTGCGCCTGGCCCCGCCCGCCAGCGGCACCGTCTTGCCCGACCCGCTGTACCAGCCCCCCGCGTTTGCCCCCGCAGCCGACCCCGCCTGGCGCACCGTGGTGTGTGGTCCCTATGCCGTGGCCACCAGCGCAGGTCGTCTGGTGGAAAATTTTCTGGACATGAGCCACTTCAGCTTTGTGCACCAGGGCTGGCTGGGCGATGCCGACCATCCGCAGGTGGACGTGGGGCAGGTGGTAGACACCGCCAGCGGCATCACCGTTCGCCACGCCCGCGCCTGGCAGCCCAGGGCCTACGCCAGTGCCACCGACGGGCAAATGGTGGACTACCGCTACGACGTGCTCGCCCCCTGGGCGGCCACGCTGCACAAAGACGCCACCACGCCCGACGGTTCGCGCAACGCCATTGCCCTGTTCATCAACCCAGTGGGGCCGGAGGATTGTGTGGCCTGGTTCGTCATGGCCACGCAGAATGACCCCACGCCAGACGCCGACCTGCTGCGGTTCCAGGACGCGGTGTTTGCGCAGGACCGCCCGGTGGTTGAATCTCAGACCCCGCGCCGCCTGCCCATCAGGCCGGCTGCGTCGGCGTCGCCGGTTCAGGCCACCAGCGGAGACGCCACTGCCACTTCGGCACATGACTGTCACCCTGCCCGCGAGGTGCACGGCCCGGCGGACCGCTTGTCGGCCGCCTACCGGCGCTACCTGAATCGCCTGGGCGTGGGCTTTGGCGTGTGCTGACCGCCCAACCGCTTGTCGACTTTTGCACCGGAGCCACCATGACGTCACCGACCCCCTTGCCGACCCCAGTGGCGGCCACACCAGCCGACACCGCCGCTGCCGTTGCCCTGGCGCGGCGCATTCCCAAGGCAGAGTTGCACATCCACATCGAGGGCTCGCTGGAGCCCGAGCTGATTTTTGCGCTGGCGCAGCGCAACGGCGTGGCCCTGCCTTACGCCAGCGTGGCGGCTTTGCGGGCGGCCTATGCCTTCACCGATTTGCAGAGTTTTCTGGACATCTATTACGCCGGCGCCAGCGTGCTGCTGCACGAGGCCGACTTTGCCGACATGGCCTGGGCCTATTTTTTGCGCGCCAAAGCCGACAACGTGGTGCACGCCGAGCTGTTTTTCGACCCCCAGACCCATACCGCGCGCGGCGTGCCCATGGCCACGGTCATCCGGGGGCTGACCACCGCCTGTGCCCGCGCGCGGGCCGAGCTGGGCATCAGCAGTCACCTCATCCTGTGCTTTTTGCGCCACCTGAGCGAAGAAGATGCTATCGCCACGCTGGAGGCCGCGCTGCCGTTTCGCGAGCACTTCATCGGCGTGGGGCTGGACAGCAGCGAGCGGGGTCACCCGCCCACCAAGTTCGAGCGCGTGTTTGCCCGCTGCCGCGAGCTGGGCCTGCGCCTGGTGGCCCATGCGGGCGAAGAAGGTCCGCCCGACTACATCTGGCAGGCGCTGGATGTGCTCAGGGTCGAGCGCATCGACCACGGTGTGCGCTGCCTGGAAGACGCGGCGCTGGTGGCCCGCCTGGCCGCCGAGCAGGTGCCACTGACGGTGTGCCCGCTGTCCAATCTGAAGCTGTGTGTGGTGAGCGACCTGGCCGACCACCCCATGAAGCGCCTGCTGGACGCCGGGCTGTGCGCCACCGTCAACTCCGACGACCCCGCCTATTTCGGTGGCTACCTGAACGAAAACTTCGCGCAGACCGTGCAGGCGCTCCACCTGACCCGCGCCGATGTGGTGCAGCTGGCCCGCAACAGCTTCACCGCCAGTTTTCTGTGCGATGAGCACCGCCAGGCGCTGTTGAAAAATTTAGAGCAAAGTATTGAAAAAGAGTAAGCGCTGGATGGCAAAAAAGCTTTAAATTTGACAGACTGACCCGCCGTTCAGGCTACAATCCGCGCCCCGCCAGTGCTTGCCTGGCGGGGCTGTTTGTTCGCAAGCCATGTAGAGGACCACCATGTACAAAAACCTCGCAGCCACGCTCGTGGCCGCCTGTTTTTCCCTTTCCCTTCCCACCACCGCTGTCGCTCAGCCCGCCAATGCCGTGACCCACGCCGCGTTCGTGTACGTCTCGCCCATCACCGAAGCGGGCTGGACGCGCCAGCACGACGACGCCCGTAAGGCCGTCGAGGCCGCGCTGAACAAGCCCGGCCAGCCCGCACAGGTGCGCACCACCTTCGTGGAAAACGTGGCCGAGGGGCCGGACGCCGAGCGCGTCATCCGCGACCTGGCCCGCAACGGGGCCGACATCATCTTCACGCCCAGCTTTGGCTACATGGAGCCCACGCTCAAGGTGGCGGCCGAGTTTCCGAACGTGAAGTTCGAGTCCATCACCGGCTACAAGACTGCGCCCAACGTGGCCGTGGCCAACGCCCGCTACTACGAGGGCCGCTACCTGGCCGGTGTGGCCGCTGGCCGCCTCGCCAGCCAGGCGGGTTACGTGGCGGGCTTTCCCATTCCCGAGGTGATTCAGGGCATCAACGCCTTCACGCTGGGCATGCGCTCGGTCAACCCTGCCGCCCAGGTGCGCGTGGTGTGGCTGGGCGAGTGGTTCAACCCGCCGCGCGAGCGCGACGCCGCCATGACGCTGATGAACCAGGGGGCCGAGGTGCTGGCTTTCCACACCGGCTCCACCGCCGTGATGGCCGCGGCGCAAGAGCGCGGCAAGCTGGCCGTGGCCTACCACTCTGACATGCGCAAGACCGCGCCCGATGCGCAGGTGCTGGCTGTCACCCACCAGTGGGGCGACTACTACACCCGCCGTGTGCAGGCCGTGCGCGACGGCAGCTGGGCCAGCGCCCGCCTGTGGGGTGGTGTGAAGGAAGGCATGATCCGCGTCGATGCTTTCGGCCCGCAAGTGCCCAAAGCCGTGCAGACAGAGGTGCTGGCCCGCCAGAAGGACATTGCCTCCGGCAAGCTGCAGCCCTTCCACGCCAAGGCCGATGTGCGCGACAACGAGGGCAAGGTGGTCATCCCCGCTGGTCAAAGCCTCAGTGACGAGCAGATTCTGGGCATGAACTGGCTGGCCGAAGGCGTGGTGGGCAAGCTCAGTCGCTGAACCGCCAAGCGCACCGCCAGCCGAGGGCGCTGTTGGGTGCGCATCCCCGCCGGTGTATGGCGATTATTCGGGCGGTGCATGTTCCCCGTGGCCGTCTGGGCTAAGCTGCCCCGCCATGAAAGCCTACCGAGCCTCCCTACTCACCTTCGATGCAGCAGGTCAGCCCCGCTTTGACACCGACGGCCTGCTGCTGACACAACCGGACGAACACGGCACCGAACGGGTGCTGGCCAGCGGTGCCCACGCCGAGCTGGCGCACTGGCTGGCGTTGCCCCAGGCCCAGGGGGTGCAGGTGCAGCACTGGCCGGGCAAGGTGATGGTGCCGGGCTTTGTCGACATGCATGTGCACTACCCCCAGGTGGACGTGATCGGCTCCCCCGCCGACGGCCTGCTGCCCTGGCTGGAAAATTACACCTTTCCCCAGGAGACGCGGTTCGCCGACGCCGCCCACGCCACTGAAGTGGCCAGTGTGTTCACCGACGAACTGTTGCGCCATGGGGTGACCACGGCACTGACCTTTGCCACCTCGCACCCCACGGCGGTGGACGCGGTGTTTGCGGCCGCCCGCACGCGCGGCATGCGCCTCATCACCGGCCTGTGTCTGATGGATCAGAACGCCCCCGACGGTCTGCGCAACCCGCCCAGCGCCCCCGGCCGTGGTGACGCAGCCGAGCACAGCCTGCTGCAATCGCAGGCGTTGATCGAGCGCTGGCACGGGGTGGACAGGCTGGGCTACGCCATCACGCCGCGTTTTGTGCCCACCTGCTCCGACGCCCAGCTGCAGGGGGCAGGGGAATTGGCGGCCCGCCACCCCAGTGTGTGGGTGCAGTCCCATGTGGCCGAAAACCGGGATGAAATTGCCTGGGTGCGCCAGCTGCACCCCCACGCCCGCAGCTACCTGGACGTGTACCACCGCTTTGGTCTGCTGCGGGAGCGGGCCGTGTACGCCCACTGCATTTACCTCGATGGCGATGACCGGGCCCTGATGCGCGAAACCGGTACCGCCGCCGCCGTCAGCCCCACCAGCAACCTGTTCCTGGGCAGCGGTTTTTTCGACTTTGCGGCGGCGCAAACCACCGGCTACCGGCACGGGCTGGCCAGCGACGTGGGTGGCGGGACGTCCTTCAGCCCGTTCGAGACCATGAAGGCCGCTTATTTTGTGGGGCGCATGGGTCTGGAGCAGGGCGGTGCGTTCAAGCCTGGCCTGAGCCTGTCACCCAGCCGCTTGTGGTGGCTGCACACGGCGGGCGCGGCCCAGGCCCTGGGTCTGGAGGGGGTGGTCGGCAACCTCACGCCCGGCTGCGAGGCCGACTTTGTGCTCATCGATCCGCAGGCCACGCCCTTGCTCGCCCGGCGCACGGCCGCCGCCCGAACGCTGGACGAATGGCTGTTTGCGCTCATCGTGCTGGGCGACGACCGCGCGGTGGAAAAGGTCTGCTTGGCCCTGCCTACAATGACGGGATAACCCGAGGGTATGCAATGAGCATCAAGAGCGACAAATGGATACGCCGCATGGCCGAGCAGACCGGCATGATCGAGCCCTTCGAGCCCAACCAGGTGCGCGAAGTCGAGGGCAAAAAGATCATCAGCTACGGCACCAGCAGCTACGGCTACGACATCCGCTGTGCGCCCGAGTTCAAGGTGTTCACCAACATCCACAGCACGGTGGTGGACCCCAAAAACTTCGATGAAAAGAGCTTTGTCGACTTCCACGGTGACAGCTGCATCATCCCGCCCAACAGTTTTGCGCTGGCGCGCACGGTGGAGTACTTCCGCATCCCACGCAATGTGCTCACCATTTGCCTGGGCAAAAGCACCTACGCCCGCTGCGGCATCATCGTCAACGTCACGCCCTTCGAGCCCGAGTGGGAAGGGTATGTGACGCTGGAGTTTTCCAACACCACCCCGCTGCCCGCCCGCATTTACGCGGGCGAGGGTTGTGCCCAGGTGCTGTTCTTTGAGAGCGACGAGGTGTGCGAGGTCAGTTACAAGGACCGCGGCGGCAAATACCAGGGCCAGGTGGGCGTGACCTTGCCCAAAGCCTGAGTGCCATGACCTACCCGGCTGACGAAGACACCCTGCCCATGGGGCTGTACGAGGGGCCGGGCACGGTGCGGCGCCAGACGGCGGCCATGCCCATCGGCAGGCCTTCGGCCAACGGAGGCCTGTTGTCGTTGGGGCTGTCCAGCCAGCTGATGATCCTGGCCACCATGTGGGACATGGCCCAGCTCGCGGTGCTGGTGACCGATGCGCAGCTGAAGCTGCTGGCGGTCAACCCGGAACACGAGCGCATCACCGGCTACGCTGCCCACGAGGTCATGGGCCAGGTACCCGACATGTTCCAGCCCGACAAGCACCCACCGGGTGTGTGCGACGCCCTGAGGACGGCGTTGAAAACCCAGGGCCACTGGCAGGGTGAAATGCTCAGCCGCCGAAAGAACGGCAGCTTGTACCCCGAACACCTGAAAGTCATGGCCCTGCGGGACCCCCACAGCGGTGTGGTGACGCACTACGTGGCCTCGTTTTCCGACCTGTCGCTGCAGAAAGCGGCGCAGCGCCGTGCGCTGCACATGGCCAGCCACGACCAACTGACCAACCTGCCCAACCAGATGTTGCTGCGCGACCGCGCCGAACAGGCCATTTCCCAGGCCAAGGCAAGTGGCACCCAAGTGGGCATGGTGGTGCTGGACATGGACCACTTCAAAACCGTCAACGATTCGCTGGGGCACGCGGGCGGAGATGAATTGCTGCGCCAGATCAGCAGCACCCTGGCGGCAGCCATCGCCAGCACCGAAACGGTCAGTCGGCGGGGGGGTGACGAGTTTGTGGTCTTGTGTCCCAAAACAGACATGGCGTCCATCCGGCACACGGCCCAGCGTCTGCTGGTGGCCTTGTCAGAACCGTACCGGGTCAATGGCCGTGAGGCGGTGGTGTCGGCCTCGGTGGGCGTGGCCTTGTGTCCCGCAGATGGTGAGGACTTTGACGCACTCCTCAACAACGCCGAGGTGGCCATGTACCAGGCCAAAGACGCGGGGCGGCGCTGTGTGCGCTTCTTCACCGAAGACATGAACCAGGGAGCCCACGATCGCATGGCCTTGCTCGGCGACTTGTCCCGCGCGGCGTTGCGGGGTGAATTCCGCTTGTATTACCAGCCGCTGGTCAACCTCCACAACAGCGAGATTGTGGGTGCCGAGGCCCTGATCCGCTGGGAGCGCCCGGGGGTGGGGCTGGTGCCCCCCAGTGCCTTCATTCCACTCGCCGAAAACACAGGCCTGGTGGTGGACATTGGGCAGTGGGTGTTGCACGAGGCCTGCATGCAGCTGCGGCGCTGGAGCGACGCCGGACTGGGGCACCTGTTTGTGGCAGTGAACGTGTCGGCATTGCAGTTCCGCCAGGGTTTGCTGGAGCAGCAGGTGGCCGACGCCCTGGAACGCTCCGGTTGCAACCCCAGCCGGCTGGAGCTGGAACTGACCGAATCCACCCTGATGGTGCAGCCCGAAGAGGTGATGGCCGTCATCCACCGCCTGAAGCAGCGTGGTGTTCAGCTGGCCATTGATGACTTCGGCACCGGTTACTCCAGCCTGGCCTACCTGCGGCGACTGGCGGTGGACAAAATCAAGATCGATCAGTCCTTCGTGCGCGACCTCACCATCGACCCGGACGGTGCGGCCATTGTCCGCGCGGTCATCCAGATGGCCCGTTCCATGGGGCTTCGCACCGTGGGTGAGGGCATAGAAACGCAGGTCAACCGGCGTGCCCTGCAGGTGCTGGGCTGTGACCTGGGGCAGGGCTATTTTTTTGGCAAGCCCATGCCGGCGGCCGATTTTGACCAACTGATGCGCCCCGCAGAGGGCTGATTCCAGGCGTGCCACCGCCGCCATGTGTGGTGCCTGGGCCGCAAAAGCAGCGGGTTGAGCGCGACCTCGGCTGGGCTTGTCGGGTCAAAGTGAGACAATACACCCCAATGAGTGACTCTTTTTCCCAACTATCGCTGGCCCCCGCGCTGGCACGTGCCGTGGCCGAAATGGGCTACGAGTCCATGACCCCCATCCAGGCCCAAGCCATTCCCGTGGTGCTCCAGGGCCGGGACGTGATGGGCGCCGCGCAAACCGGCACCGGCAAAACCGCCGCTTTCTCTCTGCCGCTGCTGCAGCGCATGATGAAGCACGAGAACGCCTCCACCTCACCCGCCCGCCACCCCGTGCGGGCCCTGGTGCTGCTGCCCACGCGCGAGCTGGCTGACCAGGTGGCCCAGCAGGTGGCGTTGTACGCCAAATACACCCACCTGCGCAGCACGGTGGTGTTTGGTGGCATGGACATGAAGCCGCAGACCGCCGAGCTGAAAAAAGGCGTCGAGGTGCTGGTGGCCACGCCCGGCCGCCTGCTCGACCACATCGAAGCCAAGAACTGTGTGCTCAACCAGGTCGAGTACGTGGTGCTGGACGAGGCCGACCGCATGCTGGACATCGGTTTTTTGCCCGACCTGCAGCGCATCCTGAGCTACCTGCCCAAACAGCGAACCACGCTGCTGTTTTCGGCCACGTTTTCTCCCGAAATCAAGCGTCTGGCGGGCAGTTACCTGCAGGACCCCGTCACCATCGAGGTGGCACGGTCCAACGCGACGGCGTCCACGGTGGAGCAGCGTTTCATTGGCGTGTCCGACGACGACAAGCGCCGCGCCATCCACCATGTGCTGCGCGAGCGGGGCCTGAAGCAAGCCTTCATTTTTGTGAACAGCAAACTGGGTTGTGCCCGCCTGGCGCGTTCGCTGGAGCGCGAGGGCCTGAAAACCACCGCACTGCACGGCGACAAGTCGCAGGACGAGCGCCTCAAAGCGCTGGAAGCGTTCAAGAGTGGTGCCGTTGACCTGCTGGTGTGCACCGATGTGGCCGCCCGCGGGCTGGACATCAAGGACGTGCCTGCCGTGTTCAACTTCGACCTGCCGTTCAACGCCGAGGACTACGTGCACCGCATTGGCCGCACAGGCCGGGCTGGCGCGTCGGGTCTGGCGGTGTCGCTGGTGTCGCCCAGCGATTCCCGGCTGCTGGCGGACATTGAAAAGCTCATCAAGATCAAGGCCAACGTCGAACCGTTGCCACTGGAAGATGCCGGTGCCAAACCGGTGGGGCGTTACAACGACGGGCGCCGCCACTGGGGCCGCGACGAGGACGACGACAGCAGCCGCGCGCCCACGCCCCGCGAGCGGGGAGGGGAACGGGAGCGCCCCGTGCGCGCCAGCCCACGCCATGGTTCCCGTGCGCCGACTGACCCGTTCTTTGACAAACCCTACGAGCCCACCGTGTCGGCCGACGACAAGCCGCGCTGGGAGGCCGACCCACGCGCCAGCAGCGGGCGCATCTCCGCCAACATCAAGCCCAAGAAACGGGTGGCGGCCTTGTTCCGTTCACCGGTGCAGGTGCCCGTGGTGGCGGCACCGGCACAGCCGGAGGAGGTCACACCGGCTTTGGAGTCGGCCGCTGTGCCTGAGGGCAGTTCACACTGATCAGTGGTGCGGCCTGTGCCGGTTGACCCGGGCCCGCCGGCCTGATTTCCGCCGCTGTCAGGCAGCCTCCCCAGACGCACCCCGTGTCCAGTGCCAGCACGTTGGGGCGCTGCAGGTCGCGCAGGGTGCTCCAATGACCAAACGCCACCGGCTGCCCCGCCGTGAGGCGACCGGGCACGTCAAACCAGGGCAGGTGGCCTGGGGGCGGGGTGGCTTCGCTGTCTTTGGCGTCAAATTCCATGTGCCCGTCGGGTGTGCAAAAACGCAGCCGGGTGAGGGCGTTGACCACCACCCGCAGCCGGTCGTGGGCTGGCCAGTCTTCCCGCCAGTGGTTGGGTTGGTTGCCGTACATCACCTGCAAAAAGTTTTTATGATCAAAACCGCCAATGGCGCTTTCAAATTCTGATGACAGTGCTATGGTTTTTTCTGCCGTCCAGCTGGGCAAGACACCGGCATGCACCATCAGCCAGCCGTGCGCCAGCCGCGCCAGGGGCTGGCGGCGCAACCAGTGCAACAGCTCGGGTGCGTCAGGGGCTTGCAGCACGGGGCCCAGCGTGTCCTGGCGGTGGGCCTTGCGCACGCCGTGGGCGACCGCCAGCAGGTGCAGGTCGTGGTTGCCCAGCAGGCAGCGAGCAGAACTGCCCGCCGCATGTGCCCAGCGCAGCACGCCCAGAGAGTCCGGCCCGCGGTTGACCAGGTCGCCCAGCAGGTACACCGTGTCCCGACTCGCGGAAAATCCCAGCTTGTCCAACAGCTGCCGCAGCGGCCCCATGCAGCCCTGGACATCCCCAATCATGTAAAGTGCCATGCACAAATTATGGATGTTGTTCTCATTGCATTTCTGACCCTGCTCAATGGCGCCTTCGCCATGTCAGAGCTGGCCCTGGCCTCCAGCAAAAAGGCCCGACTGCTGGCCTTGGCCGAAGCCGGTGACAAAGGGGCGCAGGCTGCGCTCAAGCTGCTGGAAAACCCCACCCGGTTCCTGTCGTCGGTGCAGGTGGGCATCACCTCCATCGGCATGCTCAACGGCATCGTGGGCGAGGCGGCGTTCAGCGATGGCCTGTCGGCCCAGCTGCGCGCATGGGGCATGACCCTGGCCACCGCCAACATCACCGCCACGGCGGTGGTGGTGGTGGTCATCACCTTCGTCACCATCGTGTTCGGCGAACTGGTGCCCAAGCGCATTGGCCAGCTCTACCCCGAGGCCGTCTCGCGGGTGGTGTCACGCCCCATGGACTGGGTCGCGCGTGCGGCCCGGCCGTTTGTGGCCCTGCTGTCGGCCACCACCACCGGCGTGCTGGCCCTGCTGCGCATCGACACCAACGCCGTGCAGCACGTCACGGAAGAGGAAATCGAGGCCAGCCTGGATGAGGGCCTGGGCGCTGGCATCATCGAGCACCACGAGCACCAGATGGTGCGCAACGTGTTCCACCTGGACGAGCGGCCGCTCACCTCCATCATGGTGCACCGGGCCGACATCGAGTGGCTGGAAGCCAGCGACACGCTGCCTGTGGCACTGGAAAAGGCCTGGCACTCGGGGCATTCGTGGTACCCCGTTTGCCGTGGCGGGCTGGACGACGTGGTGGGCCTGGTCCATGTGCCGCACCTGGTGGAGCTGTGCGCCAGCGACGTCACGCGCCAGGACACCCTGCGCCAGCACGTGGTGCCCGCGGTGTTTGTGCCGGAAACCCTCTCCGGGCTGGAGTTGCTGGCGCAGTTCCGGGTGCGCGCCATGCGCGTGGTGTGTGTGGTGGACGAGTATGGCGAGGTGCAGGGCATGCTGACGCCGCTGGACCTGCTGGAGGCCATCACCGGCGAGCTGTCCAGCTCAGAGCCCGTGGACGCCTGGGCCACCCCGCAGCCCGATGGGTCGTGGCTGGTGGATGGCGCCATGCCGGTGCAGGAGCTGAAAAACCGCCTGGGCCTGGACGAGCTGCCCGAAGAAGACAAAGGGCTTTACAACACCGTGGCGGGCCTGATGCAAACCGTGGCCGGCGACCTGCTGGCCAAAGGCGAGGCGGTGGAGTGGGCCGGCTGGCACTTTGAGGTGCTGGAGCTGGACGGGCGCCGCATTGACCGGGTGCTCATCGTTCAGCGGCTGCCGGTGGCCGGTGTTCAAACAGCCAATCCTTGAAGGCCAGCGCCGCCGCCGACAGCTTCTTGCCCTTGGGGTACACCACCAGCCAGCGGCGTATCAACGGAAAACCCTGTACATCGAGCTGCACCAGCTCGCGCAAGGCCAATTCCGACACCACCGTGGTGGCCGACAGCACGGCCAGACCCAGGCCACCGGCCACCGTTTGTTTGATGGCCTCGTTGCTCCCCACCTCCAGCCGGTTTTTCAGGGCAATGCCCTGGGCCGAAAAAAAGCGCTCGGCGGTCAGGCGCGTGCCCGACCCGGGTTCGCGCAGGATGAAGGGCTCCTGCGCCAGGCGCTGGGGCGAAATCTGGCGTTCGCCCACCAGGGGGTGGTCGGGCGGGGCCACCAGCACCAGGGGGTTGTCGGCGAACGCCTCGCACACGACGTCGATGTGCTCGGGTGGCTGACCCATGATGTAGAGGTCGTCCTCGTTGGCCATCAGCCGTTGCAGCAGGGCCTCGCGGTTGCCCACAAACATGGCCACGTCGATGCCCGGGTGCGCGGCACAAAACCCCCCCAGCAGCTTGGGCACGGTGTACTTCACCGTGGTGAGGATGGCGATTTTCAGACTCCCCCGCTCAATGCCCTGGAGGGCTGCCAGGTCCTGCGACAGCCGTTCCAGGCGGTCGTCGATGTCCTGGCAGGCATCGGCCAGGGTGTGGCCTGTGGCGGTGAGGTAGATCTTTTTGCCCAGTTGCTCGAACAGCGGCTGCCCCACCGTGTCGGCCAGCTGCTTGACCTGCAGCGACAGCGTGGGCGGAGACAGGTGCAGGGCCTCGGCGGCGCGCGCAAAACTGCCGTGGCGGGCCACGGCCAGAAAAATGCGCAGTTGGTGCAGGGTGGCGTGGCGCAGCTTCATTAGATAAAAGTAAAACGTAACGGTAAAAACATTTTACTTTTATTTATTTATCAATCCTCCAACAATCGGCACCAGTTCAGAGCACAAACGCCCACTTTGGCGCGCTTTGAGCACCAAAGTGTTTCACGGTTTCAACCCAAAGAGGAGCAAGCATGGCCACGAAGATTTACAACGCGGGCGTCAAGGAATACCGCAGTACGTACTGGGAACCCCATTACACCGTCAAGGACACCGATGTCCTGGCGTGTTTCAAGATCACGCCCCAGCCCGGTGTGGACCGCGAGGAAGTGGCCGCCGCCGTGGCCGCCGAATCGTCCACCGGCACCTGGACCACGGTGTGGACCGACCTGTTGACCGACCTGGACTACTACAAAGGCCGCGCCTACAAAATTGAGGACGTGCCCGGCGACGACACCTGCTTCTACGCCTTTGTGGCCTACCCGATTGACCTGTTTGAAGAGGGCTCCATCGTCAACGTGCTGACCTCGCTGGTGGGCAACGTGTTCGGCTTCAAGGCCCTGCGCGCCCTGCGCCTGGAAGACATCCGCTTCCCCATCGCCTACGTCAAGACCTGCGGCGGCCCGCCCCACGGCATCCAGGTCGAGCGCGACCTGATGAACAAGTACGGTCGTCCCCTGCTGGGTTGCACCATCAAGCCCAAGCTGGGCCTGTCGGCCAAGAACTACGGCCGTGCGGTGTACGAGTGCCTGCGCGGTGGTCTGGACTTCACCAAGGACGACGAAAACGTCAACAGCCAGCCCTTCATGCGGTGGCGCCAGCGCTTTGACTTTGTGCAGGAGGCCATCGAGAAGGCCGAGCGCGAAACCGGTGAGCGCAAAGGCCACTACCTGAACGTGACCGCCCCCACGCCCGAAGAGATGTACAAGCGCGCCGAGTACGCCAAGGAAATCGGTTCGCCCATCATCATGCACGACTACCTCACCGGTGGTTTCTGTGCCAACACCGGCCTGGCCAACTGGTGCCGCGACAACGGCATGCTGCTGCACATCCACCGCGCCATGCACGCCGTGCTGGACCGCAACCCCCACCACGGCATTCACTTCCGGGTGCTGACCAAGTGCCTGCGCCTGTCGGGAGGCGACCACCTGCACTCCGGCACCGTGGTGGGCAAGCTGGAGGGCGACCGCGCCTCCACCCTGGGCTGGATAGACATCATGCGTGACGAGTTCATCAAGGAAGACCGCAGCCGTGGCATCTTCTTCGACCAGGACTTCGGCTCCATGCCCGGTGTCATGCCCGTGGCCTCGGGCGGCATCCATGTGTGGCACATGCCTGCGCTGGTCAACATTTTTGGTGACGATTCGGTGCTGCAGTTTGGCGGCGGCACGCTGGGCCACCCCTGGGGCAACGCCGCTGGCGCGGCGGCCAACCGGGTGGCGCTGGAGGCCTGCGTCAAGGCCCGCAACGAGGGTGTGGCGGTGGAGAAGGAAGGCAAGACCGTGCTGATGGACGCCGCGAAGCACTCACCTGAGCTGGCCATTGCCATGGAGACCTGGAAGGAAATCAAGTTCGAGTTCGACACCGTGGACAAGCTCGACATTGCACACAAATGAGCACCAGCGCTTGATTGATAAGCATTAGTAGCTATTGTTTTTAAGGAATTCATGATGCAAGACTATTCATCCCGCCTGTCCGACCCTGCCAGCCGCAAGTTCGAGACCTTCTCCTACCTGCCCGCCATGACCACCGACGAAATCCGCAAGCAGGTCGAGTTTCTGGTGAAAAAAGGCCTCAACCCCGCCATTGAGCACACCGAGCCCCAGTACCTGATGGACTCCTACTGGTACATGTGGAAGCTGCCCATGTTCGGCGAGACCGATGTGGACAAAATCCTGGCTGAGTGCGAAGCCTGCCGCCAGGCCAATCCCGACAACCATGTGCGCCTGGTGGGTTACGACAACTTCAAGCAGTCGCAAGGCGCTTCCATGGTGATTTTCCGCGGCAAAACCGTGTAACGGTGCTGGGTGAACCGCCAACCCGGTTTGCCTTTTTTGGCCTTGCCACCACCATCCCTGTGGCAAGGCCCAGTGCCCGAGTGGCTGGAGCGTTTTGCCCGGCCACTGGGGCACTGACGCACCCCTTGTTTGTCTGGAGACTGGTATGAGCGAAGCCCTGAATGCGTACCGCGTGGTACAAGAACCCTACTACCGCCCCGTGGCCGACGAGATCAGCCTGTACGAAGCCGCCTATTCGGTGCGCATGCCCATGATGCTCAAGGGCCCCACCGGCTGCGGCAAAACCCGGTTTGTGGAATACATGGCCTGGAAGCTGCAAAAGCCGCTCATCACCGTGGCCTGCAACGAGGACATGACCGCCTCCGACCTGGTGGGCCGCTTCCTGCTCGACGCCAACGGCACCCGTTGGCAAGACGGCCCGCTGGCCACCGCCGCCCGGCACGGGGCCATCTGCTACCTGGACGAGGTGGTGGAGGCGCGCCAGGACACGACGGTGGTCATCCACCCCCTGACCGACAACCGCCGCGTGCTGCCGCTGGAGAAAAAGGGTGAGCTGCTCAAGGCCCACCCCGATTTTCAGATCGTCATCTCCTACAACCCCGGCTACCAGAGCCTGATGAAGGACCTGAAACAGTCCACCAAGCAGCGCTTTGGCGCGCTCGACTTCAACTACCCCGAGCACGATGTGGAAACCGAAATCGTGGCCCACGAAACCGGCGTGAGCCCCGAGGTGGCAGCCAAGCTGGTGTCGATTGCCGAGCGCGCCCGCAACCTCAAGGGGCATGGGCTGGACGAAGGCATTTCCACCCGCATGCTCATATACGCGGGCAGCCTGATTGCCCAGGGTGTGGCCGCCCAGGCCGCCTGCCGAGTGGCCCTGGTGCGCCCCATCACCGACGACCCCGACATGCGCGACGCACTCGACGCCGCCGTGGCCACCTTCTTCTGACACCCTCGCCATGTCTGCCCACCTGGACAAACACACCGACTGGCTGCAGGCGCTGGAGCCCGACAGCCGCGCGCTGATGCTGCACAGCTGGCCCGACGCGGCCAAGGTGCTGTCGGCCCGCGGGTTGGACAACTACGCCAAAGGCGCCGTGGCCCTCAAAGGCCTGGGCCGGGGGCCTGGCGTGGTGGCCGCGTGGATTGAGGGCGCCCCGCAGGTGGCCAAAGAGGTGGGCGAAGACGTGGTGGGCGAGTTGGCCACCACCGCCCTCATGCTGGCGTCCAAAACCTCGGGCGCGGTCATTGAGCTGGTGCTGGGCACGGCGCCCACGGCGGCACGCCGCCTGGCCGACCCCGAGCTGTTTTTGCAGTACCTGCAATTTCTGAACACCCTGCTGGCCCAGGCGCCGCGCGGCGTGCGCCCCATGCTGGACAAGCTGGAGGTGCTGCTGGAGCAGCTCACCTTGGGTGGCCTGAGGCGCTGGGCCACCTGGGGCGCCCAGGCACACCGCACCCACTACGAAGAGCAAATCCGCTACTTCGGGCTGGACTCCAAGGAGTCATTGGCCGTGCTGCAAAACGAGCGCAAAGGCACGCTGCTGGTCGACGTGCAGCGCCGCATCCACATGTACCTGCGGGCGCTGTGGGCGCGCGACTTTTACATGCGGCCCACCGCTGGCGACTTTGAAACCCGCGAGGGCTACCGCCCCTTCATTGAGGACTACCTCATCCACCTGCCCGACGCCGTCGATGCCGTGACCACCGACCGGGGCACCGTGCCCGCCGTCGAGCTGTACCGCGCCGCCGCCGCCCATGCCGCCGCCCACCTCGTGTCCACACGCCGACCGTTGTCGGCCGAATCGCTCAACCCCTGGCAAATGGCCTGTGTGGCGCTGGTGGAGGACGCCCGGGTCGAGGCGCTGGCCGTGGCCCGCTTTCCGGGCCTGCGCACCCTGTGGGCCAGCCTGCACACCGCCACCCCCGCGCAGGACCGCACCGCTGGCGATTTTCTGAGCCGCCTGGCCCGCGCCCTGCTGGACCCCGGCCACACCGACGACCACGCCTGGGTGGCGCAGGGCAGGGCGCTGTGGGCACAAGCGCTGCCCAGGGTGGCGCAAGACCCACACGACCCCACCGTGTCGTGGGAGGTGGGCGTGGCCCTGGCGCACAGTTTCAAGGCCCTGGTGGGCCTGCCGTTTCACCCCCGCACCGACCTGCAGAGCGCGCCCTACCGCGACGACAACCGCTACTTCTGGGCCTTCGAGGGCCACGAGGGGCTGGACAGCGAGCAAGCCATGTTGGCGGGCCACGACAGCGCCAAGCAGGTGCGCAAGTACGTCAACCTCATGGAGTTTGCCAACGAGCTGGATGTGGAAACCGCCGGTGACGACGCGCAGGAAATCTGGGTGCTGGGCACCGAGCTGTTTCCCTACGAAGACATGGGCGTGTCGTACAACGACAGCGAGGGGCGCGAGCCCATCATCGACCCCGTGCACTACCCCGAGTGGGACCACCAGATTCAGCTGGAGCGCCCGGCCTGGGTCACGGTGCAAGAGCGCCGTGCCTCAGCGGGCGACCCGGCGGTGGTGGACGGCATCGTGGCCCGGCACCGCCGCCTCATTGGCCGCATGAAGTACCTGCTCGACGCCCTGCAGCCCCAGGGCGTGCAACGCCTGCGCAAGCTGGAAGACGGCGACGACATCGACCTCAACGCCGCCCTGGCCTCGCTCGTGTCCCTGCGCATGGGCGAGCAGCCCGACCCCCGCATCATGGTGCGCAGCGTGCGCAAGCTGCGCGACATCTCGGTGCTGGTGCTGCTGGATTTGTCCCAGTCCACCAACGACGTGGTGCGCAGCGGCCCCGCCGCGTCGCCCGCCACGCCGACCGCTGGCGCAGCCCCCACAACCCATGCAGCGCCCGAACCCGAGCCCGAGCAAACCGTGCTGGGCCTGACCCGCGAGGCCTGCGTGCTGCTGGCCGACGCCATGGCCAAGGTCGGCGACCCCTTCGCCATCCACGGTTTTTGCTCGGACGGGCGGCACGACGTCAACTACTGGCGCTTCAAAGACTTCCACCAACCCTACGACGATGCCGCCAAAGCCCGGCTGGCCGGCATGCAAGGCCAGCTGTCCACCCGCATGGGTGCGGCCATACGCCACGCGGCCGCAGCCTTGAAGCAGCAGCGCTCGGCCAAAAAGCTGCTGCTGGTCATCACCGACGGCGAGCCCGCCGACGTGGACGTGCGCGACCCCCAGTACCTACGCCACGACGCCAAAAAAGCCGTGGAAGAAGCCAGCCGCAACGGCGTGCTCACCTACTGCATGAGCCTGGACCCCCGCGCCGACCAGTACGTGAGCCGCATTTTTGGTGCGCGCCACTTCATGGTGGTGGACAGGGTGGAGCGCCTGCCCGAAAAACTGCCCCTGCTATATGCTGGGCTCACCCGTTGACACCCCCTCCACCCACACGAACGCACCCATGCAACCCTACCCCGGCCTCACCCACGAAGACAACCACGGCATCACCCTCATTGGCCGCCTCATCCGCGACGCCTGGGTGTTTGGCATCGTGCCCGAGGGCACCGACTTCGCGGGCAAAAGCCCCGGCGAAATGCAAAACCTGTTTGAAAAAGTGCACCTGGCCTGGGAACCCTACGGCCAACTCCCCAGCCGCCTGCCACCCGAGCTGGCCCAGCGCCACGGCCGCATCCACGGCGAAGCCATCGCCAAGGCCAAGGCCAAGGCCGAGGGCTGGAGTGCGGAGCTGGGGGAGGATGATTGAGGAGGGATGGCCTTGGTGGGCTGCTGAAACCTGCAGGTCGGTTGGAGGCTGGCAGAAGTCGCTCAGGCAATAACGGCGAATGACCGTTGCCACAGATTGCAGAAATTCACATGGCGATCGTTGGGCATCAACTGCAACTGGACTTGAGGGTTAGCTGATGTCGCGAATGCCAAGTGCTGGGCGGAAAGCAGGATTCATGACGTACACGGCATCACCGCCGGCGCGCGCAGCGCGGATCTGAAGTACCTTGAGGTCGTAGTTCACGCTAAAGATGTAGTGAACTTGTTCCGTTGCATCCTGAATCCCAAAGATTCCGTAGTACAACAAAAAGTCAATTACCCGCCGCACATCACTTGCTTCGATGCCAGCACTGACAATCAACTCGGCCAATGAACTACCTGTTAGGTGAGGCTCTGCATCGATGAAGTGATAGAGCAACTCACGAGAGTTCGGAAAAACATCCGTCAGTTCGTGATCGAGTTCGACCAACAAATCCTGTGAATAGGCACGAACTCCCTTTTCGAGGTCACTCTCCTGAATCTTCTGATGAGCGAGGTTCGCAGCGAAGCCCTTCGCATGCGCAAACATCTTGATCACGTTCCGTGGGCGCATCAGCGAACGTTCAATGATGTATGCGGAAGTCTCTTCTCCCTTGTAATGGGAAATGCAGAGTTGAGGCCAAATTTGGTCGAAACTCAGCGTCGCAGAGCCACTGGGCAGCCCTGAGATCAAGCGGAGCCGAAGAAGCTCCCGCAGCATGTCCGGATCGGTCCAGTCGAGCGCAACCCGCATTTCTTTGCCATAGTCAGCGCTCTGTCGCATCAGGTGCTCATAGACGTCATTGCGGATGAAGACTAGGCAATGAACGGTATGCCCATCCTTACGCATATCGCGTTCAACCTTTCGACCAGCATCGATAAGACAGCGCAATACCATCGCGTCGACAGCATCAACACCTTGCGTGCTCCACCCCTTGTCCAAGTTGTCGAACAGTACCCAAACACCCTGCTTGTGTTCGAGATACGCGGAGACTTGCCGGCGAAGAAGTCGCACGTCATGGGAATAGACTAGTTGCGTGACCTGATCCGTAGACAGCTTGGTGCCGTCTGAATTTCCGAATCTTTGAGCGTAGTCCTGGGCAATCCGCTGCGAAAGGGCCAAGAGGCGCTCGGAGAAATCACCTTCAACCGAGTAGCCTTCAGTCTTGTATGTTTGCTCAAGCTCCAGATAAAGATCGCGAATTTCGTGATTGAACTTGTGCGCAGTCTGGTCTTTCTCTAGAAGCTTGTAGGTGATCTCAAGAAGGATCAAGTACTCCCAGAAGGCTGTAACCAAATGGTGACTCGCGCCCTGGGTAAGGTGCGTGAGAATGTCTTCCTTCAGCTTAAGAAGCTGATAACCTTCCGGCTTAAGGTCAAGCACCACATTGCGCTTGTCGGCGCGCGTTTTATCTCGAACTTGAATGAACAAGGCGGTCTTGCCGGCGCCCTTTCGCCCAACGACGAGATTCACCTCGCCTCGCACCGCCTTGCTGTATTGGTCTGTGCGCAAAAAGTAGCTGCCCAGCGTGGTCATCTCGTTCTCAGCCGTCGGGTCCCCGATCTGTAGCGACTGCAGTGGGGTCAGATCCTTGAGCGGCGTAGGGTCTGCTTGCTGCAAGTGCTCAGTGATCTCAAGAGAAAAAGCAGCGATGTGGTCAACGATGTCTTCAGAACGAGTGAACCGCTGAACCGCGTCACGGACATCCAGCGGTATGTCAGCTGATCCATGAGCAAGAACGAGGGTCGGCTTACCCATTCCGTGGGCAAGCCCTGCAACGAAGAGCGTGCGCGTGTCGTGGATAAAGTTTGTGTCGTGGTCTCCGTCCATCAGATAGAGCAGCACGCCCGCGGAACTCGCGACTTGCCTCACCGCATCCGCCGCAGAAAGGCGTGCATCCTCTGCCGGATTAAAGCTTCGGTACTTGTATCGCGCCTTCTTGAGGCGTGATGTCATAACTGTAGTCACGCCGCCCTTTGCCGGCGGCTCTACAACGTACACCGGCGCAAGTCGATCAAGCGCGCTCGAAAAGGCCAGCGGCTTTGGATCTACGTATGCGGTCAACGACCCGGCCAGACCATCAGCGTCGTCATACGTGTCATAACCCAGGGTGTCAAAGATGCCTACCTCTCTGGCTACACGCTTGTCGCCCTCAGTGTGCGAATGCCGGATCAAGAAGCACCGGCGGGACCTCCCAATCGCGAAGCCTATCTCATAGACGACATTTGGATTCAAGTAGGTGATGTCAGCGACAACGAACTTAGAGGACTCAATCCCATCCAAAATTGGGGAGATCAGCGGATTCCCTGCGATATCGTTGAACTCCCAGGGCGTGTACCTCAGACGCTTGCCGTGCATGCGATTCGCTTTGCCTACGCCCTCTGAGATGACCTTTGCCAAGGCCACATCCCTTGAAGGGTATGCAACGAATGCCTTGTCGACTCCATCAGCAGCAGCGTCCATCCTCACCCTCAGCGCTATACAGTTGTTTGCAAATATTATGCGAACCTAAGCTCGCAAGTGAGAGCATAACCGGCTGCTCTACGCTGCATACGCCGCTCAAGTGCGGGAGACCGCAACCGCTGCAAAGCGGCCCAGGGTTGAACAGGTCTCCGCTTGGTCAGGTGGCATTCCTGCATGGACCTCCGGCGGGGGGGCGCGGGTCCGGGGCGCGGACCGTCCAGCTGCGCACATGTGTGCATCACGAAAGCAATGCAGTTTGCGCATGAAAACCGCCACCATTCCGCCCGTGCGAATTGAGCCCCGGTATTGGCAAGACATTGAGAACGCACTTGAGGCCGGTGAAACTTTGGCCTCGCTCGTGGAAACGGCGGTGCGAAACCAAGTGACCCGGCAGCAGGTTCAATCGGAGTTTGTGCGCCAAGCGGCGAGGTGCCGGTATTCCAGGAGCACCCACCGCCCATCAGTCCTCCCGCCGCTCCCCCGGCTCAGGCGAAGTTTTCACCAACGCCCACATCAGCCGCAAGCCCAGCACCGCGTTGCCCACGGCGAACACGGCCACCGCCACGGCCAGCGTGGGGGGCAGGGGGTAAGTGCGCACCACCCAGGCCAGCAGGGTGGACAGGGCGTTGAGCACCACCACCACCCAAAACAGGGGGTTGCGGGGTTGCCACAGGCGCCGCCATTTCATGCGGCGGTGGCCGGTTGGGGCAGGCCAACAAGCGGTGCAACAGGGGTGAATTTATTCATAGCAAACTGTTCAATGAATAAAATCGCTGGCGGCATATTTTGCTTAAGGAACATGTTCAAAACTCTG
>PNML01000011.1 GCA_013823635.1 Polaromonas sp. | reverse complement strand
CGCCATCAAGAACCGCTTCGGCGCGGTGAACGAAATTGGCGTGTTCGCCATGACCGAAAAGGGCCTGAAGGGCGTGGCCAACCCCAGCGCCATTTTCTTGAGCCAGCATGCCGAGCCGGTGCCCGGCAGCTGCGTGCTGGTGACGCTGGAGGGCACGCGCCCGCTGTTGGTCGAAATTCAGGCGCTGGTGGACAGCGGCGGGCCGTCACCCCGACGCCTGAGCGTGGGCCTGGACCGCGACCGCCTGGCCATGCTGCTGGCGGTGCTGCACCGCCACGCCGGGGTGGCCTGCATGGACCAGGACGTGTTTGTGAACGCCGTCGGCGGTGTGCGCATCAGCGAACCCGCTGCCGACCTGGCGGTGATGCTGGCCATCACCAGCAGCCTGCGCGGCAAGGCGCTGCCCAAGGGTTTTCTGGCGTTTGGCGAGGTGGGGCTGGCGGGTGAAGTGCGCCCGGCCCCACGCGGTCAGGACCGGCTGAAAGAAGCCGCCAAACTGGGGTTCAGTGTGGCGGTGGTGCCGCGGGCCAACGCCCCCAAGGCCAGCCACCTGAAGGCCCACGCCAAAGACTTCGAGGGCCTGACCATCCACGCGGTGGACCGCATCGAGGAAGCCATGGAAGTGGTGCGCTCGCTGGTTTGATTTTAAAATAGCAAACTATCCATATAAATAAAGCGACGGAGGCATTTTTGATATGAAATTTTTGGTTCCTTTGGGTTTGGCCGTCCTGCTGATCGTGGCCTGGCAGTCGCAAGGCTGGGCGGGTGTGGCCCTGGTGGGGGGCGGGGTGGCCATGTGGGGGCTGCTGCACATCACCCGCATGATGACGGTCCTCAAGCGCGCCGCCCACCAGCCCGTGGGCTGGGTGGGCAGCGCCGTCATGCTCAACGCCAGGTTGCGTCCCGGCGTCAACCTGCTGCATGTGCTGGCCCTGACCCGCGCCTTGGGCGAACGACTGTCGGTCGAAGGGGCTGAGCCCGAGGTGTTTCGCTGGACCGACAACGGTGGCTCCAGCGTGCAGGCCGAATTTGCCCAAGGCAAACTGGTGCGTTGGACGCTGAACCGTCCGGCAGAAACGGACGCCACCCCGACCCAACAGCCGCCAGCCGACACCGCCCCGCTTTAAAATCTGCGGTTGGGCAAACCGCCTCCGCAACCCATTTCAAGGACACACCTCCATGAGCGCACTCCCCCCCTCCATGGCCGACCGCGACGGCAAAATCTGGATGGATGGCCAGATGGTGGATTGGCGCGACGCCAAAATCCACGTGCTGACCCACACCCTGCACTACGGCTGCGGCGCCTTCGAGGGCGTGCGGGCCTACCAGACCGAGCAGGGCACGGCCATCTTCCGCCTGCAAGAGCACACCGAGCGGCTGTTCAACAGCGCCAAAATTTTGCGCATGACCATTCCGTTCACGCAGGAAGAGGTCAACGCCGCCCAGTGCGCCGTGGTGCGCGAGAACAAGCTGGACAGCGGCTACCTGCGCCCCCTGACCTGGGTGGGCTCACAGAAGCTGGGCGTCAGCACCAAGGGCAACACCATCCACCTGATGGTGGCGGCCTGGGCCTGGGGCGCCTACCTGGGCGAAGAGGGCATGAAGCGCGGCATCCGCGTCAAGACCAGCAGCTACACCCGCCACCACGTCAACATCACCATGACGCAGGCCAAGGCGGTGAGCAACTACACCAACTCCATCCTGGCCAACCGCGAAGCCACCGACGACGGCTACGACGAGGCCCTGCTGCTGGACGCCTCCGGCTTTGTGTCCGAAGGCGCGGGCGAGAACATTTTTGTGGTCAAAAACGGCGTCATCTACACGCCCGACCTGTCGGCCGGTGCGCTCAACGGCATCACCCGCAACACGGTGTTCCACATCGCCAAAGACCTGGGCCTGGAAGTGGTGCAAAAGCGCATCACCCGCGACGAGGTGTACATCGCCGACGAAGCCTTCTTCACGGGCACCGCCGCCGAAGTGACGCCCATCCGCGAGCTGGACCGCATCGAGCTGGGCAAACCCGGCTACGTGGGCAGCCGTGGCCCCATCACCGAGAAGGTGCAGACCGCGTTCTTCGACATCGTCAATGGCCGCAACCCCAAGTACGCCCATTGGCTGACCGCCGTCTGAGCGGCCCTGGCCCCTCATTTTTTGTTTTGCGCCCCGGAACCCCCACATGACCACCGCCCGCCAACCCTCCCCCGTCATTGAACTGGCCGCAGCCGACCTCAACCCCCAGGGCGGGGTCCATTGCCCCAGCCCACAGGCCGACATGAAGCTGTGGAACACCCACCCCAAGGTTTACCTGGATGTGGCCCGCCACGGCGAAGCCAAGTGCCCCTATTGCGGCACGGTGTACCGACTCAAAGCGGGTGAGACCGTGGGGCACGCCCATTGAGCGACACGCTGCGTGACACGCTGTCGCGTGTCACCGTGGTGGTGGTCACCCACCACAGCGGCCATTGCATAGCCGCCCTGGCCCGCAGCCTGGCGGCGTTTCCCTGCATCACCGTGGTGGACAACGCCAGCCAGGACAACACGGCCCAGCAGGTCAAGAAGCACCTGCCCCATGCCAAGTGGTTGAGCCTGCAGGTGAACGTGGGGTTTGGCACCGCGAACAACCAGGCGCTGGACCGGGTGAACACCCCTTATGCGCTGCTGGTGAACCCGGACTGCCTCATCACCCCGGAAGCCGCCGCCCAGCTGGTGGCCACCGCCGATGCCCAGCCCCAGGCCAGCATCGTGGCACCCCAGTTGCTGGACAACGGCGGCCGGGCTCAGCTGAACTACGGCTGGCCCCGCTGGAAATGGCACGCCCGAGGTCCGGGCGCCGAGGGCCTCACCAGTGTGGGCTACGCCTGCGCCGCCGCGTGGCTGCTGCGCTGCAACGAACGGCAGTGGCGCTTTGACAGCGATTTTTTCCTCTATTACGAAGACGAAGACCTGTGCGCCCGCATCATGGCCGCCGGACAGGAGGTGCTGATTGACCCCGCCGCCGTGGCCCACCACGCCAACCGGGGATCGGTGAAAGGCGGATCGGTGGTGCGCGCCGAGTGGGGGCGGGGTTACCACCACAGCCGCTCCAAAATCCTGTTCATGCGCAAGCACCACCCGCCCGGTGTGGCGCGGCGCACCCGCCAGACGGCCCTGTGGCGCGGTGGGTTGGAGCTGCTGCTGCGCCTGCTGACCCTTCAACCCAGGCTGATTGCACGCAGTGCAGGCCGCTGGGTCGGCATGTGGCATGCCCACGCCTGACCCATTCACCCCCACCGCAACCCCTGCATGCCCACCTTGACCATCGCCGTGATGACCCTCAACGAGGCCAGTCAGATCGAGGCCTGCCTGCGCAGTGCGGCTTTTGCCGACCAGTTGCTGGTGGTGGACTCCGGCAGCACCGATGACACCGTGGCCCTGGCTCGGCAGCTGGGCGCCGAGGTCCACACCCATGCCGACTGGCAGGGGTTTGCCGAGCAACGCAACCGCCTGATGTCCCACACCCGCAGCGACTGGGTGTTGTTTCTGGACGCGGACGAGGTCATCCCCCCCGAGCTGGCCGCCGAAATCGCCGCCGCCGTCCAGCGTGACGAGGACACGGTGTACGACATCACCTGGCTGCAGCTGGCGTTTGGACAGCCCCTGACCCACATGCGCAGCGGCCCCGGCCTGCCGCGCCTGTTCCCCATGCGCCAACTGCTGGGGTTTGACGGCGTGGTGCACGAAGGGCCCCGGCTGCGCAACCCGGGGACACCACGCGCCACCTTGCGCCACCGCCTGTGGCATTACTCGCGCCGTTCGGTGCACCAGAGCCTGGTCAAGTTGGCGCAATACGCCCAGCTGGGAGCGGTCAAACGCCACGGGCTGGGCAAAACCGGCGGCGTCCGGCGCGGCCTGGCCAGCGGTGTGGCCAGTTTTGTGAGGCTGTATTTTTTCCACCGCGGATTCCTGTGTGGACGGGCCGGATTTCTGCATTGCCTTTTCATCGCCCTGGAAAGCTTTTTCCGCTACACCGCCCTGGCGGTGGACCAGGACGACCTCCAACACCCCGCGTCCCGATGACTTCCCGGCCAGCGGCGCACTGGCGTCATCAGGTGTTTGCCGTGGCGGCTTTGGTGCTGCCGGCGCTGGCGTTGTCCATCCCCTCGGGCTACTCCTGGGGAAGCCTGTTGCTGTGTGTGTTGGGGCTGGCCTGCGCCCGCGCCTGGCCCAGCGCCTGGCAACACCCGGCCCTGCGCACCTGGGTGGTGGCCGTGGCCCTGATGGGCTTGCTGCTGAGCCTGGACGCGTGGCAAACCCACCCGTTCAAGGCCAACACACTGGACCGGCCGCTCAAATTCGCGCTGGCCCTGTTGGCCATCCCCGCCGCGCTGGCCGCCTCCGGCGCCAGCGTGCGCACCCTGCGCTGGGGCCTTTGGGTGGGCGCCCTCGCCGCGGCCGGCACCGCATTCTGGCAACTGCAGGTGCTGCACTGGACCCGCGCCTGGGGCTACACCAATGCCATTCACTTTGGCAACCTGGCGCTGCTGCTGGGGGTCTGGAGCTGGCTGTGGGCCCGCCACGAAAAAGGCTGGCGCCATTGGGTGGGCATGCTGGCGGCGCTGGCGGGGGGTTACGCCTGCATTGCGTCGGAGTCACGGGGGGGGTGGTGGGTGGCACCGGTGCTGGTGGCCCTGGTGTTCGCCCTGGAACACCGCCGACCACTGACCGCGTACCACGCCCAGCCCTCCGTTCCACACCATGGCCGCTACCGGGTGCGGCTGCTGCTCTCTGTTGCGGCGGTGCTGGTGCTGCTGGGCTCGCAATGGCACCTGGTGCAGACCCGCGCCAACGAGGCCTGGCAGGAAATTCAGCTGCACCAGACCACGGGCGCCAGCGACAACTCCATCGGTCAACGCCTGGCCCACTGGAAATTTGCCTGGCGAATGGGCTTGGCCAAGCCGTGGACCGGCTGGGGGGAACAGGGCTACCAAATCGAAAAAAACGCGCAGGCCGAACGGGGCGACATCCCGCGCGTCCTGCACGAGTTCGAACACGCCCACAACGAATGGCTGGACATGTGGGCCAAGCGTGGCACGGTGGGTGTGCTGGTGCTGGTGCTGTTTTTTGCGTTGCCCGGCCACCTGTATTGGCGCACTTGGCGCCAGTCGGTCATGCAGCCCCCAACCCCCTGGCAAAGCGCAGCCCGCACCAGCGCCCTGTGCGGACTGGTCATGGTGGTGGGTTACGTGGGCTTTGGCCTGACGCAGGTCATGTTTGCCCACAACGCGGGCACCATGATGTACCTGTTCATGAACCTGCTGTGGCTGGCCCCCATTGCCCAAGCATCAGCCGAGCAGCGCCACCGCCACGGTGAGCAGCCCCAGCGCCAGGTTGACACTGACCCACAGCCGAATGCTGGCCAGTGAGGCGGCTGCCTGGGGCCACTCGGCCAGCGCCACGGCACCGGAAAAACGCTTGAACAGCGCAAACCGGATGTGGCCAAAAATGGCCCACATCAACAGGCCCAAGGTGGCCATCAGGGTCCAGGACAGGGGCATGTGAAAGGCGCCGCCGCTTTGCACCGTGTCTTTGGCCACGCGACCGATCATCCAGACACCCGTGATCACCGCCACCGACGACAGCGCCAGCACCACCTTGAAAAAGCGCCCGAGCACGCCGTGCATCAGGCGCAGGCGCTCCGGTGGCTCCAGGCTGGCCACGGCGGGGCGAAGGAAAAAATGGGCAAACACCATGCCGCCCACCCAGACCAGAATGGACAGGACATGGGCGAGCTTGAGCAGGTTGTAGAACATGGGGGACATCCGGGCAAAAAATCCATCTTGCCACGGCGCCACCATTCCCCTGGCGTTCTGGGGTCTCCCCGTTCCAGCAAGCGGCGAAAAAAAAGCCACCCGAAGGTGGCTTCAAAAGTCCTTTTGAGGGGACATCGTTGGGACCGTTGTCGGCGATCAGTGGTCTGATTCAACCGCTTGTTCTTTTCAAGCTTGGAGTGTTGTGACAGCAACGGGATGAATTGTGCGCTGCCACATTTGGCTTGAACATCCCCCATTTGGGGGAAGCGACCACACTTTTCGTTGATCTGCATCAGGTTTCCGCCCCCAGTGGCAGCGTCACCACAAACCGGGCCCCGCCGCCGGGGCGGGCTTCGCAGCGCACCTCACCGCCGTGTTGGCGGGCAATGGTCCTGACCAGGGCCAGGCCCAAACCCACGCCGCCTTCGCGCTCGCTGGCCCCCGCCAGGCGGAAAAAGGGCTCGAACACCCGTTCACGCATCGCCTCGGGCACCCCAGGCCCCCGGTCGTCCACCGTGATCTGCGCCTGGGCCACACCGTTTGGCTGAACCTGGTCCAGCGTCAGCTCCACCATGGGCGCGTCGTTCGCGGGGGAATGGGGTGCAACCCCGCGCACACCATGGCGACGGGCGTTTTCCAGCAGGTTGCGCAGCAGGCGGCGAACCAGCCGGGCATCGCCACGCAACTGGGGTTGGGCCAGCACCTGCAGTTGTGCCCCGGTGCGGGCGCACTCCTCGGCGGCCAACCCGGTCAGGTCAATGGATTCCAGGTGCAACACGGGCGCATCGGCCGCGTCCATGCGGCTGGCCAGCAAAATTTCGTCGATCAGCTGGTCCAGCTCGGCGATGTTTCGCGCGATTTCAGCGCGCTGTGCCGCCCGGTGGGTGGGCGCCGCCGTGTCGAGCAGCTCCAGCCCCATGCGGATGCGGGCCAGCGGCGAGCGCAGTTCGTGTGAGGCATTGGCCAGCAGCGCCTTGTGCGACTGCAGCAAGGCCTGCACCCGCTCGGCCGCCACGTTGAAACGCTGGGCCAGAAAGGCCACCTCGTCCTGCCCCTGCACGGGCAAACGAATGGACAGGTCGCCCTGCCCCCAGCGCTCCACCCCTTGCTGCAGGGCTTCCAGGCGTTTGGTGAGCCAGCGCACCACCGGGTAGGTGCCCAGGGCCACCGCCAGCGCCACCAGCGCCAGCAGGCTGGCAAACCCCAGTGTGGGTGGCCGCCATTCAGCGGGTCGCTGGCCAGGTGGGCGGTTGGGGCGGGGCAGCTGCACGTACAGGGTCTGACCGTCGTTCATGGTGACCTGGAACTCCACGGGCCCGTGACCGCCCATGCGCAGCGGCCGGGCCGGGGCCTGCCCCAACACCTCACCCTGGGCGTTGCGCACCACAATTTCGCGGCCGGGCCGCTCGGCGCGCTCGCGCTCCATGTCCATGCGCCAGAGCCAACCCGCCACCAGCGCCAGCAGGGTGATGGCCAGCACCACCGCCAGCCAGATGCGCAGGTACAGGCGCTGGGTGAGCCACTGGCGCATGGCCTCAGTCCTGCTGCTTGGCAAACACATAGCCCACGCCGCGCACGGTGAGGATGCGGCGGGGGTTTTTGCTGTCGGCCTCGATGGCGTTGCGGATGCGGCCGACGTGCACGTCGATGGAGCGGTCAAACGCCTCCAGCTCGCGCCCACGCACCGCTTCCATGATCTGGTCGCGGCTGAGCACACGCCCGGCGCGCTCGGCCATGGCCACCAGCAGGTCAAACTGGTAGGAGGTGAGTTCACAGGCCTGCCCACCCACGCTGACGGTGCGGGCGTCGCGGTCAATCTCCAGCGAACCAAAGCGCAGCGGCGGCTGGCCCGCCGCAGGGGTGGCGGTGGCCGGACCGTTGCCGTGGCGGCGCAACACGGCACGTATGCGGGCCAGCAGCTCCCGGGGCTCGAACGGTTTGGGGAGGTAGTCGTCCGCCCCCATTTCCAGGCCGATGATGCGGTCCATGGGGTCGCCCTTGGCCGTGAGCATGAGCAGGGGCACTCGCCCCGCGTCGCCCGGCAGCGCACGGACACGGCGGCACACCTCCAGGCCGTCCAGGTCGGGCAGCATCAGGTCCAGGATGACGAGTGCGGGCAAACCGCCACCACCGCCTTGCAGCATGGCCAGGCCCTGTGTGGCGTCGGGCGCATGGGCCACGTCGTAACCCGATTGGCCCAGGTACTCCACCACCATGCGGGCCAGCCGCACGTCGTCTTCAATCATCAGCAGGGGCAGGGTCATGGTTGGGTCGCCACGCCCGTGGGGGCGCGGCACAGGTGTGCAGAACGGAAATGAAAAAGGGAAAGCATGTCAGCGGACATGCCCCAGTGTCGGCCAGCCAGCGCACGCGGGTGTGTCGCCACCGTAAAGTTGGGTGAAGCAGACATTCATAGCTAAATATTCAATAGCATCAAGCGCTGGATGGCATTTTTTTCATCGAAACCCAAACCAGCAGCAGCACGGGCACCCCCAGCAGGGCCGTGCCCACAAAAAAGCTGGGGTAGCCCACGGCATCCACCACCACGCCCGAGAACCCCGCCAGCCACTTGGGGGCCAGCAGCATCATGGAGCTGAACAGGGCGTACTGCGTGGCCGAGTACTGCACATTGGTCAGCCCCGACAAATAGGCAATGAACGCGGCCGAGGCAATGCCCCCGCTGAGGTTGTCGGTGGAAATGACGGCAATGAGGGCCGTCACGTCGTGCCCATGCCCGGCCAGCCAGGCAAACAGCAGGTTGGTGGAGGCCGAGAGCGCCGCGCCCAGCATCAGGATGCGCTGCACGCCAAACCGCACGGTGAGCGCGCCCCCCAGAAACGCCCCCACCAGGGTCATGATGACGCCGTACACCTTGGTCACGGCGGCCACCTCGTCCTTGGTGTAGCCCATGTCCACGTAGAACGGGTTGGCCATGATGCCCATGACCACGTCGCTGATGCGGTAGGTGCCAATGAGCGCCAAAATCAGCACCGCCTGCCAGCGGTGGCGGCGCACAAAGTCGGCAAACGGATCCACCAGTGCGGTGCGCAGCCACTCGGCCAGGCTGCGTGCGGGGGGCAGCTCGATGCGCGCGGGCTCGCGAGAAAACCACACCGTCAACACACCCAGCGCCATGGACGCGGCCATGACCAGGTAGGCCGTTTGCCAGGCCGCGTTCTGGTACAGCGCGCCCGGCGCACCCGTGGCCACGCCCACCACGGCCACCGGCACCTCGGCGCGGGCCGACAGCCACAGCACCCCGGCACCGGCCCAAATCATGGCCAGGCGATAGCCCGTCTGGTAGGTGGCGGCCAGCACGCCCTGGTGGCGGGTGTCGGCCGACTCGATGCGAAACGCATCCAGCGCAATGTCTTGTGTGGCCGAGGCAAAGGCCACCAGCAGGGCACACCACACCACCGGCCCCAGCGTCTGGCGGGGGTCGGCCAGCGCCATGCCCACCAGCCCTCCCGCAATGGCCAGCTGCGACAGCAGCAGCCAGCTGCGCCGCCGCCCCATGGCACGGGTGAGCAACGGGATGGGCAGCCTGTCCACCAGCGGGGCCCAGCACCACTTGAAGGCGTAGGCCAGGCCCACCCAGCTCAGGTAACCGATGGTGGCGCGGTCAATGCCGGCCTCGCGCAACCGAAAGCTCAGCGTGCCCAACACCAGCAGCAGCGGCAGGCCGGCGGAAAAGCCCAGCGCAAACATGCGCAGGCTGGCGGGCTCCAGGTAAGTGCGCAGGACCTGCCCCCACGGCTGGCGCGGTGTGTCGGATGGCACGGATTCGGCGTGGGACTTGTTGACAGGTGTGTTCATGGCGGCCTTTGTGTCTATCATTTTGCCAATGTGCTACCTCTGCAACGCCATGCGCCTGGCCAATGCGCGCCCAACCCCGCCTGACGGCGCCACCACCACCCCGACCGACGGCGCCCGCTCGCTCTCTGCCGCCCTGCGCCAGGGTCGACGGGGGTTTGTGCACACGGTGGCGGCCGGCGCAGCCACGGCCACCCTGGGCGGCTGGCCGCAGGCCCACGCCCAGGTGGACGTGGGCAAAGCCTCCAGCCTGCGCAAGCTGGTGCCCGCTGGCCAACTGGAGGCCGCCGCCGACAGCCAGTACCGCCAAATGCTGGCCGAGGCCCGCGCCCAAAAAGCCCTGGCACCCGACAACCACCCCCAGCTGCAGCAGCTGCGCGCCATTGCGCAACACCTGATCCCGCATGCAGCGCCCTGGAACGACCGCGCCAAGCACTGGCGCTGGGAGGTGAACCTGATCGCCAGCAAACAAATCAATGCGTTTTGCATGCCGGGCGGAAAAATTGCCTTTTACACCGGCATCCTGAACGACCTGAAGCTGAGCAACGACGAGTCGGCCATGATCATGGGCCACGAAATGGCCCATGCCCTGCGCGAACACGCCCGTGAGCGGCTGGCCAAAACCCAGGCCACGGGTTTTGGTCTGTCCATCGGGGCGCGCCTGCTGGGCCTGGGCGACCTGGGCGACATCGCCGCCAACCTGGGGACCAAACTGCTGACGCTGCAGTTCAGCCGCGAGGACGAGACCGAGGCCGATCTGGTGGGACTGGAACTGGCGGCGCGGGCCGCTTACGAACCGTCGGCCAGCGTGTCGTTGTGGCAAAAAATGACAGCGGCGTCGGGCGGCAGCGGAGGCCCGGGGCTCAATTTCCTGTCCACACACCCCTCTGGCCCGGCCCGCATCGAGGCCTTGCAGGCCAATGTGCCCAAGGTCATGGACCTGTACACACAGGCCAAGCGCGGCGGCTGAAGGGCCGTGGCTCAGGTGCCCCGCACGTAGGGGTTGAAACGCCGCTCCTCGCCCAGGCTGCTTTCAGGGCCGTGACCGGGGATGAACACCGTTTCATCGCCCATGGGCCACAGCCGCTCGGTGATGCTGCTGATCAGCTGCGCGTGGTTGCCCTGGGGGAAGTCCGTGCGGCCGATGCTGCCGGCAAACAGCACATCCCCCACAAACACACGCTGAATCTCGGGCGAATGGAACACCACATGCCCCGGTGTGTGACCCGGGCAGTGGCGCACAGTCAAGGTGCTCTGCCCCAGGGTCACGGTGTCCCCATCGTGCAACCAGCGGGTGGGGGTGAACATTTCGGCGGGCGGAAAGCCGAACATGCGGCTTTGCTGGGGCAGGCCATCGATCCAGAACTGGTCGGCGGGGTGTGGACCCACAATGGGCAGCCCCAAGCGCCTGGCCAGCTCGCCCGTACCCCCCGCGTGGTCAATGTGGGCGTGGGTGAGCCAGATCTGCTTGAGCGTCAGGCCCCGGCGCTCCACTTCGGCCAGCACCTTGTCCAAATCACCCCCCGGGTCGATCACGGCGGCCTCCAGCGTCTGGTCACACCAGACGAGGGAGCAGTTCTGGGCAAAGGCGGTGACGGGGATGGTGTGGTACTGGAGCATGGGGAGGCAGGGTTTCTGAGAGCTGTGGACCGAACGGGGATGGGGAATTGTCGCGCCACCGCGGCATCGGGCTCACCGGACGGCGCACCCCATCACTGCGGGCGCCCCAGCCCCAGTGCGGTCCAACCCTGCACGGGCAACCGCTGCAGGTCCACCGGGCAACTGGCGGTGTAGGGCACAAAGGCGATGGGCTGCATGCAGGAGATGCATTTCAAGCCGCCGTCCGCCAGCACAAATGACAACTCCCCACACCCGGCGCGCGACCACCGGAACAAGCCATTGTCCTGGCCACTGGGCAAAGGTTTGAGCAGGCTGCCCTGGGGAGAATCGTCTTTCAGCTCACCGTCCCACGCCTGGCGCTGACCGCTGGGGCTGGTGTAAATCAGTTGCGCGCGGCCGGGGGCGGTTTGTTCCAGAAACCAACCCTGCGTGGGCACAACCTGCCTGTCGCGGCAGCCCCCCAGCGCCAACCCGACCAGCAGCACAACACCCACACGCCTCCACCAGAAGGCACAGGACTCAGAGAGACAGCTGTGGCGCAGGTTCATGTCAAGCTCCCGGTTCGGCGATCAACAACCACACGCCCCACCAGCGCGACCGCTTGGATCGGCAAGGGGGCAGGAACGGGTCAAAGCACCCAGTCGTACCCAATGGTCAACGGCGCGTGGTCGCTGAAGCGCGAAGACTTGTGCACGGCCTCTGTCCGTGCGGTGGCGGCCAGCGCGGGCGTGGCCAAATGGTAGTCGAGCCGCCACCCCACGTTGTTGGCCCATGCCTGGCCCCGGTTGCTCCACCACGTGTAGCACTCGGCCGTGGCGTCGGGCTGCAGTTGGCGGTAGACGTCCACCATGCCACCTTCACCCAGCACACGGGTCATCCAGGCGCGCTCCTCGGGCAGGAAGCCGCTGTTCTTTTGGTTGCTGCGCCAGTTTTTCAGGTCTTTTTCCTGGTGGGCGATGTTCAAATCCCCGCACAAAATCAGCTCGCGCTCGGCCTTCAGCCCCATCAGGTAGGGGTAGAACGCCGCCAGAAAGCGGAATTTGGCGGCCTGGCGCTCCTCACCCGACGAACCACTGGGGAAATAGCAGCTCAGCACCGAAAACCGGCGTATCGGTGTGTCAAAGCGCAGCTCCACACAACGGCCTTCGGCGTCGAACTCACCACCATCAAAGCCCAGCACCACGTCACTGGGCTCGTGGCGGGTGTAGATGCCCACGCCCGAGTAGCCCTTTTTTTCGGCAAACTGGAAATGCCCCGGCAGACCAGCCAATGTCTCGAACCGGCCAGCCATGTCGGGCGCCTGCGCTTTGAGCTCCTGCACACAAATACAATCCGGTTCAGTGGTGGCCAGCCAGTCTTCCAGCCCTTTGCTGGAGGCCGAACGGATGCCGTTGAGGTTGAGACTGGTCAGTTTGAACAAGGAATTTCCCCATGGTGGAACAGAGTGGAGCGCAAGCCCCGGCCGACGCGCTGGCGCAGTCGTTTGTGGCGTTTGCCGTCAGCGCCGGTGTGCTGCGCTTTGGCGAATTCAAAACCAAGGCTGGCCGCCTGAGCCCCTATTTTTTCAATGCCGGGCTGTTTGACGACGGCGCCAAACTGGGCAAATTGGCCCAATTTTATGCACAGCGCATCCTGGCCAGCGGCATGTCCTTCGACATGATTTTTGGCCCCGCCTACAAGGGCATTCCGCTGGGCGCGGCGGTGGCGATTGAGCTGGCCAGGCTGGGGCACAACGTGCCGTTCGCCTACAACCGCAAGGAAGCCAAAGACCACGGCGAAGGCGGCACCCTGGTGGGCGCCCCACTGAAAGGGCGTGTGCTGATCGTGGACGACGTGATGAGTGCGGGCACCGCCGCGCGCGAGTCCATCGCCCTCATCCAGGCCGCAGGCGCCACGGCACACGGTGTGGCGATTGCACTGGACCGCCAGGAAATGGCCACTGGCCCCGGCCCTGATGGCACGCTGGTGGACCTGCCCCACAGCGCTGTGCAATTTGTGCGCGAACAGTTGGGACTGCAGGTGTGCGCCATTGCCCGCCTGACCGATTTGCTTCAGTATCTGCACACCAGCCAGGACAGCGGAGGGGCCGCCGCCCACTACGCCAACGTGCTGGCGTACCGGCAGCGCTACGGGGTGTCAGACCCCGGCTGAAGCCACCCAGCCACCCCCGCCAACGCCCAACTCCACAGGGAAGAAACACACACACAAGGAGAGGCATTGACCGCAGCCCCCCTCGCCACCCACCGCCGCAGCGTGTGTGCCCTCACAGGCACCGCCGTTGGCTGCGCATGGCCCGCCACACGCCGTTGGCTGGGGGTGTTGTGGGGCTGGTGGGTGGTCTGCCTGCTGGCCAGTGCGGCGCATGGGCAAACGAACGAGGCGGGCGGCGGCATTTTTGTGTGTGTGGATGCCCAGGGCCGACGCATCACCTCGGACCGCCCCATCCCCGAATGCCTGGCCCGCGAACAGCGCGAACTGTCGCCAGCAGGCACCACCCTGCGCATCATCCCGCCCAGCCTGACCGCCGACGAACGCGCACGGGAAGAAGCACGCGCCCAGCAGGAAGCGGTGCAAAAAGCCCGGCTGCTCGAAGAGCGCAGACGCGACCGTGCCCTGCTGATGCGCTACCAGTCAGAAGAGCAACACCAGGCCGAGCGCCGCAAGCAGTTGGAGGTGGTGCTGGGCGCGCAGGAGGCCATTCGGCAGCGCAGCCTGGAACTCCAGAAGCAGCGCGAGGTGTGGCTGACCGAAATGGAGTTTTACAAGGCCAACCCGGCGCAGGCACCGGCTTGGCTCAAGCGCAACCTGCGGGACAACCAAGAACAGCAGGCGAGCCAGCAGCGGCTGCTGGTCATACAAGCGGACGAAATGGCGCGCATCAACGCCCGCTTCGATGAAGAATTGGTGCGACTTCGACAACTGTGGGGCCACCCGCCGCCGCCGCGCCGCCCCTGAGTCATGGCGCAGTGGACGCCACGGCACGCGATGGCAACGGCGACCGACAACGTCAGCCCAGTTTGGCCTTGAGCACCTCGTTGACCTGCGCCGGGTTGGCCTTGCCCTTGCTGGCCTTCATGACCTGACCCACCAGCGCGTTGAAGGCTTTTTCTTTGCCTGCACGGTACTCGGCCACGTTTTTCTCGTTGGCGGCCAGCACCTCGGCCACGATGGCCTCCAGCGCGCCGCTGTCGTTCATCTGCTTCAGGCCTTTGGCCTCAATGAGCGCATCCACCTCACCGCCGTCTGACCACAGGGCATCGAACACCTGTTTGGCGGCGTTGTTGGAGATGGTGCCATCCTGGATGCGGCCAATCAGAGCGCCGAGTTGCGCCGCCGACACCGGCAGCGCATCGATGGTGAGTTCGCCTGCATTGAGGCGACGCGAAATTTCACCCATGACCCAGTTGCTGGCCAGCTTGGGCTGACCGCACGCCTTGGCCACGGCCTCGAAGTAGGCCGCCATGGCCTGACTCTGCGTCAGCGTGGTGGCATCGTATTCCGGCAGGCCGTAATCCGCCACAAACCGGGCGGCCATGACACGCGGCAACTCGGCCATCTCGGCGCGCACACGCTCCACCCAGTCGCGACCAATCACCAGGGGTGGCAGGTCGGGGTCGGGGAAATAGCGGTAATCGGCGGCGTCTTCCTTGGTGCGCATGGCGCGGGTTTCGCCCGTGTCGGGGTCGAACAGCACGGTGGCCTGCTGGATCTCAAAGCCGTCTTCGATCTGCTCGATCTGCCAGCGGATTTCGTAGTCGATGGCCTGTTGCATGAACTTGAACGAGTTCAGGTTCTTGATCTCGCGGCGGGTGCCCAGAGGGGCGCCAGGCTTGCGCACCGACACGTTGGCGTCACAACGGAAGCTGCCTTCCTGCATGTTGCCGTCGCAGATGCCGATCCAGGTCACGATCTTGTGCAACTCCTTGGCATAGGCCACGGCCTCGGCCGTGGAGCGCATGTCGGGCTCGGTGACGATTTCCAGCAACGGGGTACCGGCGCGGTTGAGGTCGATGCCGCTCATGCCGTGGAATTCTTCGTGCAACGATTTGCCGGCGTCCTCCTCCAGATGGGCACGCACCAGGCGGACCGATTTTTTCTCCCGCGCCGAGTCGGCGCCTTTTCCGGACTCCAGGAAGAACTCGACCACGCCGCCCTGCACCACCGGGATTTCAAACTGGCTGATCTGGTAGCCCTTGGGCAGGTCGGGGTAAAAGTAGTTTTTGCGTGCAAACACGCTGTGCTCGGCCACATGCGACCCGACGGCCAGGCCGAACTGGATGGCGCGCTCGACCGCGCCCTTGTTCATGACCGGCAAGGTGCCGGGCAGCGCCAGGTCCACGGCGCAGGCCTGGGTGTTGGGCTCGGCCCCGAAGGCGGTGGACGCACGGCTGAAAATTTTGCTGGCGGTGGAGAGCTGGGCGTGGGTTTCGAAGCCGATGACAACTTCGTAACCGCGCACCAGCAGGGAGGTGTCGGATTTGCTCATGTTCAGAATCCTTGCGGGGCGCGGGTGTGCCAGTCGGTGGCCAGCTGAAACTGGTGGGCCGTGCCCAGCAGTTGCGCCTCCTGGAAGTAATTGCCGATGAGCTGCAGGCCCACGGGCATGCCGTGCTCACCAAACCCCACCGGAATGCTCATGCCGGGCAGTCCGGCCAGGCTGGTGGACAGGGTGTAGATGTCGGCCAGGTAGTTGGCCACGGGGTCGTCGGACTTTTCGCCGATCTTCCAGGCCACGGTGGGCGACACCGGGCCGGCGATCACGTCGCACTGGGTGAAGGCCTGCTGGAAGTCCTGCGCGATCAGGCGGCGGATCTGCTGGGCCTTGAGGTAGTAGGCATCGTAGTAGCCGTGGCTGAGCACGTAGGTACCGATCATGATGCGCTTTTGCACCTCGGGACCAAAGCCCTCGGTGCGCGACTTTTGGTACATGTCGGCCAGATCGGTGTACTGGGCGGCACGGTGGCCGAATTTCACGCCGTCAAAACGGCTGAGGTTGGAGCTGGCCTCGGCCGGGGCAATGAGGTAGTACACCGGAATGGACAGCTCGGTGCGCGGCAGCGAAATGTCCACCAGCGTGGCGCCCAGCTTTTCAAACTCGGCCAGTGCGGCGCGCACCGCCGCCTGTACACCGGGTGCGCAACCGTCGCCAAAGAATTCTTTGGGCAGACCAATGCGCAAGCCCCGAACGTTTTTTAAGCTTTTTTGGCCACCAGCGCTTTTGTCCATTGAATTGTTTGCTACACCCGTCGGATTCAGCAGGTGGGCAGCAAAATTTTCCGCCGGGTGGTCCAGCGAGGTGGAGTCGCGGTCCAGGTCGGGCCCCGCCATGGCCGACAGCAACAGCGCACAGTCCAGCGCACTGCGCGCCATGGGACCGGCCTGGTCCAGGCTGGAGGCAAAGGCCACCATGCCATAACGTGAGCAACGGCCGTAGGTGGGCTTGATGCCGGTGATGCCGGTCAGGCTGGCGGGCTGGCGGATGGAGCCGCCGGTGTCGGTGCCGGTGGCGGCCGGCACCAAGCGCGCGGCCACGGCGGCGGCAGAGCCCCCGGACGAGCCGCCCGGGATGCGGCTGGCGTCCCACGGGTTGTGCGCAGGGCCGTAGGCCGAGTTGTCGTTGCCCGAGCCCATGGCGAATTCGTCGCAATTGAGCTTGCCCAGGTTGACCATGCCCGCGTCGGCCAGCTTGGCCACCACCGTGGCGTCAAACGGACTGCGGTAGTTGGCCAGCATTTTCGAGCCGGCGGTGCTGGGAAAGTCACGGGTGACAAAAATGTCCTTGTGGGCCAAGGGCACGCCCAGCAACGGGGAGCGCTCTCCCGCCGCCAGCCGGGCATCGGCCGCTGCGGCCTGGGCCAGGCTGACGTCTTCGTTCAGGGCCAGGAAGGCCCCCAGGTCGGCGTGTTGCCGGGCACGGGCCAGCAGGTGCTGCGTGGCTTCCACACTGGAAACCTGGCCCGCAGCCAGGGCGCTGGCCAGCTCGGCCACGCCCCATTGGTGCAAATCGGTGTTGTTCATGTCGGGAAAAGGCTGGGCGCTCATTCAATGACCTTGGGGACCAGGAACAGGCCCCGCTCGACGGCGGGGGCGCTGCGCTGGTTGGCCTCGCGTTGGTTGGGCTCGCTGGCGATGTCCTCACGCAAGCGCAAGGCCACGTGGTCAATCACCGCCGTGGGGTGGGCCAGGGGCTCGACACCGGTGGTGTCGATGGCGTTCATCTGCTCCACGATGTCAAAAAAACCGTTGAGCTGGGCCAACATGCGCGTGCTGTGCTCGGCGTCCAGCTCCAACCGGGCCAAACGGGAAATGCGCGAGATGTCTTGGAGGGTGAGGGACATGAAAATTCCGGTAACAATGCCCAATTTGAGGGCCGCTGCCGTGGGAAAATACGGCTCTTGACAAGAGGGGGTGCGTTATTATCGACCGTTTAACGGCCTAATTTGACCCAATAGGCGGGAACTGGCCGCCAACAGTCCGGATGCTGGCGGCACCATCCGGCCAAGCGTTCAAGCCGACATACCCCTTTTGCCTGCGTACCTTCGCTTTTATTTGATACCCCACGGCGATGCCCTGCAGCGCGCAGCGCATGCCTCATTGGACTTTGACAGTCATGTTTGAATCTATCCGTCGGCATTTCTCCACCGACCTCGCCATTGACCTTGGCACCGCCAACACCCTGATTTACGTTCGCCACAAGGGCATCGTGCTCGACGAACCGTCGGTCGTGTCCATCCGCCACGAAGGTGGCCCCCAAGGCAAAAAAACCATTCAGGCCGTGGGCAAAGAGGCCAAGGCCATGTTGGGCAAGGTGCCGGGCAACATCGAAGCCATCCGCCCCATGAAAGACGGCGTGATCGCCGACTTCACGGTCACCGAGCAAATGCTCAAGCAGTTCATCAAGATGGTGCACCCGCGCTCGGCCTTCAAGCCCAGCCCCCGCATCATCATTTGCGTGCCCTGCGGCTCCACCCAGGTGGAGCGCCGCGCCATCCGTGAATCGGCCCTGGGCGCAGGCGCTTCTGAGGTGTATTTGATTGAAGAGCCCATGGCAGCCGCCATCGGCGCGGGCCTGCCGGTGAGCGATGCCAGCGGCTCCATGGTGGTGGACATTGGTGGCGGTACCACCGAGGTGGGCGTCATCTCCCTGGGCGGCATGGTCTACAAGGGCAGTGTGCGCGTGGGTGGCGACCGTTTTGACGACGCCATCATCAACTACATCCGCCGCAACTACGGCATGCTGATCGGCGAGCCCACGGCAGAAGCCATCAAGAAGAACATCGGCTCTGCGTTCCCCGGCTCCGAGGTGAAAGAAATGGAAGTCAAAGGCCGCAACCTGTCGGAAGGCGTGCCCCGCAGCTTCACCATTTCCAGCAACGAAATCCTGGAAGCCCTGACCGACCCGCTGAACAACATCGTCTCGGCCGTGAAAACCGCGCTGGAGCACACCCCTCCCGAATTGGGTGCCGACATTGCCGAGCGCGGCATGATGCTGACCGGAGGCGGTGCCTTGCTGCGCGACTTGGACCGCCTGTTGGCCGAAGAAACCGGCCTGCCCGTGCTGGTGGCCGAAGAACCCCTGACCTGCGTGGTGCGCGGCTGCGGCATGGCGCTGGAGCGCATGGACCGCTTGGGCTCCATCTTCACCTCGGAGTGACCACCACGCAGGCTGCCCCCACCACTTGGGTCACTGGGCAAGAATCCCGCGACCACACCACCGCCCCGCCCCGCCGCGCCCGAACCGTTTCACCATGCCATTAGGGACGCTGGACCGCACCCCGCCCCCGTTTTTCAAACAGGGGCCGTCTGCGCTGTCCAAACTGTTTTTTTTCAGTGCGCTGGCCATCTTTCTCATGGTGGCGGACCTGCGGTTTGCGTTGGTCAAGCCGTTTCGCTCGGCGCTGGCCACTGCCCTCTACCCGGTGCAATGGCTGGCCATGCAACCGGTGCAAGGCGCTCAGCAGGTCATGACGTACTTCCAGACACTGGAACAGGCCCAGGCCAGCGCCGCTCGCAATCAGGAAAAAATCACCGAGTTGGCCGCTCAGGCACTTCAGGTGGACCAGTTGAACCTGGAAAACCGGCGCCTGAGGGACTTGCTGGCCCTGCGTGACCGGCTCGCATCCGCCAGCACGGCCGCGCAGGTGCTGTACGACGCGGCAGACCCCTACACACGCAAGGTCATCATCGACAAAGGCATGGCCCACGGGGTGGCCGCGGGCTCGCCCGTGCTGGACGAGTCGGGCGTGCTGGGCCAGGTGACCCGGGTGCACCCCTTGGTGTCAGAGGTGACCTTGTTGACCGACCGGGACCAGGCCATCCCCGTGCTGAACACACGAACCGGGGTGCGCAGCGTGGCCTATGGGCAGTCTGGGTCCAGTGGCACCGAGTTGGAATTGCGTTTCATGGCAGGCAACGCCGACGTCCAGGAGGGCGACCTGCTCAGCACCAGCGGCATCGATGGCGTGTATCCACCGGGGTTGCCCGTCGCCAAGGTCACCCAAGTCGAACGGCGTGCCGAATCGGCCTTCGCCCGCATACTGTGTCAGCCCAGCGCCCGGATCAGCGGCACCAGCCACGTGTTGGTGCTGGCGCCAGCGGGCGCACAGTTGCCGCCGCCCCCCAAGACCGAGGCGCCGACCAGTGCCCGAAAACATGCCCGCCCGGCCAAGGGAGAGCACTGATGCCCAACGCCGCTTGGAAAGGCCTGCAGCCATGATCATGCGCCCCGGCAAGCCCTTGCTCTTGCCCGCCAGCCCCTGGTTCATCTGGAGCAGCCTGGTGGCGGCGCTGGCGCTGAACATGCTGCTGAACATGGGCCTGCTGGGCCGCGCCGCCTGGACGCCGGACTTGCTGGCACTGACGCTGGTGTTTTGGGGTGTGCACCAACCCCAGCGGGTCAGCGTCGGCCTGGCGTTTGCCTTTGGCCTGGCCATGGACGTGCACCACACGGCGCTGCTGGGGCAACACGCCTTCGCCTACACGGCACTGGGGTTCATGGCAGCGGCCATTCACCGGCGCCTGCTGTGGTTTCCCATCCCTGTCCAGGCGCTGCATGTGGTCCCACTGTTTGTGGTGGCCCAAGCCCTGGTGGTGCTCATCCGGTTGATTTCTGGCAGCGGCTTCGTCGGCTGGTCCGTGGCCCTGTCCCCCCTGTTGACCGCCTTGCTGTGGCCTGTGGCCAGCCTGGTGCTGCTGGTGCCGCAGCGGCGTCCCCACGACCCCGATGCCAACCGCCCCCTCTGACCCGCGCCCCACACCATGACGGCGATGCGTGACGTAGAAGCGGACCTCTCCCGCTTTCGCCTGAGGGTGTGGCTGGCCCTGCTGGCCGTGCTGGTGGCGTTTGGCTTGGTGGCCGCCCGCGCGGTGTATCTGCAGGTGTATCGCCACGACGACCTGAAAGCGCAGGCCGAGAGCAACCGGACCGCGGTGCTGCCCATCGTGCCGCACCGGGGGCTCATTCTGGACCGCAATGGCGTGGCCCTGGCCACCAACTATTCGGCGTACACCCTGGAAATCACGCCCTCGCGCGTGGACGATGTGGATGCCGTGATCGAGGCATTGGCGGAGGTCATTGACATCCAGGTGCGTGACAAGCGCCGCTTCAAGCGCCTGCGCGAAGAGTCCCGGAACTTCGACTCGCTGCCCATCCGCACACGGCTGACCGACGAGGAGGTGGCCCGCTTCACCGCGCAGCGCTACCGGTTTCCGGGTGTGGACATCAAGGCCAGGTTGTTCCGCCAATACCCCTACGGCGAAACGGCCAGCCACGTGGTGGGCTACATCGGCCGCATCAACCAGGCTGAAAAAAGTCGGATGGACGACTGGAGCGACGAGGAGCAGGCCAACTACCGGGGCACCGAATACATCGGCAAACTCGGCATCGAGCAGAGCTTTGAGCAGCAACTGCACGGCCTGACCGGCTTTGACCAGATTGAAACCTCCGCCGGCGGGCGCGCGGTGCGCACCCTGGCACGCACCCCCGCCACCCCCGGCAACACCGTGATGCTGACGCTGGACATCAAGCTGCAGAAGCTGGTGGAAGACATGTTCGGTGACCGCCGGGGAGCCCTGGTGGCCCTGGATCCGCGCAACGGCGAGGTGCTGGCCTTTGTGAGCAAACCCACGTTTGACCCCAACCTGTTTGTGGACGGCATCGACGTGGAAAACTGGCGCATGCTCAACGAGTCCCTGGAAAAGCCCTTGCTCAACCGCGCGTTGCGGGGCACCTACCCACCAGGCTCCACCTACAAACCTTTCATGGGTCTGGCCGCCCTGGCCACTGGCAAACGCTCGGCGCAAACCATCGTCAACGACCCGGGCTACTGGATGTTTGGCAACCACAAGTTCCGCAGCCACGGCGACGGCGGATTGGGCTCGGTCGACCTCTACCGCAGCATCGTCAAGTCCAGCAACGTGTACTACTACTCGCTGGCCAATGAGTTGGGCGTGGACGCCATCCACGACTTCATGCAGCCCTTTGGTTTTGGCCAGATCACCGGCATCGACCTGCGCGGCGAGGTGCGGGGCGTGCTGCCCAGTCAGCGCTGGAAGCGCAACACCTACCGCCGCCCCGAACAACAGCGCTGGTACGCCGGTGAAACCATCTCGCTGGGCATTGGCCAGGGCTACAACAGCTTCACCATGCTGCAACTGGCGCAAGCCACCGCCACCCTGGCGAACCGGGGGGTGAAACACCTGCCCCACCTGGGGCTGGCCACGGAAGATGCCGTGTCCCGCCAGCGCCACCCCATTGAGCGCCCTCCCGGCCAGGACCTGGGGTTGAACCCGGCCCACTTTGAAACCGTGGTTCGCGCCATGGTGGGCGTGACGCAGGAGGGCACGTCCACCCGCGTGTTTGCGGGCGCCCCCTACCTGAGCGCGGGAAAAACCGGCACCGCGCAAGCCGTGACCATTGGCCAAAAGGACAAGTACGACGCCCGCAAGCTGGAGGAGCACCAGCGCGACCACTCGCTCTACATCGCCTTCGCCCCCGCCGATCGGCCACAAGTGGCGCTGGCCGTGGTGGTGGAAAACTCGGGGTTTGGTGCTGCCCACGCCGCCCCCATCGCCCGCCGGGTGTTCGACTACGTGCTGCTGGACCAATTTCCCAGCCCGGAAGACCTGGCCGCCGTTCAAAAAGGCCTGGCCGCAGCGCCGATTGGCCAGCCGCGCAAGGCCAGCGACATGGAGTGGCCCCTTCCCGAGGGAAATGCCAGCAGCAACGGTGCGCGCACCAACGCCCCTCAGAGGTAGGCCGAGCTGGCGGTCTTGAGCAGTAAAAGCCCCACCACCCCCATGAAGAACACCCGCACAAAACCCGACCCGTGCTTCATGGCCAGGCGGGCGCCCATCAGGCTTCCGGCAACATTGGCCACGGCGGTGACGGACACCACGTGCCACCACACATGGCCCATCCACCCAAACAGGCTCAGGGCAGCCAGGTTGGATGCGGTGTTCAGCAGCTTGGCCGATGCACTGGCGTGCATGAAGTCATAACCCAGCCAGCGCACCAGCAGAAACACAAAAAAGCTGCCGGTGCCGGGCCCAAAAAAGCCGTCGTAAAACCCGATCACCGCACCCAACAGGCCCAAGGCCTGCATTTCAGCGCGCCCATTCAGCCGGGGGGAATGGGTTTGTCCCAGGTCTTTTCGGGCCAGGGTGTAGACAAACACCAGCAACAGCACGCCGGGCAGGATTTTTTTGAGAAAGTCCGGTGACACCTGCGTGACCGCCCAGGCCCCAGCAAATGAGCCCACCAGCGCCAGCGCGGCCCCCACCAGCAGGGAGGGCCAGCGCAACTCCACCCGTCGGGCGTACTGCCAAGTCGCCGATGCGGTGCCCCAGATGGAGGTGCCCTTGTTCACCCCCAGCAGCGTGGCCGGTGGGGCACCCGGGAACACGGCAAACAGGGCCGGCAACAGGATGAGCCCCCCCCCTCCCACGATGGCATCGACGGCACCAGCAAAGAACGACGCAACGGCCGCAAGCAATATGTCCATGGGTAGCGATTGTGCGGGCACTGTGGCGGCCCCAAAAAAAACGCCAGCATCAGCTGGCGTTGGCACAAACGATGCACCTCTGTGGGCGCTGTGGTGTTGTTATGGGCTCGGGTTGTCTCCTCGGCCTTTCGCCGGGGCAGGAGACTGTGTCAACCCGCAATGGCGTCTACCCGCACTGTAGGGCAGTGCACGGGCATGGTGCATCGGGGATTTCCCGGGGGTGTGGCACGGGAAATGCTCCACCCCATCCCTCGTTGAGGAAACAGGAGTCCCAATGCCCAAAAACAGGCCCATGAGCCGCGTGTTGGCCCAGCTGTTCGGTGTCCCGCTGCTGCTGGCGGGCGCATCCGCCTGGTGCACCGAGCAAGCTGCGCCACCAATGACCTCGCCCGGTCTGGCACCACTGGGACAGATCAACCCGGCAGACACCGTGTGGGTCATGGTTTCGACGGCGCTGGTACTGCTCATGACCCTGCCTGGCATCGCCCTGTTTTACGGCGGCATGGTCCGCGCCAAAAACGTGATCAACACCATGGCCAGTGTGGTGGCCATCGCCGCGCTGGTCAGCGTGTTGTGGTTCGGGCTGGCGTATTCGCTGGCGTTCACCCCTGGCCACCCCACGTGGGGAAGCGGCCTGGGTGGCTGGCTGGGCGGGCTGGACCGCGCAGGGTTTTCCGGTCTGCTGTTCCTGGGGCCGGAGGGGCGCTTGAGCGTGAGCCACATGGCCCCCGCCCTGCCCGAATCGGTGTACGCCATGTTTCAAATGAGCTTTGCCATCATCACCTGCGCCCTGATCGTGGGGGCCCTGGTGGAGCGCATGCGGTTCGCCGCCCTGATGTGGTTTGTGGGCCTTTGGTTGTTGGTGGTGTATGCACCCGTGGCGCATTGGGTGTGGGAGCCGGGTGGCTGGCTGGCGCAAATGGGCGCACTGGACTTTGCAGGAGGATCGGTGGTGCACATCAATGCGGGGGCGGCCGGGCTGGTGGCAGCGTATGCCCTGGGACCACGGATGGGCTACCGCAGGGAGTCGTTTGCGCCCTTCAACCTGGGGCTGACCATGGCTGGTACGGGCCTGCTGTGGGTTGGCTGGTTCGGCTTCAATGCCGGCTCGGCACTGACCGGTGATGGCCGTGCTGGCTTGGCCATGGCCGTGACGCACCTGGCCGCCGCCACGGGGGCCATGGCCTGGATGGCCATGGAGTGGTCGCTGCGCGGCAAGGCGTCACTGCTGGGCTTGTGCTCTGGCGTGGTGGCTGGACTGGTGGCGATCACGCCCGCTGCAGGCTTTGTGGGCCTGAGGGGCGCGCTGGTGACAGGCGTGGTGGCGGGCATCGTGTGCTTTTGGGGCGCCACAGGGCTCAAAAAATGGCTGGGGGCAGATGACTCCCTGGACGTGTTTGGCGTGCACGGTCTGGGTGGGCTGGTGGGGGCGCTGCTGACCGGCGTGCTGGCGGAGTCCGCCATTTCAGGCCTGACAGGCGACCTGGCCACGCAGGCGGTGGCCTGTGCATCGGTGTTGGGCTACAGCCTGGTCATGACGGCGGTGGTGCTGTGGGTGACCTCCCGCATCACGCCCTTGCGGGTGGACGAAGAGCAAGAGCGCGCAGGGCTGGACGAGGCCCTGCACGCCGAGCAGTTGGGACATTGACACCATGGCCAGCAGCGACTCATTTGCCGTGGCCGCTCACCTGCATGTGGTGCTGCGGCGCAAGACGGGACGTGTCACCGACACCGAATGGATGGCCACCAACGTCGCCTACGCGCAGGAGATGGTTCGCTTCGCGCGGGAAAGGGGCCAGGCCGAGGGCCACGAGGACCTGCTCAAGCTCGCCGATCGCCTGGCCGCTGAAATACCGCACATGGAGCAGGTTCAACGCAAACCGCTGGTCGAAGCCGCCGCTGACGCACTTCGCCGCAACCGGGACAAGCAACCGGTGGACGCATCAGCTCCCAACGCCGCGCGGGAGGGACGTGCCAGCGGCTTTCTGGAGTCCACATTGAACTCGGTGTTCGGCCACACCGGGGAAGGGGCATCAGCCACCACCCAAGCCGGGGCAGAGGGCGCTCGCTACGTGGGTCGGCTGCGCTGAACCGCCGTTGGCCATCAGCCGTCCCCCTGCAACATCCAGCGCGCAGCCTTCTCGGCCATCATCAGCGTGGGGCTGTTGGTGTTGCCGCTGGTGATGGTGGGCATGGCCCCGGCATCGACCACGCGCAGACCGGCAATCACCCCGCCTTGGCCATCGCGCACACGCAAATGTGAATCGAGTACAGCCATCGCGTCACCATCGCGGCCCATGGCGGTGGTGCCCACGGGGTGGAAGATGGTGGTGGCGATGTCGCCCGCCAGGCGCACCAGTTCGTCATCGGTCTGAAACTGGGTGCCGGGTTTGAATTCCTCAGGTTTGAACGGCGCCAGCGCCGGCTGGGCCGCGATGCGGCGGGTCAGGCGCAGGCTGTCCACCGCCACGCGCTGGTCCTCGGGTGTGGCCAGGTAGTGGGGGGCGATGGCGGGGGCATCCTCGAACCGGGGACTCTTCAGGTGCACCGTACCCCGGCTGGTGGGGTTGAGGTTGCACACGCTGGCGGTGATGGCGGGAAACGGGTGCAACGGCTCCCCAAACGCGTCCAGGCTGAGCGGCTGCACGTGGTACTCGATGTTGGGCCAGGGCTGGTCTGGGTCGCTGCGGGTGAAGGCACCCAGCTGACTGGGGGCCATGCTCATGGGGCCAGACCGTTTGAGCACATACTCCAGTCCAATTTGCGCTTTGCCCCACCAAGAACTGGCCAGCGTGTTCAGCGTTTTCACACCCTGCACCTTGAACACGGTGCGGATCTGCAAATGGTCTTGCAGGTTGCTGCCCACGCCGGGCAAGTCCACCTTCACGTCGATGCCGTGCTGGCGCAGCACCTGCGCCGGCCCTATGCCCGACAGCTGGAGGATGTGCGGGCTGCCAATGGCCCCGGCGCTCAACACCACCTCGCGGCGGGCGTGCACCGTGACCATTTCGTGCCCGTTCCACACGGTGGCGCCGGTGCAGCGCTGGCTGCCATCGGGCAGGGTCTCCAGCAGCAACTGGCTCACCTGCGCCTGCGTCCACAGCGTGAAGTTGGGGCGTTGCATGGCGTGTGGGCGCAAAAACGCCTTGGCGGTGTTCCAGCGCCAGCCGGCTTTCTGGTTGACTTCAAAGTAGCCCACCCCCTCGTTGCTGCCCTGGTTGAAGTCGGTGGTGGCGGGAATGCCGGTTTGCTGCGCGGCCTGGGCAAAGGCGTCGAGCACATCCCAGCGCAGGCGCTGGCGCTCCACCCGCCATTCGCCCCCTGCCCCGCTGGAGCGCATGAGCTGGCCATAGGCGCCGGGGTCAGACCACGCCTGGTCTGGTACCGTGCCCTTGGCGCCGTGCAAGGCATTGGCACCCCCATGGTGGTCTTCGTGCAGCTTGAAATCGGGCAGCGAGTTGGCCCAGCTCCACTCCTCGTCGCCGGTGAGCTGCGCCCATTGGTCGTAGTCGCGGGCCTGCCCGCGCATGTAAATCATGCCGTTGATGCTGGAGCAGCCGCCCAGCGCCTTGCCACGCGGGTAGCGCAGGCTGCGCCCGTTCAGACCGGCGTCCGGCTCGGTCTTGAACAACCAGTCGGTGCGGGGGTTGCCAATGCAATACAGGTAGCCCACGGGAATGTGGATCCAGTGGTAATCGTCGGCGCGCCCCGCCTCAATGAGCAGCACGCGCCGCGAGGGGTCGGCCGACAGGCGGTTGGCCAACAAGCAGCCCGCCGTACCAGCCCCGACAATGATGGTGTCGAATTCAACAAGGGATGGCGATGGGGACACAGAGAACTCCTCGGGGTGTTGGGCTGGCCAGCGGCAGCTGCGCACTCAGCGCACCAGCAAGCGGTCGGACACAGGCTGTGGGTCGCAGGCGCATGGGTTTTGCGACCGACAGAAATGCTGCAGTGTGAAGGCGTTGCATCCGCATTGCCAATGAATTTGCGCCCCATCCGTCATTGGCAAATCCAATAACATGTGGCCATGACGGTCCGCTCTGCCTCCACCCTCGATCCCCAGACCCTGCGCGCGTTTGTGGCCGTGGCCCGGGAAGGCCATGTCTCCAGGGCAGCGCAGCAACTGTGCTTGAGCCAGCCCACCGTCAGTCTGCAATTGAAGGCATTGGCCGAAGCCACCGGACTGGTGCTGTTCGCCCGCACACCGCGAGGCATGGCCCTCACACAGGACGGCGCGGCCCTGCTGCCCCATGCTGACAAAGCCCTGGCGGCGCTTGCCGAGGTGGGGCATGCCGCTGCCGCCCTGCACCAGACGGTGCGCGGCACCCTGCGCATTGGCACCATTCTGGATCCCGAATTCATTCGCCTGGGGGCGTTCCTGAAACAGTTGGCTGAGTTCAGTCCACAGTTGGGCACCGAGTTGCAACAGGGCATGAGCGGCGACGTGCTGGACAGGGTGATGCGAAATGAGCTGGACATCGGCTACTTCCTGAACCTGCCCCAGCAAACCCCAGACCCCGCGGTGGAACTGCGCACCCTCACCCGATTCACTTACCGGGTTCTGGCGCCTGCGGGTTGGGGCCCCCAGGTGATGGGCAAGGACTGGTTCGGCCTCGCCACCCTGCCTTGGCTGGACACGCCCCCGGCGAGCGCTCACCACCGACTGCTGCGAGGGGTATACGGTCCCGCCTCGCTCACCGGGCTGTCACCCCGGCGCTCAGCGTTGGTTGACCAGGAAGCGTCCATGTTGGACCTCGTGAAAAGCGGAGTGGGTCTCAGCTTGGTGCGCGATGCCATTGCGATGCGAGCGGCGCAATCGCACGGACTGGTGATTGCCGACCGCGTGTCGCTGGACTGTGAGCTGTGCCTGGTGTGCTTGGCCCAGCGGACCCGTGAACCCATGCTGACCCGGGCGTGGACCGCCTTGAAGGCCGTCTGGGGGTGAGCACACCGTGCGGCGCCGAAGTCCCACCAGATTTTCAATTCATATTGGCACCCATGGCAATTTGGGCATGGGTTTATTGCTCACCATTTATTTTTGAGCCTGCAGCATGGCCACGGGCTCCGGCGCGAGCAGACTGCCATCGCGCAAACCACGCACCGTGGCCAAGCACAAACCCAGCACCACCAGTGACACCAGTGCCAGCAGCCACGTCCCAACCAACTGCATGGCGGCAGAGGGCTGCGCGGCGGCCAGCTTCAACGTGAGCGTGGTCAATGCGGCCAGGGGGAACGACACCGCCCAGAAGGCGAGCGCAAAAGGCTGACTGACCGCCTGCTGAGCGATGCGTGCAGACCAGAGCAAAAAAAACAGCGCCACCCCCCAGAAGGCCGCCACGACGGACGCAGGCGCGGCCCAGGACAACAGCACCAACCCCATGACCGACGGTGGTGCCACGGTGATGAACCAGGTGGGCAGCAAACGCTCGGGCAAGGGGCCTTGTGCCACTCTGCGCACCAGCAACAGCGTCAGCACCACGGGCCACAACAGCACACCCACGCCGAACTGGGCTGCCGACCACAGCGAATGACCCAAGGCCAAACCAGCCAGGGGTGCCACCACGTTGCCCACCACCGGAATGAAAAGCACGGGGGTGACGGTGGGCCAGAACGCAGGGGGCGCAAATGCCGGCGCGGACGGTTTGGGCGATGGCACGGCACCTTGAATCAGGCCTTGCGGCGACACGTCGACCGCAGGTGCAGGGGGGGCCGTGTCTGCGGGCGATGCCACCAACCAGCGCTGCAGCACCCACACCGTGACCCACAGCTGACCGAGGGAACCCAGCCACCACAAGCCGTCCATCCACGGGCCTTGCAAGTCCAATCGGTTGGCCAGGGTCACCAGCAGCAGCAAAGCAACGGGCAGGGCCGCCACGAAGCCATGGCGCACCGGGTGCCTGAGGTCTTCGGCCAGCGCCTGCGCAAAGCGGTGAGCGCGCAGCGCGGACAACCCCAGCAGCAGCACAAAAACCACCAGTGCCACGCCACCCAGCACCAGCGCCACGCCCGTGGCGGATGGCCCCAGCGCTGACACGGCCGATTGCCACGCCAACGCCAAGCCAGCCAGGCCCATGACCACCGAAAACCAACTGGGCGCCAAAAATTTCAGGGGATGGGATGGGGACATGTGGACAACTGGGTTGTGGGGCGTGACTGGCGGCCCCTCAAAGGCCGTCAAACACCATGCAGCACGTGCTGCGGGGACTCACTTGGAGGGCGTGGGGCATGCCTTGCCGGCGCCGCAGCTGTCGGCACCGCCGGGCACACCCAACTTGGCCAGTATGGTGCACAGGGGGCAAAAATTGGTGAAGCCAAACTGGAAGAGGTTCAGCCCCACAAACGCCGTCATGGCCAAAAACCACTGGCTGACAAACAGCGGGCTGGCTTCGACGCCCAGCGCCAGCGAAAGCATGATGAAAAAGCCCGCAATCACACGGATGTAACGTTCAACGGTCATGGTCAACTCCTTGGGTTCAACAAAAAAATCAGGCAGCGTGGCGGCGGCGGTACACGGCGTAGTACAGCACCGGAATCACGATGAGGGTGAGCAGCGTGGACACCGCGATGCCAAAAATGAGGGACACGGCCAGGCCGTTGAAGATGGGGTCGTCCAAGATGAAAAACGCCCCCATCATGGCGGCCAGCGCCGTCAGGGCGATGGGCTGCGCCCTGACCACCGCCGACTGCACCACCGCCTGGGCAAACGGAATGCCGCGCGCGGTTTCCAGCTCGATGAAGTCCACCAGCAAGATGGAGTTGCGCACGATGATGCCGGCCAGCGCGATCATGCCGATCATGCTGGTGGCGGTGAACTGCGCGCCCAGCAGCGCGTGGCCGGGCATGACACCGATGATGGTCAGCGGGATGGGGGCCATGATGATGAGCGGCGTCACGTAGCTCTTGAATTGGGCGACCACCAGCAGGTAGATCAGGATCAGCCCCACGCCATAGGCGGCGCCCATGTCGCGGAAGGTTTCGTAGGTGATCTGCGACTCGCCGTCCCACTTCACCGTGTACTGCCGGTAGGGGTCGCTGGGCTGGGAAATCCAGTGCTCGTTCAGCGCGCCGGTGTTGGGCAGCGCCGCACCTTCCAGGCGGGTCCGGATGCTGAACAGACCGTACAGCGGCGAGTCCAGCTGGCCTGCCATGTCCCCGAAGACATAGGTCACCGGCAGCAGGTTTTTCGTCAGGCGGGGCATGTCGATGACGCCCGTTTCGACCCGCACCAGCTCCGACAGGGGCACCATGGCCCCGTTGGCCGCCTTCAGTGGCAAGGCCAGCACACTGGACAGACCCACCTGCATGTCGCGCGGCAACTGCAGCCGCACCGGCACGGCGTATTTGCTGAACCCGTCGTGCAGGTAGGTGGCGTCACTGCCCGACAGGGCTGTGTGCACCACCTGGGAAATGGTGGCCACCGGGATGCCCAGCGACTCGGCCCTGGCGCGGTTGACGCGCAGGAACACGCGGGGCGCAGGCTCTTTCAGACTGGTGTCCACCCCCACGATGTCGGGGGTGGCGGCAAACGCCTGTGCCAACCGGCGGGCGAGCTCGTCGCGCCCCTCAGCCGTGGGGCCATACACCTCGGCCACGATGGGTGACATCACGGGCGGTCCTGGCGGCACCTCCACCACCTTGACGCGCCCGCCGTGGGCCTGGGCAATGCGCTCCAACTCGGGCCGCAGGCGCTGGGCAATGGCGTGGCTTTGGTCGTGACGGTGCTTTTTGTCCACCAGGTTGACCTGCAAGTCGCCGCTTTCGGCATCGGCCCGCAGGTAGTACTGGCGCACCAGCCCATTGAAGGTGATGGGGCTGGCGGTGCCGGCGTAGCCCTGGATGTCCCGCACCTCGGGGGCCTGCGACAGGTAGGCGGCCATGTCCTGCAGCGCGGCGGCGGTGCCCTCCAGCGGCGTGCCCGCCGGCATGTCCACCACCACCTGGAACTCACTCTTGTTGTCAAACGGCAGCATTTTCAGGACCACGGCCTGCACCAGCGTCAGCCCCACCGAGAGCAACAACGCCACCAGAATCCCGCCCAGCAGCAGCCACCGCTTGCGGGCACTGGCCAGCAAAGGCGACAGGGTGCGGCCAAAAAATGACTGCAGGCCACGGGCCACTTTGCCCGGCCCGTGGGCCGCGTGGTGGGCGCGTGTGTCGGTGAGCTTGAGGGCCAGCCAGGGCGTGACGGTGAAGGCGATGGCCAGCGACAGCGCCATGCCCATGCTGGAGTTGATGGGGATGGGACTCATGTACGGCCCCATGAGGCCTGAGACGAAGGCCATGGGCAGCAACGCGGCAATCACGGTGAGCGTGGCCAGGATGGTGGGGCCACCCACCTCGTCCACAGCCCGGGGAATGATGGTGGCCAGCGGCAGATCGGGCGTGAGCTGGCGGTGGCGGTGGATGTTTTCCACCACCACGATGGCATCGTCCACCAGAATGCCAATGGAAAAAATCAGCGCAAACAGGCTCACCCGGTTGAGCGTGAAGCCCCAGGCCCAGGACGCGAACAGGGTGGCGGTGAGCGTCAAAATGACCGCCCCGCCCACGATCACCGCCTCGCGCTTGCCCAGCGCGAAGCCCACCAGAATGATGACGCTGGCGGTGGCAAAGGCCAGTTTCTGGATGAGCTTGTTGGCCTTTTCCGCCGCGGTTTCGCCGTAGTCCCGCGACACGGTGACCTGCACGTTGTCGGGGATGACGGTGTTTTTCAGCTCGTCCAGCCGGGACCGCACGGCCCTGGCCACGTCCACCGCGTTTTCGCCGGGTTTTTTGGTCACTTGTAAGGTCACGGCGGGAAACACCTGCCCAGGCAGCAGCGCGGTGTCCCCGCCCGTGGCCATGGCGGCGCCTGGCGTGAACCACACGTAGCGCTGAGGCAGTTGGGCCCCGGCCTCCACCTTGGCCACTTCGCGCAGGTACACGGGGCGGCCCTGGCTGACGGCCACCACGATGTCGGCCACCTCGTCGGCCGAGCGCAGGAATTCCCCGGTCTCCACCGTCAGCACACCGGGGGAACCCTCGGCGCGGTCAGCCACGGTGCCCGAAGGCATCCCCAGGTTGGCCGATGCGATGGCTTGCTGCAACTGCTGCACACTGACACCGCGCTCGCGCAGGCGGGCGGGATCCAGCCACACATGCACGGCCCGACCCGGCCCGCCGATGGTCTGCACCTCGCGCGAGCCTTTGACGCGCTTCAACTCGACCTCGACCGAGCGCGCCACGCGCTCCAGCTCCAGGGCAGCCTGGCCATCCTTGCTCCACAGGTTGATGGCCAGCACGGGCACGTCGTCGATGCCCTTGGGCTTGACGATGGGGTCCATCACCCCCAGCCCCGCAGGCAACCAGTCCTTGTTGGCGTTGAGCACGTCATACAGGCGCACCAGGGCCTCGGTGCGGGGAACGCCCACCTGGAACTGCACCGTCAGCACCGCCACGCCGGGACGCGACACCGAATAGGTGTGTTCAATGCCTTGAATTTGCGCCAGCACCTGCTCGGCCGGCGCGGCCACCATTTTTTCCACATCGGCGCTGGACGCGCCGGGAAACGGAATGATGACGTTGGCCATGGTGACGTTGATCTGCGGCTCTTCCTCCCTGGGGGTGACGAGCACCGCAAACAGGCCCAGCAGCAAGGCCACCAGGGCCAGCAGCGGTGTGATGGCATTGGCCTGAAACTGCCTGGCCACACGGCCGGAAAAACCCAACGTTTCTGCGGTGGCGGCATCCACCGGGCCAGCGCCGGTCTGGGGTGTGGGGGTGTGCGAGGTGCTCATGGGTGCGTCCTGTCGCCCGGCTCAGCGCACTGGCGCATCGGAAGCGGCAACGGGCCTGGCACCGGCCAGACCGGCACGCACGGGATCGAGTGCCACGCGCTCGCCACCGGCCAGACCCGCCAAGACCTCGTGCCCAGCCGCCCCCTGGTCGGCCCCCAGACGCACGGCACGCAGCACAAAGCCTGGAGCGGTCGCGTTGTCGCGGGCCACATACACGGCGGTCATTTCGCCGCGGCGAAACACGGCGTCGGACGGCACGGTCAGGCGCTGCACCTTCCCGGCCAACAAGCGCACCTGCACCTGCTGCCCCGGCACCAGACCGGCGGCGGCATCGGCCGCCAAGTCCAACCGCCACTCCACCGTCTGGGAAACCGGGTCGGCAGCGGGCAACGCGGTCCGGTTGACGGGCGACACCCAACGGCCGTCGGGCAAGCGCACCTCGACGGTGAGGGGTTGGCCCGCTGCCGGCTGGCGCGAGGCAGGCACATGCACCACGGCGCGAATGGGCTGCGGCGCATACACCGTCAGCACCGGGACACCGGGCACGGCCAAATCCCCCGCTTGGGCGTGGGTGGCCAGCACCCAGCCGTCATAGGGGGCGGTCAACCGGGTGAAGCCCTGGGCAAGCTGGGATTGCGCCTGGCCCGCCACGGCACCGCTGGCTCCGGCCTGTGCGGCCTTGAACTGAGCCGCCGCCACGTCCAGCGCCGACTGGCTGACAAATCCTTTGGCGAACAGCTCTTGGGTTCTGGCCAGGTGCGCCCTGGCATTGCCCAGCTGGGCATCGGCCTGGGCCACCTGGGCTTGGGCCTGGGTCACACCGGCCTGCGTCATGCGGTCGTCGATGGTGGCGAGCACCTGCCCGGCACGCACACGGTCCCCCGCCTTGACCTGCAATTGCGCAATGCGACCGCTGGCCTGGGCCGACAAAGTGCTTTGCTGAACGGCCTGCAAGCTGCCCTCCAGCACCAGGGCCTGACCCACGGCGCGCTGGGCGACCAAGGCCACGGGCACCTCTGGCGGCACCACCTGGGCCCGAACGGGCGCAACCAAGGCGGCACACAACACCCCCGCCACCCAGACGGGCAACGCGGGCGGCGCCATGCGGCGGGGCAGGTCAATCAGGGCATTGAAGGCTGAGGTCATGGGTCACTTCCGAAGGGAGTGGTCAAGTATACCAACATACCCCCAGGGGTACAAGATGGGCACCCAAAACACCCCATCTAACCATATATTTTGATAGCTTAAATATCAATACAATCAAGCGATAGATGTCATTTTTATCTAAAATTCACCCGCGCTGCCACCGCACACAGCAGTTCATACCCGATGGTGCCGGCCGCATGGGCCACCTCATCCACGGTGAGCACGGCCCCGTGCTGGCTTTGCCCCCACAGCACCACCTCGGCCCCGGCTGCCGCCGGTGGCAACCCTTGGGCGGCAAGGGCCAGGTCCACCGGCCCCAGGTCCACCGCCAGCATGTCCATGCTGACACGGCCCACCAGGTGGGTGCGAACGCCCTCGACCAGCACCGGTGTGTGCTGCTCCGCTTGACCGGGGGCATGGCGGGGGTAGCCATCGGCGTACCCACAAGCCACCACCCCCAGCCGCAGGGGCGCCGTGGCACGGAAAGTGGAGCCATAACCCACCGCCTCACCCGCCGGGACATCTTGCACGGCAATGAGCCGGCTGGCCAGGGTCATGGCGGGTTGCAAACCCCAGTCTTGGCTGGTGCGGTGGGGGTGGTCTGGCGCGCCCCCGTACACCAGAATGCCGGGCCTCACCCAGTCGGCCGTCAGCGCACCCGGTGCCGTGGCAGAAACCGAAGCACCCAACTCGGCCAGTGCGGCCTGGCCGTGGCGCAACAAGGCCGCGCTGTTGCAGAGGCTGCGCTCTCCGGGCAAATCGTGGGTGGCGTGCACAAACGTGCCCACTTGCCGGGCGACACCGCTGTGCCCAGGTGCCGGGCTGTCGGCATCGCTGAAATGGGTCATGAGGGAAATTTCTTCCACCTGGGGCAGCGCGTTGAGCCGTGTCCATGCCGCCCGGAAGTGCGCGGGGCGAAAGCCGAGCCGGTTCATGCCACTGTTCATTTTCAGAAACACCCGGTGGGGCACCTGGGTTTTGTGGGTGGCCAACATGTCGATCTGTTCGTCGCAATGCACCACATGCCACAGGCCAAGACGGGAACACAGCTCCAGGTCACGCAGCTCAAACGCCCCCTCCAGCAGCAGCACCGGGCCGCGCCAGCCCAGGTCACGCACCCGTTGCGCCTCGTTCAGGTCCAACAGGGCAAAACCGTCGGCCGCCCGCAGGGCGTCAAACACCCGCTCAATGCCATGGCCGTAGGCGTTGGCCTTGACCACGGCCCACACGCGGGCGTCGCCCGCGGCAGCGCGGGCCAGCGCGAGGTTGTGGCGCAAGGCCTCCAAGTGGACGGTGGCGTGGATGGGACGGGGCATGTCAGTTTCCGAAAGGTCACAAAAATCGGCGTTGGCAACGAGGGTTGGCCCGCACTGGCTCTTCGCGGGTGGCATGCTATAACCGCGCACCGTTGGAAAACCCGCGCCCGACTTTTGCACAAACTCGATCGCCAGACGCGCCTTTACTGCACCCCACACCACAAATTATCTGCATGAAGCGCGGCTTCTACACCATCATGACGGCGCAGTTTTTCAGCTCTCTGGCTGACAACGCGCTGTTTGTGGCAGCCATTGAGCTGCTGCGCACCAGCGGTGCACCCGAGTGGCAGCGCGCCGCACTGGTCCCCATGTTTGCCCTGTTCTACGTGGTGCTGGCCCCATTTGTCGGGGCATTTGCGGATGCGCGCCCCAAGGGCCAGGTCATGTTCATCAGCAACGCCATCAAGGTGGTGGGCTGCCTGCTGATGCTGGTCGGATTCAACCCGCTGCTGTCATTTGCGGTGGTGGGGTTGGGCGCCGCAGCTTACTCGCCCGCCAAGTACGGCATCCTGACCGAGCTGCTGCCACCCTCACAACTGGTCAAGGCCAACGGTTGGATTGAGGGGCTGACCATAGGCTCCATCATTCTGGGCGTGCTGCTGGGTGGACAGCTGGTGGGGCCCTGGATCTCCAGCTACCTGCTGCAGGTGGACCTGCCGGGCTTGGACACGGGCATCGACACACCGGCGGAAAGCGCCATCCTCGTGCTGGTGGCGGTGTACGCCTTGGCGGCCTGGTTCAACACCCGCATACCGCTGACCGGTGTGGCGTTTCGGCCCTTGCCGTGCAACCCGCTGGCCTTGCTGCCCGATTTCTTGGATTGCAACCGCCGTCTGTGGCGCGACCGCCTGGGTCAGATCTCCCTGGCCACCACCACCCTGTTCTGGGGCGTCAGCGGCAACCTGCGCTACATCGTGCTGGCCTGGGCGGCGGCGGCGCTGGGCTACTCCACCACCCAGGCGTCGTCGTTGGTGGGCGTGGTGGCGCTGGGCACCGCCGTGGGGGCCGTGGTGGCCTCGCTCAAAATGAAGCTGGACAAGGCCACTGCCGTGATCCCCATGGGGATTGGCATGGGCTTGCTGGTGGTGCTGATGATTTTCATCGACAACGTCTGGGTGGCGGCACCGTTCCTGATTGCCTTGGGCGCGCTGGGGGGGTTTCTGGTGGTACCCATGAATGCGCTGCTCCAGCACAGGGGACACAACCTGATGGGGGCTGGACGCTCCATCGCGGTTCAGAACTTCAACGAACAGGCCTGCATCCTGGGCCTGGGCATGCTGTACAGCGTCAGCACGGGCATGGGACTGTCGGCCTTTGCGGCCATCACCGGATTCGGGCTGCTCGTGGCCGGGGTCATGTGGGTCATCCAGCGCTGGCATGCCCACAACGAGGTGGTGCACCCCCATGAATTGGAAGAGTTGCTGGCCATTGCTCGCCGAGACGACAGCCATTGAAAGTCCCCATGCCCTCATCCGTGTACGACTTTTCAGCCACCGATGGGCAGGGCAAACCCATCAAGCTGTCCCAGTTTCGTGGCCAGGTGCTGCTGATCGTCAACACCGCCAGTGGCTGTGGCTTCACGCCGCAACTGGCGGGATTGGAGGCACTGCACCAGCGTTTTGCCCCACAAGGGCTGGTCGTGCTGGGGTTTCCTTGTAACCAGTTTGGCGGACAGGAACCTGGCAGCAACGCCCAAATCGCCGAGTTCTGCCGCCTGAACTTCGGCGTCACCTTTCCATTGATGGGCAAGGTTCAGGTGAATGGCCCAGAGGCAGTGCCACTTTACCAATGGCTCTCCAGCGCCGCACCCGGCATCCTGGGCTCCAAAGGCATCAAGTGGAACTTCACCAAGTTCCTCGTGGGACGCGACGGCACCACCGTGCGCCGGTTTGCCCCGCAAGATACGCCTGCGTCCTTGACCCAAGCCATCGAACAGGCCCTGGCAGGCTGACCGAGATTCAGAAAAAAAAGCCCGTCACCAGTGAGCTGGTGACGGGCTTTGTCGTTCAGGGCAACGGCTTACTCGGCAGCGGCGCTCTCACCCAACACGTCGGCCTGATCGGCCGCCAACTGGGCCGCATCGGCCTCGGCAATGGCGCGGCGCTCGGCGTCGTCCATGTCTTCCTTGACCTTGCGGGCCTTGTGGTAGGCCATGCCGGTACCGGCGGGAATCAGGCGACCCACGATGACGTTTTCCTTCAGACCACGCAGGGTATCGCGCTTGCCCATGATGGCGGCTTCAGTCAACACGCGGGTGGTTTCCTGGAAGGATGCCGCAGAGATGAACGAGTCCGTGGACAGCGACGCCTTGGTGATGCCCAGCAACACGTTGCTGTACGTGGCGGGCACCTTGCCCTGCGCACGCAGCTCGTCGTTGGTGTTCAGGATTTCTGAACGCTCGACCTGCTCACCAGCAATGTAGGTGGAGTCACCCGTGTTCTCGACCACCACACGGCGCAGCATCTGGCGAACAATCACCTCAATGTGCTTGTCGTTGATCTTCACACCCTGCAGGCGGTACACGTCCTGGACTTCATCAACGATGTAGCGGGCCAGCTCTTCCATGCCCAGCAAGCGCAGGATGTCCTGTGGATCGGCTGGGCCGTCCACAATGCTCTCGCCCTTGTTGACCACCTGGCCTTCGTGCACCAGGATGTTCTTTTCCTTGGGGATGAGCTCGTCCCACACCTTGCCTTCGGGATCGGTGATCTGCAGGCGAACCTTGCCTTTGGTTTCCTTGCCGAAAGACACGGTACCGGTCATCTCGGCCAGCATGCCCTTGTCTTTGGGTGAGCGGGCCTCGAACAACTCGGCCACACGCGGCAAACCGCCGGTGATGTCCCGTGTTTTCTGGCCTTCGATGGGGATGCGGGCCAGCACTTCGCCGGGGCCCACTTCCTGGTCGTCGCGCACCTGAAGCAACGCACCCACCTGGAAACCAATGGTCACGGAGTGGTCGGTTCCGGGGATCTTGATCTCGTTGCCCGTGACATCGACCAGTTTGACCTGGGGACGCACGATTTTGGCGGCACCGCGGCGCTTGGGGTCGATGACCACCAGCGTGGCCAGACCGGTGACTTCGTCCACCTGCTTGGCAACCGTCAGGCCTTCTTCCACGTTCTCGAACTTCACCCGGCCGGCAAATTCGGTGATGATGGGTCGGGTCAGCGGATCCCAGTTGGCCAGGATGCTGCCAGCCTTGATCTGCTGGTCGGGCTTGACGGTCAGGATGGCGCCATACGGCACCTTGTGGCGTTCGCGCTCGCGCCCCAGGTCGTCGTGGATGATGATCTCGCCCGAACGGGCAATCACCACCAGCTCACCTTTGCTGTTGCTCACGTAACGCATGGTGGCGTTGAATCCGATGGAACCGCTGGACTTGGCTTCCACACTCGAGGCGATGGCGGCTCGCGACGCTGCACCACCGATGTGGAAGGTGCGCATGGTCAGCTGGGTGCCGGGTTCTCCAATGGACTGGGCGGCGATCACACCCACGGCCTCGCCCATGTTCACCAGACCACCGCGACCCAGATCACGGCCGTAACACTTGGCGCAGATGCCATAGCGGGTTTCACAGGTCAGTGCCGTGCGCACCTTGACTTCGTCAACGCCAGCAGCTTCCAGCTCTTCAATGAGGTCTTCGTCGAGCATCTGCCCGGCGGGGACCAGCATGGTGCGGGTCTCGGGGTCCAGCACCTCTTCGGCGGTGGTGCGGCCCAACACGCGGTCACGCAAGGACTCGATGACTTCACCACCCTCGACGATGGCACGCATCAAAGTGCCCTGACTGGTGCCGCAATCGTCCTCGTTGACCACCAAGTCTTGGGTCACGTCCACCAGGCGGCGGGTCAGGTAACCCGAGTTCGCCGTCTTCAACGCCGTGTCGGCCAGACCCTTTCGTGCACCGTGTGTCGAGATGAAGTACTGCAACACGTTCAGGCCTTCACGGAAATTGGCCGTGATGGGGGTTTCGATGATGGAGCCATCCGGCTTGGCCATCAGGCCACGCATACCCGCCAACTGGCGAATCTGGGCGGCAGAGCCGCGGGCACCGGAGTCGGCCATCATGTAGATGGAGTTGAAAGACTCCTGGTCCACTTCCTGGCCATGCCGGTCAATGGTTTTCTGCTTGGCCAGCTGGGCCATCATGACCTTGGAGACCTCGTCACCGGCCTTGCCCCAGATGTCCACCACCTTGTTGTAGCGCTCACCGGCTGTCACCAAGCCGGAAGCGTATTGCTGGGCAATTTCTTTCACTTCTTTTTCAGCGCGACCGATGATGCCGTGCTTCTCAGGTGGCACCAGCATGTCGTCCACCGCAATGGAAATGCCCGAGCGTGTCGCCAGCTTGAAACCGTTTTGCAGCAGTTTGTCGGCAAACACCACGGTTTCCTTCAGTCCGCATTTGCGGAAGGAGGTGTTGATGAGGCGGGAAATCTCTTTTTTCTTCAGCGCTTTGTTCAGGTTGCTGAACGGCAAGCCCTTGGGCAGGATTTCAGACAGCAGCGCCCGACCCACAGTGGTGTCCACCAACTTGGTTTCAGCGACAAATTCGCCCGTGGCCTTGTCTTTCAGGTACTCGGTCAGTCGGACACTGACTTTGGACGTGATTTCCACCACACCGGCGTCCAATGCGCGCTGCAGTTCAGCCAGGTCCGCAAATACCATGCCTTCGCCTTTGGCGTTGATCCGGTCGCGTGTGGCGTAGTACAGGCCCAGCACCACGTCCTGGGAAGGCACGATGGAGGGCTCGCCGCTGGCGGGGAACAACACGTTGTTGGAGGCCAGCATCAGCGTGCGTGCCTCCATCTGGGCCTCGACCGACAACGGCACGTGAACGGCCATCTGGTCACCGTCAAAGTCGGCGTTGAACGCCGAGCAGACCAGGGGGTGCAGCTGGATGGCTTTGCCTTCGATCAGGATGGGCTCAAATGCCTGAATGCCCAGACGGTGCAGCGTGGGCGCACGGTTCAGCAGGATGGGGTGCTCTTTGATCACCTCTTCCAGGATGTCCCACACCACTGGCGTACCGGCTTCGACTTCCTTCTTGGCCGCCTTGATGGTGGTGGCAATGCCCATGGCCTCCAGGCGCGAGAAGATGAAGGGTTTGAACAACTCCAGCGCCATCAACTTGGGCAAACCGCACTGGTGCAGCTTGAGGGTGGGACCCACGGTGATGACGGAACGGCCCGAATAGTCCACCCGCTTGCCCAGCAAGTTCTGGCGGAAACGGCCGCTCTTGCCTTTGATCATGTCGGCCAAAGACTTCAAGGCGCGCTTGTTGGCGCCGGTCATGGCCTTGCCGCGGCGGCCGTTGTCCAGCAAGCTGTCCACGGCTTCTTGCAACATCCGCTTTTCGTTGCGGGCAATGATTTCAGGCGCTTTCAGTTCCAGCAGACGGCGCAGACGGCTGTTGCGGTTGATGACGCGGCGGTACAGGTCGTTCAGGTCGGACGTGGCGAAACGGCCACCGTCCAGCGGCACCAGGGGACGCAAGTCGGGCGGCAGCACAGGCAGCACGTCCAGCACCATCCACTCGGGCTTGATGCCAGATTTCTTGAATGCCTCGATGACCTTGAGGCGCTTGGCATTTTTCTTGATCTTCAGCTCGGAGCCGGTCAAGTCGTTGCGCAGCTTTTCGATCTCCACATCCAGGTCAATGCTTTCCAGCAACTCCTTGATGCCTTCCGCGCCCATCTTGGCCACGAACTCGTCGTAGCCGAACTCACGCTGCTTGGCCTCGTAGTCGTCCTCGGTCATGATGCTGTACTTCTTCAGCGGGGTCATGCCGGGATCCACCACGACATACGCCTCGAAATAAAGCACGCGCTCAATGTCGCGCAACGTCATGTCCAGCACCATGCCCAAACGGCTGGGCAGTGACTTCAGGAACCAGATGTGTGCACACGGTGCCGCCAAGTCGATGTGTCCCATGCGCTCACGGCGCACTTTGGTCTGTGTGACTTCAACACCGCACTTCTCACAGATGACACCACGGTGCTTCAGGCGCTTGTACTTGCCGCAAAGGCACTCGTAGTCCTTGATGGGGCCAAAGATCTTCGCGCAAAACAGACCGTCCCGCTCAGGCTTGAACGTGCGGTAGTTGATGGTTTCTGGCTTTTTGACTTCGCCAAAAGACCAAGAGCGGATTTTCTCTGGCGATGCCAGGCCGATGCGAATGGCATCAAAGTGCTCGTCGGGCGTGAACTGTTTGAACAGGTCGAGTAATGATTTCATGGTTTGAATCCTTGATCTTTCCTGCGGATTAAGAACGCTCGAGTTCGATGTCGATGCCCAGTGAACGGATTTCCTTCACCAACACGTTGAACGACTCTGGCATGCCCGCTGTGATGGCGTGCTCACCCTTGACAATGCTTTCGTACACCTTGGTACGACCCTGCACGTCATCGGACTTGACGGTGAGCATTTCTTGCAAGGTGTAGGAAGCGCCGTAGGCTTCCAGCGCCCACACCTCCATCTCACCGAAACGCTGGCCACCGAATTGCGCCTTGCCGCCCAACGGCTGCTGCGTGACCAGAGAGTAAGGACCGGTGGAGCGGGCGTGCATTTTGTCGTCCACCAAGTGGTGCAGCTTCAGGAAGTGCATGTAACCCACGGTGGTCACGCGCTCAAAAGGCTCACCCGTGCGGCCGTCGTACAACTGTGCCTGGGTACGCGTGGCGGTCAGCCCTTTGGCCTTGGCGATGTCGTCGGGATAGGCCAGCTTCAGCATGGTCCGGATTTCGTCTTCCGACGCGCCGTCGAAAACGGGGGTCGCAAACGGCACACCGGTGGTCAGGTTGTGCGCCATTTCCAGCACATCCTGGTCGCTGAGTTGTGACAGGTCTTCCTTCTTCCCGTTGCCGTTGTAGATTTCTTCGAGGAACGCGCGCAGTTCTGCCACCTTGGCCTCGGCTTGCAGCATGTCCCCGATTCGCTGACCCAGGCCCTTGGCAGCCCAGCCCAAGTGGACCTCCAACACCTGACCCACGTTCATGCGGGAAGGCACACCCAAGGGATTGAGCACGATGTCGCAAGGTGTCCCATCGGCCATGTGCGGCATGTCCTCCACCGGCACGATCTTGGACACCACACCCTTGTTGCCGTGACGGCCGGCCATTTTGTCACCCGGCTGCAGGCGACGCTTGACGGCCAGATACACCTTGACCATCTTGAGCACACCCGCAGGCAACTCGTCGCCTTGCGTCAATTTCTTGCGCTTTTCTTCAAATGCCAGGTCAAAACTGTGGCGGGTCTGCTCCATGGAGTTCTTGATGCTCTCCAGTTGCACGGCCACATCGTCATCGGCGGGACGGATGTCAAACCAGTGGTATTTCTCTACGTCTGCCAGATACGCCTTGTCAATGGTGGCACCCTTGGCCAGCTTTTTGGGACCGCCGTTGGCCAACTTGCCCGTCAGGAGTTTTTCAATGCGATCGAACGCATCGGCTTCCACGATCCGCAACTGGTCGTTCAGGTCCAGGCGGAAGCGTTTGAGTTCATCGTCAATGATTTGCTGGGCACGTTTGTCACGCTGGATGCCCTCGCGGGTAAAGACCTGCACATCGATCACGGTGCCCTGGGAGCCTTGCCCCACGCGCAAGGAGGTGTCTTTGACATCACTGGCTTTTTCACCAAAGATGGCACGCAACAGCTTTTCTTCCGGCGTCAGTGTGGTTTCACCCTTGGGCGTCACTTTGCCGACCAGCACATCCCCGGGCAGCACTTCCGCACCCACGTAAATGATGCCGGAGTCATCCATGCGGTTGAGCTGCTGCTCAGCCAGGTTGGGAATGTCACGCGTGATTTCTTCAGCGCCCAGCTTGGTGTCACGCGCCATGACCACCAGCTCTTCGATGTGGATGGAGGTGTAACGGTCTTCCGACACCACACGCTCACTGATGAGGATGGAGTCTTCGAAGTTGTAGCCGTTCCATGGCATGAAGCCGATCAGCATGTTCTGACCGATGGAGATCTCCCCCAGGTCGGTGGAGGCGCCATCCGCGATCACATCACCCTTGGCCAGCACATCACCCTTTTTGACGATGGGGCGCTGGTGGATGTTGGTGTTTTGGTTGGAGCGCTGGTACTTGATGAGGTTGTAGATGTCCACCCCCACCTCACCGGCCACGGCCTCGGCATCGTTCACGCGGATCACGATGCGAGTGGCATCCACGTAGTCGACCAGGCCGCCGCGTTTGGCCGTCACCACGGTGCCAGAGTCAACGGCGGCCACCCGCTCGATGCCTGTGCCGACCAGCGGCTTCTCTGGGCGCAGCGTGGGCACCGCCTGGCGGGACATGTTGGCCCCCATCAGTGCGCGGTTCGCATCGTCGTGCTCCAGGAACGGCACCAGGGACGCGGCCACAGACACGATCTGGGCGGGCGACACGTCCATGTACTGGATGGTTTCCGCGCCCACCAACACCGATTCGCCCTTTTCGCGGGCGGACACCAACTCACCGGTCAGGCGGCCTTCCGCGTCCAGCGCGGCGTTGGCCTGCGCAATCACGTACTTGCCTTCCTCGATGGCCGACAGGTAATCGATCTGGTTGGTCACCTTGCCATCGACCACGCGGCGGTAGGGTGTTTCGATGAACCCATACTCATTCAAGCGCGCGTACAGTGCCAACGAGTTGATCAGGCCAATGTTCGGACCTTCAGGGGTCTCAATGGGACACACACGGCCATAGTGGGTCACGTGCACGTCGCGCACTTCAAAGCCTGCACGCTCACGGGTCAGACCACCCGGGCCCAGGGCAGAAACACGGCGCTTGTGCGTGATTTCCGCCAGTGGGTTGGTCTGGTCCATGAACTGCGACAGCTGGGAAGCGCCAAAAAACTCTTTGAGGGCCGCAGAGATGGGCTTGGAGTTGATCAGGTCATGGGGCATCAGGGGCTCTTGCTCAGCCTGGCCCAGGCGCTCCTTCACGGCTTTTTCGATGCGGGCCAAACCGGTGCGGTATTGGTTTTCAGCCAATTCACCCACGCAGCGAACCCGACGGTTGCCCAGGTGGTCGATGTCGTCGACCTCACCCCGCCCGTTGCGCAGGTCCACCAGGATTTTGACCACGGCCAGGATGTCGTCGTTGGACAGCACCATGGGGCCTGTCGACTCTTCGCGACCGACGCGGGCATTGAACTTCATGCGACCGACGCGCGACAGATCATAAGTGTCGGGGTTGTAGAACAGTCGCTGGAACAATGCCTGAACCGCGTCTTCGGTCGGTGGCTCTCCGGGGCGCATCATGCGATAAATCGCCACCCGGGCAGCAAATTCATCCGCTGTTTCGTCGATGCGCAGGGTTTGGGAAATGTACGGTCCCTGGTCCAACTCGTTGGTGTACAGGCACTGCAGGTCCTGCACACCCGCACTCCGGAGCTTCTTCAGCAGCACCTCGGTCAGTTCCTCATTGGCCTTGGCGATGATTTCGCCCGTGTCGCTGTCCACGATGTTGCGGGCAACCACACGCCCGATCAGGAAGTCTTCGGGCACGCTGACATGCGTGGTGCCGGACTGCTCCATCTCACGGGTATGGCGGGCCGTGATGCGCTTGTCTTTGGCAACGACCACTTTGCCCGACTTGTCGGTGATGTCGAAGCGGGCCACCTCGCCGCGCAAACGCTCGGCAACAAACTCCATCTGAGCACCACTGTCCATCAGACGGAAATGGTCGTTGACAAAGAAGTTGGCAAGGATGGTTTCTGGTGTGAGCCCGATGGCCTTCAGCAAAATGGTGACGGGCATCTTGCGCCGACGGTCCACCCGAAAGAACAGCACATCTTTGGGATCAAACTCGAAGTCCAACCATGAACCACGGTAAGGGATGATGCGCGCGGAGAACAACAACTTGCCAGAGCTGTGTGTTTTGCCCTTGTCGTGCTCAAAAAACACGCCGGGCGAACGGTGCAACTGGGAAACAATCACCCGCTCGGTGCCATTGATGATGAACGAGCCTTTTTCGGTCATCAGGGGCACTTCACCCATGTAAACCTCTTGCTCTTTGACCTCTTTCACGACTTTGGACTGCGACGTGGAAGACTCACGGTCGTAAATGATCAATTGCACACGGGCGCGCACAGCCGATGCGAAAGTCAGCCCTCGGGTCTGGCATTCACGCACGTCAAAGCCAGGTTTGGCCAGGTTGTATTCGACAAACTTCATCTCCACAAAGCCATTGTGGGAGACGATGGGGAATGCCGATTCGAACGCCGCCTGCAAGCCCTCGGGCGAACGCTTCCTGGGGGCCGTGTCTGCCTGCAAAAATGCGGTATACGCATCTTTTTGCATCTGGAGCAGATAGGGAATGGGCAATACGTTTTCACGTGTGCCAAAGCTTTTGCGGATGCGCTTGCGTTCTGTGTATGGGTAGGCCATGGATTCTCCGGGCAAAGACATGTGTCCTGTGTCTTCAGCGACTTCTGGGGGGCGGCAGCCCTGGGCACTCGGTGGTTGGCCTCTACCAACCTTTGGCGGACGGTTTTGCATTGCGCAAAACCCGAACCAAGCGGTCTTCTGCAGTCGGGGGTCAGAAGACACTCAGGAGTCACCGAGAGGAGACTCTTGGGTGGGCTCTGTAAGCAGCAAAGGCTGGAGGCCCCCGAGAGACACTCCAGCCCTGACAGGGAGAACCAATTACTTGAGTTCGACCTTGGCGCCGGCTTCTTCCAGCTTTTTCTTGGCGGCTTCGGCGTCGGCCTTGGGTGCAGCTTCCTTGACGGTCTTGGGCGCGCCGTCCACCAGGTCTTTGGCTTCTTTCAGGCCCAGACCGGTCAACTCACGCACAGCCTTGATGACGGACACCTTGTTGGCACCGGCTTCCACCAGCACCACGTTGAAGTCGGTCTTCTCTTCGGCGGCAGCAGCGCCACCCGCAGCACCACCGGCAGCGGGGGCGGCCATGGCAGCAGCGCTCACACCAAATTTCTCTTCGATGGCTTTCACCAAGTCGTTGAGTTCCATGACCGTCATGCTGTCCAGCGCGGTCAAAAATGCGTCTTTATCGAATGCCATTTTGATTTCCTAATACAAGTTGGGTACGCCAAGCACAACCGCCTCAAGCGGGCTGTGCTTCGCCTTTTTTCTCTGCCACAGCAGCCAACACCCGCGCGGTGCGCGAGATGGGGGACTGCATCAAGCCCAGCAACTGCGCCAACAACACTTCCTTCGTGGGAATGTTGGCCAATTGCTTCACGCCGTTCACGTCCAGGGTTTTTCCGCTGTAAACGCCTGCACGAATCACCAACTTGTCGTTGGTTTTCGCAAAGTCGGACACCACTTTCGCGGCGGCCACTGCGTCTTCAGAAAAACCGTAGATCAGCGGACCAGTCATCTGGTCTGCGGCCACTTCAAAGCTGCTGCCTGCCACTGCACGGCGAGCCAGCGTGTTTTTCAACACGCTCAGCGTCACACCCTTGCTGCGGGCATCGACACGCAACTTCGTCATGTCAGCAACCGTGATACCACGGTACTCCGCCATCACGAGCGTTTGAGCTTTAGCGGCGAGGGCTGTCACTTCGTCAATGACGGCCTGCTTCTCACTGCGATTCAGACTCAAGGTCTACTCCTTAAAAAAGCACCTCCAGACAACCTGGCAAGTGCACCTCATTGCAGCGACCAACTGTTCGTGGAATATCCATGTTCAGCGGGATCGCCATCTGCGTTGGCAAGCATTAAGCAGGGACAACCCCTGCGCCAACGGTCTTGGATGGCCCCGCCGGCATGACTGCCGACGGGCCCACCACACCCACAGCGCACGAAGCGCCGTGTGGTTTTCTGTCAACCAGCGATGGTCTGGGTATCCACCCGCACGCCCACACCCATGGTGGAAGACACAGCCACTTTGCGGAGGTACAGACCTTTGCTGGTGGCCGGCTTGGCCTTGTTCAGAGCGTCGATCAATGCAGCCAGGTTGCCCTGCAACTTGTCGGCGTCAAAGGAGCGCAAACCGATGGTGCCGTGGACAATGCCCGCCTTGTCAACACGGAACTGCACCTGACCGGCTTTGGCGTTTTTAACGGCGGTGGCGACATCGGGGGTCACCGTGCCAACCTTGGGGTTGGGCATCAGTCCGCGTGGGCCCAGGATTTGACCCAGGGTACCCACAATGCGCATGGCATCGGGGGAGGCAATGACCACATCGAAATTCATGTTGCCTGCCTTGACCTCGGCGGCCAAGTCGTCCATGCCAACGATGTCGGCGCCGGCGGCCTTGGCCTCTTCAGCCTTGGCACCCTGAGCAAACACAGCGACGCGCTTGGTTTTGCCGGTGCCATTGGGCAACACGACTGCGCCGCGCACCACCTGGTCAGACTTCTTGGCATCCACGCCGAGTTGGACCGCCACGTCAATGGATTCGTCGAACTTGGCGGTGGCGAACTCTTTCACAAGCGCAATGGCATCGTTCAGTGGGTACAGCTTGTTGCTGTCCACCTTGCCGACTTGTGTTTTCTGCTTTTTGGTCAACTTGGCCATTTACACGCCCTCCACGGTCACACCCATCGAACGGGCTGAACCGGCAATGGTACGGACAGCTGCATCCAGATCGGCGGCAGTCATGTCTTTCATTTTGGTTTTGGCAATCTCTTCCAGCTGTGCGCGGGTGATCTTGCCAACCTTCTGCTTGTGAGGCACAGGTGAACCCTTGTCCAGCTTGATGGCTTTCTTGATCAGCGTCGTCGCAGGCGGCGTCTTGATGATGAAAGTGAAGCTCTTGTCCGCATACGCCGTGATGACCACGGGCAAGGGCAGGCCTGGCTCAACACCTTGGGTCTGGGCGTTGAACGCCTTGCAGAACTCCATGATGTTCAAGCCACGTTGACCCAGCGCGGGACCAATGGGTGGTGATGGATTGGCCTTGCCAGCTGGCACTTGCAGCTTGACGAAGCCGACGATTTTTTTCGCCATGCTTTTACTCCTTGCGGGTACGTACGCTGCAGGTCATTTCACGCAGCTCCCCGGGGTTGCGACTCTGAAAGAATTTCGGCGCGGAGTCGAAACACGCCGAAAGGCGTGTCAGGTTTTTTCGACCTGACTGAACTCCAACTCAACCGGTGTCGCGCGACCAAAGATGGTCACAGACACCCGCATCTTGTTCTTTTCGTAATTGACTTCTTCCACCGTGCCGTTGAAATCGGTGAACGGACCATCTTTGACACGCACATATTCACCGACCACAAACTCCACCTTGTGGCGCGGCTTGTCCGAACCCTGCTGCATCTGCGAGACAATTTTCTGAACGTCTTCTTCAGAAATGGGGGCCGGACGGTTTTTGGCCCCACCCACAAAGCCCGTGACCTTGTTGGTGTGCTTCACCAAATGCCACGTGTCATCGTCCATCACCATCTCAACCAGCACATAACCCGGGAAAAACTTGCGCTCTGTGGTGCGGCGCTGCCCGTTTTTGAGCTCCACCACTTCTTCGGTGGGCACCAGAATCCGGCCAAACTTGTCTTGCATGCCGGCATTCGCGACACGCTCCATGATGTTGCGCTCCACCGCTTTTTCCATGCCCGAGTAGGCATGCACCACATACCAGCGCAACGCAGAGGCAGGTGAATCGGTCACAGGCTGAACTTGATCAGACATCATTTTCTCCATCCAAGGATGAGGTCATAAAACACCCACTCAATGGTCTTGTCTGTCAACCACAGGAATATGGACATGATGAGCACAAAGCCAAACACATACATCGTCATCTGAATGGCTTCCTTGCGCTCAGGCCAGACCACCTTGCCCAGCTCACGGTAGGAGTCCCGGGCAAAAGCAATCAAACGATGACCGGACCCGGAAGTGAGGTAAACCGCAACGGCGCCAACGACCATGACCAACAAAGCAGCCCACTGAACCAGACTGCCCTGCTTGGACAGCAGGTAGTAGGCAACAAATGAGCCCAACAACAACACCAAGGCCGCAGCGATCTTGGCCTTGTCGGCACCCGCGTTAACGGTTTCAACTTCTGGAGACGCCATAAATACTTTTGTTCTCAAAAACCAGTCAAACCACCGGAGACAAGCAAGCCCACCAGAAGCCTTTCGGCCTCGGCGGGCAACACAACCACATTTGCTGAGGCTAAGGTGACTTAGCAGGGCAGTGTGGCAGGGGCAGTAGGAATCGAACCTACAACCTTCGGTTTTGGAGACCGACGCTCTGCCAATTGAGCTATACCCCTACTCGGAATCAGGCGATGACGGTGGCCACCACACCGGCGCCGACGGTACGACCACCTTCGCGGATGGCGAAGCGCAGGCCTTCTTCCATGGCGATGGGGGCGATCAGCTTGACGGTGATGGACACGTTGTCACCGGGCATGACCATTTCCTTGCCTTCTGGCAATTCGATGGAGCCGGTCACGTCCGTGGTACGGAAGTAGAACTGGGGACGGTAGTTGTTGAAGAAGGGCGTGTGACGGCCACCTTCGTCTTTGGACAACACGTAGATTTCGCCGGTGAAGTGTGTGTGGGGCTTGATGGAGCCGGGCTTGCACAGCACTTGGCCGCGCTGCACGTCTTCACGCTTGGTGCCGCGCAACAGAATACCGACGTTGTCGCCAGCCTGGCCCTGGTCCAGCAGCTTGCGGAACATTTCCACGCCGGTGCAGGTGGTCTTGACGGTGTCTTTGATGCCGACGATTTCGATTTCTTCGCCGACTTTGATGATGCCGCGCTCGATACGGCCGGTCACCACTGTGCCGCGACCGGAGATGGAGAACACGTCTTCCACGGGCATCAGGAAGGCGCCGTCCACCGCACGCTCTGGCTCGGGGATGTAGGTATCCAGGGCATCGGCCAGCTTCATGATGGCTTCTTCACCCAGGGGGCCCTTGTCGCCTTCCAGGGCGAGCTTGGCGGAA
>PNML01000010.1 GCA_013823635.1 Polaromonas sp. | reverse complement strand
CCAGATGAAAGAAACCTACGGCGTGCCCGTGGAAGAAATCCAGGAGGCCATCAAGTTCGGCGTGCGCAAAATCAACATCGACACCGACATCCGCCTGGCCATGACCGGCGCGGTGCGCAAGTTCCTGTTTGAAAACCCCGACAAATTCGACGCCCGCGAGTGGCTCAAGCCCGCCCGCGAAGCCGCCAAGGCCGTGTGCAAGCAGCGCTACCTGGAGTTCGGCTGCGAAGGCCAGGGCAGCAAGGTCAAGGGCGACAGCCTGTCGGTCATGGCCGGCCGCTATGCCAATGGCGAATTGGCGCAGCTGGTCAAGTGATGAACCCAGCCCCTGCGTCGGACATGCGACACCGCCGGTGTCGAGTGGCGATAATCAGCGGCTGACCACCTGACCGCCCGCCCAATTGCCCAGGGGGCCGTTGGGTGGGCTTTTTTTCGCCATTTATCCCCGGTTTTTCTCCATGACGACCTCTCACCCCAGCCACGCACTGCACACATCTGCCCTCACCTCGCTGCCCTTGCTGGCGCGCGGCAAGGTCCGTGACAACTACGCCGTGGGCAAGGACCGCATCCTGATGGTGGCCAGCGACCGCATCAGCGCGTACGACGTGATCATGGGCGAACCCATTCCGGGCAAGGGTGAGCTGCTCACCAAAATGGCGCTGTTCTGGTTCGACCAGCTGGGCCCCAATGGCCTGAACATCTGCCCCATTCACCTCACGGGCGACGCACCGGAAAGTGTGGTCAGCCCCGCCGAAGTGCCACAGGTCGCGGGCCGCTCCATGCTGGTCAAGCGCCTGCAGCCCATTCCCGTGGAGGCCGTGGTGCGCGGCTACCTGGCCGGCAGTGGCTGGCAGGAGTACCAGGCCAGCCGCAGCGTGTGCGGCGTGCCGCTGCCCGAAGGGCTGACCAACGCCAGCCAGCTGCCCGAGCCCATCTACACCCCGGCCGCCAAGGCCGCAGTGGGCGAGCACGATGAAAACATCAGCTTCGAGCAGACGGTCAAGATGATTGGCCTGGACCTGGCCACCCGCATCCGCGACATCAGCCTGCGCCTGTACAGCGCGGCGGCGGGCATTGCGCTGGCCAAGGGCATCATCATTGCCGACACCAAATTTGAATTTGGCCTGGACAGCGATGGCACCCTGGTGCTGATGGACGAAGTGCTGACCCCCGACTCATCGCGCTACTGGCCCGCCGACAGCTACCAGCCCGGCAGCAACCCCCCCAGCTACGACAAGCAGTTTTTGCGCGACTGGCTGTCCACCGCCAAGGTGGGCGGCGTGCTGTGGGACAAAACCGCACCCGCGCCCCACCTGCCGGCCGATGTGATCGCCAAAACCGCCGCCAAGTACCAGGAAGCCCTGACCCGCCTCGTGGGGGCATAAAAAAAAGGAACCCTCGGGTTCCTTTTTTTCGTCGGCTAACCAGCCTTCAGCTCAGCACCACGCTGGACAGGCGCCGGCGGTAGGTGGCCACCGTCGGGTCTTCCGGGGGAATCTGCCCCTCCGCCACCTTGGGTTTGGGCGGCTCAATGATGTCCAGCACCGCCACGTAGGTCTTGCGGGCCAGGTCGCTGTTCCAGGTTTTGTCGCGCATCAGGATTTCCAGCAACTCGTCCATGGCATCGGTCCAGCGCTGCTCGGTCATGCGCAGCTGGGCCAGGCCAAAGCGGGCATCAAAATCGCGCTTGTTGGCGGTGATTTTTGAATGAAATTCGGCTTCAGCGCTTTCCCTGATTGAAGAGTGCGCTATGGAATCGAGTGCCTTGATCCAATGGTTCAGCGCATCGAGTTTGCGCACCGCCGCCGACTTGGCGATCACGGGCGCAAACGCCACCTTGGCTTCATCCTCCAGGCCGTGCTGCAGCAGCAGCTTGACCAGGTCAAACCGCGCGTCGTCGTTGTTGGGGTCGGTGTCCACCGCCTGCTGCAACTTGGCCAGGGCGGTTTCGTCGTCGCCATCGGCCAGGGCTTCCAGGGCTTCTTCTTCCTCGGCCTGGGCCAGCAGCTCGTTTTCGGCGGGCAGGTGCTTGTCCAGGAAAGCGGTGACCTGGCCCTCGGGCAAGGCGCCCATGAAACCGTCCACCGGCTTGCCATCCACCATGAGCACGCAGGTGGGGATGCTGCGGATGCCAAAGGCCCCGGCCAGCTCCTGCTGCTCGTCGGAATTGATTTTGACCAGCTTGAAGCGCCCTTTGTAGGCCGCCTCCACCTTCTCCAGCACGGGACCCAGCGACTTGCAGGGGCCGCACCAGGGCGCCCAGAAATCCACCAGCACGGGCGTGGTCTGGGAGGCTTCGATGACCTCGGTATCGAAATTGGCAATGGTCACATCGATCATGGGCACAACCTGACGAAAAAGAAAACAAGGGGCAAAAAGTAGAATCCCGGACTTTACCGGAACACGCCCACCGCCCGCCCCGCGCCGGTGTGCCCCCTGCCCCAGAGCCCCCAACATGCCACACACCGCCCCCGCCCCCTACGCTGCCGACACCCCGTTGCTCCAGGTGGGCGTGGTCATGGGCTCATCCAGCGACTGGGACACCATGCAGCACGCGGTGGACATCCTGAAACAGTTCGGCATCGCCCACGAAGCCAAAGTGGTGTCCGCCCACCGCATGCCCGACGACCTGTTTGCCTACGCCGAGAGCGCTGGCCCACGGGGCCTGTCGGCCATCATTGCCGGTGCCGGGGGCGCCGCCCACCTGCCCGGCATGCTGGCGGCCAAAACCACCGTGCCCGTGCTGGGCGTGCCCGTGGCCAGCCGCCATTTGCAGGGGGTGGACTCGCTGCACAGCATTGTGCAAATGCCCAAGGGCATTCCGGTGGCGACGTTTGCCATTGGCACCGCCGGTGCGGCCAACGCCGCGCTGTTCGCCGTGGCCATGCTGGCGGTGAACAACCCCGCCTTGCAGACGCAACTGCAGGCCTTCCGCACCGCGCAGACCGAGGCGGCCCGCGCCATGACCCTCCCGCCCGTGGCCTGACGGCCCGCCCTTTTCCCCGGCAGCCACCATGACCACACTCCTTTTGCCCGGCAGCACCTCGCCCCAAGGCCAGCAGATCACGCTGGGCGTGATGGGCGGCGGCCAACTCGGCCGCATGTTTGTGCACGCGGCCCAGGCCATGGGCTACTTCACCGCCGTGCTGGACCCCGATCCGGCCAGCCCGGCTGGACGCGTCAGCCACTACCACATCCAGACCGCCTACGACGACGAGCAGGGCCTGGCCCAGCTCATGCAGCGCTGCGACGCCATCACCACCGAATTCGAAAACGTGCCCGCCCCGGCGTTGCTGACGCTGGGTGCGCACCGCCCCGTCACGCCCGCCGCCGCCTGTGTGGCCGTGGCGCAGGACAGGGTAAAGGAAAAGGCCTTGTTCGTGGCCTGCGCCTCGGCCAGCGGCGTGGCCCCCGCGCCCTACGCCGCCATCGACACCGCCGAGCTGCTGGCCGCCGTGCCCGCCGACCTGCTGCCCGGCATCCTCAAGACCTCGCGCATGGGCTACGACGGCAAGGGCCAGGTGCGGGTGCGCACCCGCGACGAACTGGCCGCCGCCTGGGCGCAACTGGGCCAGGTGTCGTGTGTGCTGGAAAAAATGCTGCCGCTCAAGGCCGAGTGCTCGGTGATCGTGGCGCGCGGCGCAGACGGCCACTGCGTGAACCTGCCCGTGCAGCACAACCTGCACCGCGATGGCATCTTGGCGGTCACCGAGGTTTACGAACAAAATGGCCCTTCAGCGCTGGATTTAAAAGCCATTGAAGCTGCGAAATTCATTGCAAACCACCTGCGCTACGTGGGCGTGATGTGTGTGGAGTTTTTTGTGATCGACGACGGCAGCGCGGACGGCGCGCTGGTGGTCAACGAAATGGCGCCACGCCCCCACAACAGCGGCCACCACAGCCAGAACGCCTGCACCGTCTCCCAGTTTGAACTGCAGGTGCGCGCCATGGCCGGTTTGCCACTGGTGCAACCCCAGCTGCACAGCCCCGCCGTCATGCTCAACCTGCTGGGCGATGTGTGGTTCGGCGCCGACGGCCAACCCCGCACGCCCCCGTGGGAGCAGGTGCTGGCCCTGCCGGGCACCCATTTGCACCTGTACGGCAAGCTCGATGCCCGAAGGGGCCGCAAGATGGGCCACCTGAACATCACCGCCGCCACCCCCGCCCAGGCCAAGGCCACGGCGTTGCAGGCCTGTGCGCTGCTGGGCCTGCCCGCGTTCTGAGGACCTGTGCCACAGCTGCTGCACCTCTCCACACCCGCCACGGCCGCGCAGCACGCCCTGGTGGCCGACGCGGCCGTGCAGGCCGCTGCGCGGTGCCTGCAGCAAGGCGGCCTGCTCGGCCTGCCCACCGAAACGGTGTACGGCCTGGCCGCCGACGCGGGCCAGCCCGCCGCCGTCGCCCGCATTTTTGGCGCCAAAGGCCGCCCGGCCAACCACCCGCTCATCGTCCACCTGCCCCCAGCCTGGGAAAGCGGCGTGGCCCACCACGCGGCCCATGTGCCGGCGTTTGCCCGCGCCCTCATGCAGGCGTTCTGGCCCGGACCGCTGACACTCATCCTTCCCCGCCGCGACGGGGTGGCCGAGGCGGCAGCGGGTGGGCAGGCGTCGGTGGGCCTGCGCTGCCCGGCCCACCCGGTGGCCCAGGCGGTGTTGACGGCGGCGCAAGCCCTGGGCGTGCTGGGCGTGGCGGCCCCCAGCGCCAACCGCTTCGGGCGCGTCAGCCCCACCACCGCCGACCATGTGCTGCAAGAGTTTCCCCACCTGGGGGCAGAACAGCTGACCGTGCTGGACGGCGGTGGCTGCGACGTGGGGATTGAATCCACCATCGTGGACGCCACCCGTGGGGTGCCCGTGCTGCTGCGTCCCGGCATGCTCACGGCCGACCAGCTCGCCCAAGCCTGTGGCCAACCCGTGCGCCTGCCCCACGAAGTGACCGAGCAGGCCCCGCGCGCGTCGGGCACACTGGCCTCCCACTACGCGCCCACGGCCCAGGTGCGGCTGATGGACGCCCCCCAGCTCACCCAGGCCCTGGCGCTGCTGGGTGAGCCGCCCCCTGGACGATTGGCCGTCTACGCCCGCCAGCGCCCCGCCACCACAGCCGTGGCGTGGCGCCCCATGCCCACCGATGCCGCCGCCTGTGCGCAGCAACTGTTTGCGGTGCTGCGCGAACTCGACGCCCTGGGCGTGGGCCTGATCTGGGTGGAAACGCCGCCCGACACGCCCGAGTGGCAGGGCGTGCGCGACCGCCTGGCGCGGGCAGCGGCCTGAGCCAGCACCCCGCCTGCCGTCGCCCCGGCCACAAACCCATAAGATAGCGGCTTTGCCGTGCACGACCACCAACGTTGGGCTGGCCCGGCCACCGCCTCACACCACACCACCATTGCACGGAATCTGGAGTTTTTCATGACCGCTACCGCCCCCTCCCACCTGCCCCTGTCCACCACGGTGTCGCGCCGAGCCCTGCTGCGGGCTGGCACGGCGGGCGGTCTGGGGCTGGCGTTGGGCGCCTCCACCCTGTTGAGCGCGTGTGGCTCCGGCGACATCGTCTCCGCGCTGACGCCCAGCCGCTTCATTTCCTTTGGCGACGGCCTGAGTGACCTGGGCCAGGGCAGCACGGGCGCGCGTTACACCATCAACGACGGCACCATCAACACCTGGGCCGACCGGCTGGCCCACCGCTATGGCCTGACACTGAAGGCACAGGCCGCTGGTGGGCTGGGCTATGCCCAAGGCCACGGCGTGGGCGAAGCGCTGCCGCGCACCGTGAGCCAACAGATTGATGCCTTCCTGGCCAGCAACACCCTGGGGAGCAACGATGTGGTGCTGATCAACCTGCCCATGGCCGATGTGCTGGGCCCGGTGGCCAACGTCAAGGCAGGCACCCAGACCGAAGCCAATGCCCTGGCTCAGATAGAGGCCAGTGGCCGCAGCTACGTGGCGCAGGTGCGCCGCCTCATCGCGGCCGGCGCCAAGCAGGTGCTGGTGCTCGGCGTGTACGACCTGGGCAAATCACCCTGGGCCATTGCGCAGGCACAGGAAGGCCTGTTCACGGCGGCCACACTGCGCATGAACGACGGCTTCAAGACCGAGGCCGTCAACCTGGGCGCCAACCTGCTGTTTGTGGACGCGGCGTTTCTGGTGAACCGCAACGTGCTGACGGGCACGCTGTACGGCTTCATCGAGGTCAAGACACCCATTTGCACCACGACCAGCTCGTTGACCTGCACCAGCAGCACGTTGCTGGCCGGCAAAACCGCCAGCCAGTACCTGTTTGCCGATCAGCTCTACCTCACCCCGGCTGGCAACCAGCAACTCGGCGATTACGCCTACGACCAACTGCGCGCGCGCTGGTAAGCCCTCACGATGGCCAGCGGGGTGGCTGCCCCGCTGGGAAGACTCAGGTCACTTCCAGCCCTTGTTGGCCAATGTGGTCAGCACCAGATCGGCCATGAGCTGGTTGGTGCGTGGGGTGCCGTGGAAGTTGTCGGCAAACACATAGGTTTTCCACCAGTCGGCGCCGCTGGTGCCGGGTTGCGGCGCGGCCGACAGGCTGGCCACCGTGCAGGTCGAAATGGTGTAAGCGGGCAAGCCATTGCTGTCGGTTCCGGTGACGGGGCAGGCCGGCGTGGTGGTGTTGGTCAAGCCATAGGTGGCCGGGGTGGTCAGCCATTTGTTGAACTCGCCATAAAAGTCCACCACCGCCACCTTGGTCTGGCTGGCGTAGCGGGCTTGCAATTGGGCGTTGTAGGCCTTCACCCAGCCCTCGGCCAGCGTGGCCACTTGGGCAGCGGCGGCCGCGCCAGTGGCCCCGCCACCGCTGGCGGCGGCCACACCGGCCAGCACATGCTGGAATCGGGGCGTTTTGACCACATTCGGCGCATTCACCAACACCACGCGCTGTGCACCCTTGCCCAGGGCATGGGTGTCGATGCCGTCGGCCAAGGCATTGGCCAGCGCCACCATGTACTGTCCACCCGCTGCGGCCAAACCGGCGGCACCACCGGACACCGCCGCCCCCACTTGGGCCGGTGTGAGCAATTCGCTCAGCAAAGCCACGTAAGCAGCCCCTCCGTCGGCGCTGGCCCCCAGGTAGGCCCCGATCAGGTCGGCAGCGTCATTGCCACCCCCGTCCGCCAGCAGCAGCTCACTTTCACCGAAGGCCTTGGCCGCCGACATGTCCTTGAGCTGCTGGATCACGGAAAACGGCGAGGCATCGCCCGCTGTGCCGATGGGGTTCACCCGCGCACCGCCCACGCCGTAGCTGGTGCAACTGGTGGCCTGGGGGTTGAGGGCCACGGTGGACGGGCTTGTGGCCGCATACCGGGGACACAGCGCAGGCGCCCCCAATGCCGAAGTGACACGGTCAGCCCAGATGGGTTGGGGATCGTTGGCCGCGCCTTGCACGGTGAACTTGAAGCCGAACACGCCACCGTCGTTCAGGCTGTCACCCACCACCCGCACCGCGGTGGTGTCGGTGCCACCGCCGCAGGCCGCGAGGAGCACAGCAGCGGCCACGGCCGCCAATTGGGTCTGGAATTTCATGAGAGGTGTTCCCTGGGTTGAGGTCAGAAAAAAGAACGACCGTTCTTTTTTATCCAAACCATGTTAAAACCCGCCACAGGCCCGTACCACAGGGTTTACACCAAGCCTGGTGGCCCACCCAGGCCACCAGGGCTGCGCGCTCAGCGGTAGCGCAGCTTCATGGCCAGGATGCTCATCGCCAGCGCCAGGGTGATGGCATTGGCCACCACGATGGGCCACGCCTGCAGCAGCCACCCGTAGAGCAACCACAGCGACACGCCCGCGGTGAACACGCCGTACATGCCCAGGGAGATGCCGCTCACATCCTTGGTCTTGAAGGTGTGCAAGGCCTGGGGCACAAAGCTCAGGGTGGTCAGGGTGGCGGCAAGGAAGCCGGCCACATCAATCAAGGTCAGGGTCATGGGCAAGGGGGCACCAGCAGGAAAGGCCCGCATTGTCGCCTCTGACCAGCCCGGCGCATTCAGCGCGGCAAGCCGGCCGCCCATTCCAGCACCGCATCGAGCACGGGCCTGGCCTGTGCCGCCTGGGGGTGGTTGACGATGGCCACCACCACCCAGGGGTTGCCACCCTGGCCCTGCACGTAACCGGCCACCGCCGCCACGTCGCGCAAGGAGCCGGTTTTGACGCGCGCCTGGCCCAGCGCCTGTTTCAGGATGCCGCGCTCGCCCATGCGGGCGGCCGTGCCATCCACCCCCGCCACGGGCAGCGATTGCATGAGCACCTCGGCTTGTGGGTGACGGGCGGCGTCGCGCAGCAACACCAGCAGGCTGTCGGCGCTGACCCGTTCTTCCCGCGACAGGCCGGAGCCGTTGTCCAGCACGGGTTCGGACACGCGGTTGCCAAAGCGGCTGCGCCACCATTGACCGATGCGGGCGCGCGAGCGCTCAAAACTGCCCACCCCGGCCAGCGTGGCCTCGTTGGGGCGGCGCTCACGCTCCATGGGCACACGGCCCAGGGTCAGAAACACCTGCTGCGCCATGATGTTGTTGCTGAACTTGTTCACGTCGGCAATGATGTCCGCCAGAGGCAGCGACTGCGCCTCGTGCAGAGGCCTGGCGGTGGGCGGCACCACCCCCTGACGCACCTGACCGGTGAGCAGGCCGCCATTGGCCCGCCACAAACCTTCCAGTGCCCGCTCGGCAAAGCGCTCGGGGTCGGTGTAGGCCACGGGCCAGGTGCGCTCGCCGCAGCGGCTGGGAAAGCTGCCGACAAACCGCACGCGGTCGGGGTCGTCCAGCCTGGCCTGCAAGGCGGTGCGCCAATCACCACACGGCCCGCCGGACAAGGGCACGACCGTGTCCACCTGCACGCCGTGCAAGGGCGGCTCAACAGTGATGCGGGCCACACCCGCCGCCACATCGGGCACAAACCCCAGCAACAGCGACTTGAAGTTGACCAGCAAGGCCTGCGGCGTGGCGTTGTAGGGGCGCAGGCGCTCACCGTCGAAGGCGGCGGGGTCCACCGGTGCCAGCTGAAAACCGCTCTGGTCCAGCACGATGTCGCCGCGAACCACGGTCACCCCCTGGGCCTGCACGGCCTGCAACGCCGCCGTGATGCGCTCCATCACGAATTTGGGGTCTCCGCCGCCCTGGATGTACAGGTTGCCGCGCAACAAGCCCTGGCTGACCGTGCCATCCACCCAGAACGGCGTGCGCCAGGTGAACTGTGGGCCCAGCAGGTCCAGTGCGGCGTAGGTGGTCACCAGCTTCATGACCGAGGCGGGGTTGACCGGGCGCTCGGCGCCCGCGCGCAAGCGGGGGGGTTGGCTGGCATCGGTGGACGCCACCGCCACCGACAGCGCATCGGCGGGAATACCGGCCTTTTTCAGGGCCGCGCTCACGGTCGGCGGCAGCGCCTGCGCCCAAGCCGCACCACTGACCATGACCACGCACCAACCCCATGCAAGACCCCAGCCCAGGCCACACACCCGCGCCAGTCGCGCACCCAGCAGACGGGTGGGCATCACCACCCCCCGCGCACAGGGGCACACCGGTGAGGAACCCGGCTACGATTGGCAGCTTTCCAATTCTCGAGGAGCAGGCGCATGGTCAATCTGTCTCAATGGGCAGTCGTGGGAATGGTGGGCTTGGCGACGGGCGCGGCCTGGGCTCAATCGCCTCCCGTGGCGAACGACGCCGCCATCATCGTCAAGGCCGTGCAGCAAGCCTACCCCAAACTGGGGGTGCTCTGCACAGGCGGCGCCGAAGCCGTCAGAAGTGCCGTCACCGAGGTACTGCCCGACGTGGGCAAACAGCTCAAAACCAACGCCAAGACCGCGGCTGAAGCGGCCCAGAAGCGCATTTTGTCGGGCTGCCCCTACTGACCCAGTGATGCCACCCGCCGTCTCGCCACCTCGCTTGCTGGCCATTGACACCAGCACCCACTGGCTGTCGGTGGGGTTGATGCTGCCCGCAGCCTTGTCTGCTGACTCACCACATGTGTCTGCCCAACCCCGCCTGTGGCTTCACCAGGGCGAAGGCGGTGCCCAGGCGTCGGCCCAGCTCATCCCCACCGTGCTCGACCTGCTGGCGCAAGGCCACACCCAGCTGGGTGAGCTGGATGCGGTGGTGTTCGGCCGTGGCCCGGGCGCGTTCACGGGCTTGCGCACGGCCGTGGCCGTGGTGCAAGGCCTTGCATACGGCACGCGCACGGCCCGCCACCCACAGGGGCTGCCCGTGCTGGGCATCGACACCCTGATGGCCGTGGCAGAGGACGCCCGCCAGCAGCTGCACGGCACCGCGCCTGACCCGGGTGCTCCCCAGGCCTGCACCCTCACCGCCGTGCTGGACGCCCGCATGGACGAGGTCTACGCCGCCACCTACCACTTCCCCGACCGCACGCAGCCCTTGGCCCAGTTGCAGGGTGGCCCCTGGCTGTGCCAGCCCGAGCAGCTGGCCGACCTGCTCGGCGACGCGGCCCGGGCAGGCCAGCTGGTGGGCAATGTGTTCGAGCTGCACGGCAGCCGCCTGCCCGTGACCGGCCAGCCCCCGCTGACGGCCTGGCCCACCGCCGCGGCCCTGCTGCGCCTGGCCCCTGGCCTGCTTGCCCAGGGGCTGGCCACCCCACCCGCCCAGGCACAACCCCTGTACGTGCGCGACAAGGTGGCCCAGACCACGGCAGAGCGCGCCCGCCAGCCATGAGCCTGCGCCCGACCCCACCCGGGCAGCGTGAGCTGCAACTGGTGCCCCTGACGCTGGACGACCTGGACACCGTGTGGGAAATGGAAAAGCGCGCCTACACCCACCCGTGGTCGCGGCTCAATTTCCAGGACTCATTGCAGTCGGGCTACCCCGCGCACATGCTGACCACGCCCGCCTTGCCGGGTGATGCGGTCCACCCCCTCACCGCCAGTGGCCAGTTGCTGCTGGGCTACTGGGTGGCCATGCAGGTGCTGGACGAGGTGCACCTGCTCAACATCGCGGTGGCGCCGGAACACCGCCGCCAGGGCTGGGGGCAGGTGCTGCTGCAATCGCTGGCCACGCAGGCACTGGCACAGGGTGCGCAATGGCTTTGGCTGGAGGTGCGCACCGGCAACGCCCCCGCCCGCGGCTTGTACCAACGCTTTGGTTTTCAGCCCATGGGCGTGCGCAAAGAGTACTACCCGGCGGGCCACGGCCAGCGCGAAGACGCCGTGGTCATGAACCTGAACCTGCACACCTGGGACAGCACCGCGCTCACCGCCGCCCCCCTGGCCACCAACCGACCACCAACCCCATGAGCGACCACCCCACCCCCCACAGCCTGCACCTGGATGAGCGCCAGCGCGCCATGCTGCAGGCCATGGGCATCACCCACTGGTGGCCCACCGCGGCAGACGCCGCCCCAACACCTGCAAACAAAACAGCAGCTGAAACACCAACAAGCACCAGCGATAAAGGCCATTTTGACCAACAATCGCCTGCCCGCAGCGACGCCACAGCACGGACCCACCCGCCCGCGCCTGTCGCCGCAACACCCCTGAGCGACCCCGGCCCCACCGCCGACATGGACTGGGACACGCTGGAGCACGCCATTGGCCAGTGCCAAGCCTGCGGGCTGTGCCAGGGCCGCACCCAGGCCGTGCCCGGCATGGGGTCCCGCCAGGCCCGCTGGATGGTGGTGGGCGAAGCCCCGGGCGAGCAGGAAGACCAACAGGGCCTGCCTTTCGTCGGCCCCGCCGGCCAGCTGCTGGACGCCATGCTGACCGCCATGGGCCTGACGCGCGAGCGCGATGTGTACATTGCCAACGTCATCAAGTGCCGCCCGCCGCACAACCGCAACCCGGAGCCCACCGAGGTGGCCCAGTGCCTGCCCTACCTGCACCGCCAGATCACGCTGGTGCAGCCCGACATCATCCTGGCGCTGGGCAAATTTGCCGCCCAGGCGCTGCTGCAAGGCGTGGTGCCCGACGCCGACAAAGCCCCCCTGGGCAAACTGCGCGGCCCGGTGTACACCGTGGCCGGCATCCCCGTGGTGGTCAGCTACCACCCGGCCTACCTGCTGCGCAACCCCGCCGACAAAGCCAAGGTGTGGGACGACCTGTGCCTGGCCATGGCCCATGTGGACCACAACCCCCTGGCGGAACCGGTCGCGTCAGCGGCTCCCTAAAATCGGGGGATGACTTTCACCGACATGCTTGGCGCGGCCTCAGCGCACCACAACTCCCTGCTGTGCGTGGGCCTGGACCCCGAACCCGCCCGTTTTCCGGGTGCCTGGAAGGGCGATGCCAGCAAGATTTTTGACTTCTGCGCGGCCATCGTCGACGCCACGGCCGACCAGGCCCAGTCGTTCAAGCCACAAATTGCCTACTTCGCCGCCCACCGCGCCGAAGACCAACTCGAAAAACTGATGGCCCACCTGCGCCGCGTGGCCCCGCAGGTTCCGGTCATTCTGGACGCCAAGCGTGGCGACATCGGCTCCACCGCCGAGCAGTACGCCAAAGAGGCGTTTGAGCGCTACGGGGCCGACTGCGTCACGCTGTCACCCTTCATGGGCTTCGATTCGGTGCTGCCGTATTTGAAGTACGAGGGCAAAGGCGCCTACCTGCTGTGCCGCACCTCCAACCCCGGCGGGGACGACCTGCAAAGCCAGCGCCTGGCCAGCGTGGACGGCCAGCCCCTGCTGTACGAGCACATCGCCCGCCTGGCCCAAGACCCGTGGAACGTGAACGGCCAGCTGGGCCTGGTGGTGGGTGCCACCTACCCCGCCGAAATTGCCCGCGTGCGTGACATTGCCCCCACCCTGCCCCTGCTGATTCCCGGCGTGGGTGCCCAGGGCGGCGATGCCAAGGCCACGGTGCAAGCGGGGCTGACGGCACAAGGCCTGATTTCGGTCAACTCGTCGCGCGCCATCCTGTACGCCAGCAGCGGTGCCGACTTTGCCGAGGCGGCACGGGCAGAGGCCATTCGCACGCGTGAGTTGCTGAACGCGGCCAAGGCACGCTGACCCAGCGGCCTCGGGCTCAGTGACGGCGCTTCCAGGGCAGGACCGTCTGCTGCCAAGCCTGCAGCGCCATGGGCAAGCGGATCAGCAGGGTGGACTCCTGGTGGCACAGCCAGTCGTCGAGCAAGGACTGAACCTCCACGGGTGCGCCTGACAACAGGCGGCGCACGGTGGCCAGGTCGTTCAGCTGGCCCAGGTGGTCCAGCACGGCGGCCAATGCCCGCTGGTAGCGCCGCACGCGCTTGGGCGGCATCCACTGCGCCAGAAAATCCACGGTGTAACGCAGGCGTTTGAGGCGGATGCGCAGCGCGTGGCGAGATTCCTCATCCGCATCCACCACCGCCCGGCAGGCGCGCACAGCCTGCTCGTGCAGCCGCCGAACGCGCTGGCGCACCCAACGCGGGCGCACCCGGACAGGCTTGGTACCCGGCGGCAGGCGATCCACGCTGCGGCAAAAGGCCTTGAGTTGCCGGTCAATTCCAGCTTGGTTCACCTGTGCCAGCAACTCGGCATGCGCAGCCTCCCGATGGGTCTGCGACCAAGCCGACAAGGTCGGGGCCAGGTCGGCCACGGCGCTCACGCGGGGCAGCCAGTCGTTGACCAGCACATCCCAGTCTCGGGCAACGCCCAGACTGCGGGCCTGTGTCCGCCAGAACGGTTTCCACCGCCGCAGCCAGGCCCTGGGCAACACATGACCAAACAGGTCCATGGCCGAGCGCAAGCGCCGCAACGCCACACGCGCCTGGTGCACGTATTCCACATCGGCCTGTGGGCCCGCCAACCCAGCCCGGTTGGCCTGCCACTGGGCCAGGCTGGTGGACGCCAAGCGCTGGAACACCTGCACCTCATCCCGACCCTTGGGCAAGCGAGCCGCCACCGCCCGCACGGGGACCGTCGCTGGATGCTGGTGCGTGCGGGCAGGGTGACGCGTCATGCGGCACAGTCTGCCAGCAACATGGCCGTGGCGCCACCCCGCTGGCTTGGCCATCTCGCCCAAATGGGCCGCAGAAGTGCCGCAGACGGATCAGCGGGTACCGGCCCGGTTCACTTCAAATACCGCCGCAAATACCGCCCGGTGTAGCTGGCCTCCACGGCGGCCAGTTGCTCGGGCGTGCCGGTGGCCACCACGGTGCCGCCGCCCGCACCGCCTTCAGGACCCATGTCGATGAGCCAGTCGGCGGTTTTGATGACGTCCAGGTTGTGCTCAATCACCACCAGGGTGTTGCCTGCGTCGCGCAGCTGGTGCAGCACCTTCAGCAGCAGCTCGATGTCGGCAAAGTGCAGGCCGGTGGTGGGCTCGTCCAATATGTACAGGGTGCGGCCCGTGTCGCGTTTGCTCAGTTCCAGCGCCAGCTTCACGCGCTGGGCTTCGCCGCCGGAGAGCGTGGTGGCGCTTTGCCCCAGGCGCACGTAGGAGAGGCCCACGTCCAGCAGGGTTTGCAGCTTGCGGGCGATGCTGGGCACGGCGCTGAAAAAGGCGGCTGCCTCGCCCACCGTCATGTCCAGCACATGGGCGATGTTTTTGCCCTTGTAGAGCACCTCCAGGGTTTCGCGGTTGTAGCGCTGGCCGTGGCACACGTCGCAGGGCACGTACACGTCGGGCAAAAAGTGCATTTCCACCTTCACCACGCCGTCGCCCTGACAGGCCTCGCAACGGCCACCGCCCGCCGTCTGGCTGACGTTGAAGCTGAAGCGCCCGGGGCCGTAGCCGCGCTCTTTGGCGGTGTTGGTTTCAGCCATCAATTCGCGGATGGCGGTGAACAGCCCCGTGTAGGTGGCGGGGTTGCTGCGCGGCGTGCGGCCAATGGGGCTTTGGTCCACGTTGATGACCTTGTCGAAGTGCTCCAGCCCCTGAATCTCGTCGTGCGGGGCGGGCTCCTCGTGGGCGCGGTACAGGTGCTTGGCCACGGCGGTGTAGAGCGTGTCGTTCACCAGCGTGCTCTTGCCCGAGCCGCTCACGCCGGTCACGCAGGTCAGCAGGCCGATGGGAAAGGGCACGGTCACGCCGGTCAGGTTGTGGCCGCTGGCGTTGACCACGGTCACCCAGTCCCAGGGCGCGTGGCGCTCGGCGGGCACCGCAATCTGGCGCGTGCCGCTCAAAAACTGGCCGGTGAGTGAGTCGGGGTTGGCCAGCACCTGGGCGGGGGTGCCCTGGGCCATGACGCGCCCGCCGTGCACACCCGCACCCGGCCCCATGTCGATGACGTGGTCGGCGGTGCGGATCATGTCCTCGTCGTGCTCCACCACCAGCACGGTGTTGCCCAGGTCGCGCAGGTGTTGCAAGGTGGCAATGAGGCGGTCGTTGTCGCGCTGGTGCAGGCCAATGCTGGGCTCGTCGAGCACGTACATCACACCGGTCAGGCCACTGCCAATCTGGCTGGCCAGGCGGATGCGTTGGGCCTCGCCGCCGCTCAGGCTCTCGGCGCTGCGCTCCAGGCTGAGGTAGTTCAGGCCCACGTCGTTCAAAAACTTCAGCCGCTGGCGGATTTCGTGCACCACCTTCACGGCAATGTCGCCCTTGGCCCCGCTCAGTCGCAGGTTCTCGAAGTACGCCAGCGACTCGCCCAGGGTGATGTGGCTCACGTCGAAAATGGCGCGCTGTTGCTCGCCCTCGCCCACAAACACATGGCGGGCCTCGCGGCGCAGGCGGCTGCCGCCGCAGTCGGGGCAGGGCTGAATGGTGCGGTAGCGGCCCAGTTCTTCGCGCACGGCAGAGCTGTCGGTTTCGCGGTAGCGGCGCTCAAAGTTGCGCACGATGCCCTCGAACGGGTGGGCCTTGGTGACCTTGCGGCCCGCCGTTTTGCCCGAGTCGATCACGTACTGGAACGGCACGGCCTCGTCGCCCGAGCCAAACAGAATGACCTGCTGCACCCGCTCGCCCAAGGTCTCCCAGGGCGCTTCCACGTCGAACTGGAAATGGGCGCCCAGGCTTTCCAGCATGGCGAAGTAGTAACCGTTGCGCCGGTCCCAACCCTTGATGGCCCCGCTGGCGAGGCTCAGGGTGGGGAAGGCCACCACCCGCGCCGGGTCAAACACCTCGGTGTGGCCCAGACCGTTGCAACTGGGGCAGGCACCCTGCGGCGAGTTGAACGAAAACAGCCGCGGCTCCAGCTCGCCCAGCGCATAACTGCACACCGGACAGGCAAATTTAGAAGAAAATAGCCGATCACCGCTTGTTGCGATTGATTTGTCAGCTATCTTTTCTTTGTCGCTTGATGCTGCGGCATCCATGTCCTGCACCAGCACCCGGCCCTCGGCCAGGCGCAGCGCGGCCTCGAAGCTTTCGGCCAGGCGCTGGCGTTGGGCCAGGTAGGCCTTGGCCTCTTCGCCATCGGCGGGGGCATCGGCGGACGGGGTGGCGCGCACCTTGAGGCGGTCCACCACCACGTCGATGTCGTGCTTATGGGTTTTTTCCAGCTCGGGCAGTTCGTGGCTTTCCACCGTTTGGCCGTTCACCCGAAAGCGCACATAGCCCTGGGCAATGAGGGCCTCGAACACCTCGGAGAACTCGCCCTTTTTCTCCCTCGCCACCGGCGCCATCACCATGATCCTCGGGCCCCCACGCTGGGCGTCGTTGCCGCCTGCGCTGCCCCCCGAGGGGGCGCTCGCCAACTTGGGGCGGCCCGGCGTTGGCTCGGTGCCCTCGGCCCAGCCCATCACGGTATCCACCATCTGGCTCACGCTCATGGCGGCCAGTGGCTGTCCGTGCTCGGGGCAGTGCGGCGTGCCCGCGCGGGCAAACAGCAGGCGCAGGTAGTCGTGGATTTCGGTCACCGTGCCCACGGTGGAGCGCGGGTTGTGGCTGGTGGCTTTTTGCTCGATGCTGATGGCGGGCGACAGGCCCTCGATCAAATCCACATCGGGCTTGTCCATGAGCTGCAAAAACTGGCGGGCGTAAGCGGAAAGGCTTTCCACGTAGCGGCGCTGGCCCTCGGCGTACAGCGTGTCAAAGGCCAGGCTGCTTTTGCCCGAGCCCGACAGGCCGGTGATGACCACCAGCTGGTCGCGCGGGATGTCGAGGTCGATGTTCTTCAGGTTGTGCGTGCGCGCCCCCCGGATGCTGATGCGCTGGTGGCGCAGCGCGGCGGCCAGGGGCATGCCCTGCTCGGCCAAGGCGGCAGGGCCTGCACCCGGGTCAGGCCCGCTGGGCGCGCCATTGGTGGCTCCGTGGGGGGTGCCGGGGTGGATGGGCATGTGGGATATCCGGAAGTTCGTCAGGGCAAGGCGGCACGGCTCGGTCGTGGCCGGGGCAACCGGCCATTATCGGTCGCAGCCAGCGTCTGCGCACCGGGCGCTCCGGTGGGGCAAGCCGTGCAGGAGAGCGAGCCAGCAACCAATCGGGGACAATCGCCGCTTTGTCGACCCCGCCTGTGTTGGCAGCCCCTGGCGAGCGCACCCCTGGTGCGTGCAGCGCCAGGCCCCTGCCGCCGTGCACCCACCCATGACCCCCACTGCACCCACCACTGCCCAGCCGTCCCAGGTGGCGGCCACCCGCATGACCCCGCTGGAGAAGCGGGCCAGCCTGTCGCTGGCGGCCATTTTTGCGTTGCGCATGCTCGGCCTGTTCCTGGTGCTGCCGGTGTTCATGCTGGAAGCCCGGCACTACCCGGGCGGCGACGACCCGGCCCTGATTGGCATGGCCATGGGGGCCTATGGACTGACGCAGGCCTTCATGCAAATGCCGCTGGGGTTGGCCAGCGACCGGTTCGGGCGCAAGCGCGTGATCGTGCTGGGCCTGGGCGTGTTCGCCCTGGGCAGCGTGGTGGCCGCCCTGGCCCCCAGCGTGCACTGGTTGCTGGTGGGTCGTGCCCTGCAGGGGCTGGGGGCCATTTCCGCCGCCGTCACGGCCCTGCTGGCCGACCTGACCCGCGACGAAGTCCGCACCAAGGGCATGGCCATGGTGGGGGCCAGCATTGGCCTGATGTTCGCGCTGTCGCTGGTGGTGGCACCACCGCTGGCGGGCGCTCTGGGCTTGCCCGGCGTGTTCGGGCTGACCGCCCTGCTGGCCGCGGCGGGCATTGCCGTGGTGCTGCGCTGGACACCGCCCGAACCCGCCCACATCGCCAACGCCCCCCGCGGGCGGCTGCGCGACGTGCTGTGGCACCCCGCGCTGTGGCGCCTGAACCTGGGCGTGTTCGTGCTGCACGCCGTGCAACTGGCCATGTGGATGGCCGTGCCCGCCTTGCTGACCCAGACCGGACTGCAGCCCGCCCAGCACTGGCAGGTGTACCTGCCCGCGGTGCTGGCCTCGTTTGTGCTGCTGGGTGGGTTGTTTGCGCTGGAGCGCCGGGGCTACCTGCGGGGGGTGCTGCGCGCCGCCATCGGCCTGCTGCTGTGGGTGCAGGTGGGTTTTGTGTGGGTGGCCAGCTCAGGCGCCCTGCTGTGGCCGCTGGTGACCCTGCTGTTTTTGTTCTTCGTCAGCTTCAACATTTTGGAAGCCAGCCAGCCCAGCCTGGTGTCGCGCCTGGCGCCGCCCGAGTCGCGCGGCGCGGCGCTGGGGGTGTACAACACCCTGCAGTCGCTCGGCTTTTTTGTGGGTGGCGCCGTGGGCGGCGCGCTGGTCAAGTGGGGCGGGACCCAGGTGCTGTTTCTGGCGTGTGCGGCGCTGGTGACGGTGTGGCTGCTGCTGGGCTGGGGTCAGAAGGTGCCGCCGGTGGCGCCACGTCGGCCTTCAGCTGGAGCAGCATGAACTCGGCCAGGGTGCTGTAGAGCGGGCGGCTGATCATGCGGGAAATCAGGCTGGCCAGCATGGCCGCCGCCATCAGGCTGAGCACCATGGCCCGGCCATCGACCATTTCCATCACGATGATGAACGAGGTCAGCGGCGCCTGAGTCACCGCCGCCAGAAAACCCGCCATGCCCACCGCAATCAGCGCCGGACCCAGTTCTGGCGAGGTGAACGCCGCGATGTTGTGCCCCACACCCGCACCAATGGACAGCGAGGGGGCAAAAATGCCACCTGGCGCACCGCACCATGCCGTGAGCCAGGTGGACATGAACTTGAGCACCACAAACACGGGTGAGGCTTGCTCCTCGCCCGCCAGCATGCGGTGCACCGCCTCCGAACCGCTGCCGCTGGTGGCCCCGTGGGTGACCAACCCCATGATGGCAATGACCAACCCAACCCCGGCGGCAAAATGGATGGGCCAGCGTTTGCGCCAGACACAAAAGCGGTCAGCGTGGCGACCTGTCAGGGAATCGGCCATGACCCGGGCAAACAGCCCGCCCAGCACGCCGCACAGCACCGTCACCACCAGCCCCTCCAGCAGGGCCGACACGGCCAGCGGTGGCACCTTGATGACGCCAAAATAGGTGAGGTTGCCAAACACGGACACCCCCATCAGACCGGCCAACACAATGGCCGCGATGATCAGGCCGCTGCTGCGCGACTCCAGGGTGCGCGACAACTCCTCGATGGCAAACACCACCCCGGCCAGCGGCGCATTGAAGGCCGCCGCAATGCCCGCCGAGCCACCCGCCACCAGCAAGGCGTGCACGCTGATGTTGGAGTCTGGCCGCAGCCAGCGCCGGGCGTGTTGCATGACCCCGGCGGCCACCTGCACCGACGGCCCCTCGCGCCCCACCGACAGACCCGCCAGCAAACCCAGCGAAGACAAACCGATCTTGGCAAACGTGAGCCTGAGCGACACAAAACGCCCGCGCCCAGCAGCGTTCAGCCCCGGCGTGAGCGCCGCCATGACCTGGGGAATGCCCGAGCCCGCAGCCCCCCGAAAAAATTCACGGGTGACCCACACAATGCCGGCGGTCAACAGCGGCGTCCACAACAGCGTGAGCCACGGACTGATGTGCTGCACCCGCTCAAACACCCCAAAAGCCCACTCGCTGAGAAGCGTGAAAGCCACCACAAACAGCCCGGCGATCACCGCATAGGCCAGCACCACGGCGCGGTCCACCCATTGGCGGGTGTCGGAAAATTCAGTCTGGAGATTCTGGAAAAAGTCGGGTTCACGGTTCATAACTCACCCCATTCTGTCATCGCTTGCCCGAAAATGTTGGCTGTAAGGGTGCTGCACAATCAGGGTCAACGGGCTCGGTGCGAGTACCCTGTCCCCAAAGCAACCTTCATTCCAGCGACACAGCCATGGCATCAGTCAACAAAGTCATCCTCATCGGCAACTGCGGCCGAGACCCCGAAATCCGCTACCTGCCCTCCGGCCAGGCCGTGGCCAATGTCAGCATCGCCACCTCCACCCGCCGCAAGAACCGCGACACCGGCGAAAGCGTGGAAGACACGCAGTGGCACCGCGTCACCTTCTACGACCGCCTGGCCGAAATTGCCGGCGAATACGTCAAAAAAGGCCGCCCCATCTACGTGGAAGGCCGCCTGAAATACGGCACCTATGTGGACAAGGCCACGGGCGTGGAGAAAAACACGGTGGACATCATTGCCACCGAGCTGCAGCTGCTGGGTGGCCGTGAAGGCATGGGCACGGGCCACGGTGGCGGCGACGAGGGTGGCTACGACGCACCCGCACCGGCGCGCCGCCCACCGCCACAGGCAGCCGCCCGCCCAGCAGCCCCCGCTTACGCGCCCCCGGCCCCACGCCAGGCGCCACCTGCGGCCCCCGCCCGCAGCAGCAGCGGCTTTGACGACATGGACGACGACATTCCCTTCTAACCGGCACCTTGGCCCAGCCTTGACACAGTCCCCCCCTCCACCGCCACCCAACACGGGCCGTGTGGTGGCCATTCGGGGCAGCGTGGTCGATGTCCGGTTTGACCAGTGCCTGCCCGCCATCCACACCCTGCTGCGGGCAGACAAGGGCCGGATGGCACTGGAGGTGCTGGCCCACGGCGCAGTGGCCCGAGGTGCTCAGCCCCGGCGAGGCCACGCTGCTGGCCCTGGTGCGCGAGTACCTGTTTGTGTCGCTCTTTCGCGCCTGCGCCCAGTCCATGGCCAGCGAAAACGCCAGCCGGCTGGCGGCCATGCAGCGCGCCGAAAAGAACATCGACGAACTGCTGGACGAACTGCACCAAGGCTACAACCGCCTGCGCCAGGGCAGCATCGACGAGGAGCTGTTCGACGTCATCGCGGGCTTCGAGGCGCTGAGCCCACTGGGGTAAATCGCCAGACGCCCTTCACCAAGCCCACTCCACCGATGTCCATGCCCACCCACCTGCCTGAGCAACTGGCCCAGCACCGCCCCATGCTGCTGAAATTCGCCATGCGACAGCTGCGCAACGCCGCCTGGGCGGAGGACGCGGTGTCCGACACCCTGCTGGCCGCGCTGGCCAAGCCCGACGCGTTTGAGCAGCGCAGCCAGTTGCGCACCTGGCTGGTGGGCATTCTGAAGTTCAAGGTGCTGGACCAGATGCGGCTCAACGCCCGCGAGGCCTGCCACATCAGCGCCGACCCCGACGAGCTGGCCGACCCGCTGGACGACCTGCCGCTGAACGACCGGGGCCACTTTGCCAGCCTGCCCGCCGATTGGGGCAACCCCGAACAAGAGTTGCGGCAGCGCCAGTTCATCGAGGTGCTGGAGCTGTGCACGGACAAACTGCCCCCCGCCCAGGGCCGCGCTTTCATGATGCGGGAGTGGCTGGAACTGTCGGCCGACGACATCTGCAAGGAATTGGGCGTTTCCTCGACCAACCTGTACGTGCTGCTGCACCGCGCCCGGCTGAGGCTGCGCGAGTGCCTGGAGCTGAACTGGTTTGGCCAGCCCGCCGCCCGCTGACGGCCCGCCACCCGCCCCCTGCCGCCGAAAGAACGACATGCACTGGATGATTCCCTGCAAGCGCGCCGCCGAACTGATGGTGGCCCGAGAAGACCGCCCGCTGGAACTGGGCGAACGCGCCGCCCTGCGCGTGCACCTGCTGGTGTGCAAAGCCTGCAACCGTTTTGAAGGACAGATGCTGACCATGCGCCGCGCCATGGACAGCTGGCGCAGCTACCGCGAGGCCGAGCCCGAGGAGGAGCTGCCGACCGCCGGGGCAACCCAGGACAAACCATCAAACAAAATACAATAGCTAAAAACCCAATAGGGTAAAGCGATAGAGGCAATTTTTATGTTGAAAAAATACCTCAGGCAATCACCCCACCGCCCAGGCACACCTCACCGTCGTACAGCACGGCCGACTGGCCGGGCGTGACCGCCCACTGGGGTTCGTCGAACGCCAGGTGAATGGCGCCGAGGTCCGCGCCACCTGTGAGCGAGCCGCCCTGGGGAGCCGCACTCAGCCAGCAGGGCGCGTCGGTCTGGCGGTAGCGGGTTTTGGCTGCCAGGCGGCGGCGGAGCTGGCCGGTGGCGTCCACCTCGGTCAGTGCTGGTGGCTGGCCGGCGGTCCAGCTCAGGTCTTGGGCGTTCAGGCCTTCGCTCAGCAGCCAGGGGTGGTCGTGGCCTTGCACCACCCACAGCGTGTTGGCGGCCATGTCTTTGCGGGCCACGAACCAGGGCTGGTGTTCGCCCACGCCGCGCAGACCCTGGCTTTGCACGGCCTTCAACGCAGCGCCCTTGGCCTTGACGCCGCCAATGCCCAGGCCCTGCCGCTGGCCCAGGGTGTAAAAACTCAGGCCCAGGTGCTGGCCCAGCACCCGGCCGTTCGGGTCTTTGATGGGGCCGGGTTCGTGGGCGATGTAGCGGTTCAAAAAATCCCTGAACGGCCGCTCACCAATGAAGCAGATGCCGGTGGAGTCTTTCTTCTTGGCATTGGGCAAACCAATGTCGGCGGCGATGCGGCGCACCTCGGTTTTGTGCAACTCGCCCACCGGAAACAGGGTTTTGGCCAACTGGGCCTGCGTCAGGCGGTGCAAAAAGTAGCTTTGGTCTTTGCTGGGGTCCAGGCCCTTGAGCAGTTCAAAGCGGCCATCGCCGAGCTGGGCGGTGTCCACCGGCAGCAAATCACCGTTGGCCCCCACGCAGCGCACGCGGGCGTAGTGGCCGGTGGCAATTTTGTCGGCGCCGCGCGCAAAGGCATGGTCCAGAAAGGCCTTGAACTTGATTTCGGCGTTGCACAGGATGTCGGGGTTGGGCGTGCGCCCGGCCTGGTATTCGCGCAAAAACTCGGCAAACACACGGTCCTTGTACTCGGCGGCGAAGTTGACGTGCTCGATCTCGATGCCGATCACGTCGGCCACGCTGGCGGCATCGACAAAGTCGATGTTGGACGAGCAGTATTCGCTGTTGTCGTCGTCCTCCCAGTTTTTCATGAAGATGCCGATGACGTGGTGGCCCTGCTGCTTGAGCAGCCAGGCGCTCACGGCCGAATCCACGCCCCCGCTGAGGCCGACGATGATGGTTTGTTGGGACTTGGAGGTCATGGCCAGGGATTATCCCCAGCCATGCCCCCACCCGCGCCACTCAGGCCAAAGCCCGCGTGACGAGGCGGTGGGTGGTGGACGGGCGTCAGCCCAGCATGGCTTTCCACATGCCGTTGGCCCAGCTGCTCGCCCCCGCGCCCGAGCGGGCGTTGTGCACCTCGTCCACCGTGAACTTCAGCTTGGGGGCCTGCCCGGGCTCCATGCTGGCGGTCACGTTGATGTTGATGGCCTCTTTTTCGGTCACCTTGGCCCAGCATATGCCGGTGGGCAGGTCCACCGTGCCCGTGGCCACCGCCGGGGCTTTGCCCGCCACGCGCTCCAAGATGTCCTCGGCCACCTGCTTGCCGGCGTTGAAGGCCACATGGCCGCTTTTGGGCAGGGGCGAACCCTGCGCATCGCCGATCACATACACCTGCGCATCCGCCTGCGCCTGAAAGCTGGGCAGCTTGATGGCCGCCCACCGCTCGCCCAAACCCGCCTGGCGAATGAGCGCCGGTGCCCGCATGGGCAACACCAGGTTGGCGTGCTGAAACGGCACCTCACCCTCGCTGGTGTGCAGGCTGCGTTGGCCCATGTCCACCGCCCGGATGTCCACGCTGGTCAGGTACTCGATCTGTCCCTTGTAGACAGAGGACATGGCATTCAGGATGGGCTTGGCAATGGGCGGCGGCGTGGGCTGCGAATTGGCATCCAGCAGGATGATCTTGCCCTTGGTGCCCTTTCGCTTCATTTGCTCGGCGAGCAAAAACGCCCGCTCGTAGGGCGCGGGCGGGCAGCGGTAGGGCGGCTTGGGCGCGCTGATGACAAAGGTGCCGCCCTTGACCAGAAACTCGTCCACCTGCTGGCGCACCGCCTGCTGCTCAAAGGCGCGAAAACCCACCGGCAACTGCGCCCGCGCCTGGGCATAGCCCTGTATGCCCTCTTCCATGTACTCCACGCCCAGCGACAGCACCAGAAAGTCGTAACCGATGCGCTGCGTGGCCGTGACGACCTGCGACTTGGCCCGGTCCACCTCCAGCACCCGCTCGCGCACGCGGCGGATGCCCAGCGCATCCACCCCCTGGTAGCTGCGCTGCACATACGAAGCGGGCTGAAAACCGGCCACGTACAACGCGCTCATGGGGCAGGACATGAAGGCGTCGTTGGGTTCGATCAGCGTCACGTCGACCTTGCCACCCTCCACCAGGCTGCGCACCGCGCCCAAGCCACCCCACCCCCCGCCCACCACCACCACACGGGGTTTGGCCGTGCCCCCCACGGCCGCGCAGCCGGTGGCCAGCGCGGCCCAACCCAGGGCCGTGCCCTGCACCACACGCCGTCGAGTGCGCGAAAACCATTCCTGTGCCATGCCGTCCTCCTGAAAGTGCATTGAGCGATGACCTCCGCAACCACCACATACCCCACCGGGGTAATGCATTCAGTCTAGGCAAAAGACCCTGTAACGGACATGGGGAAAACCCACCCGGATCATGGTGCAGCCCGGCCTCACCCCCGCAAAAAGAAGGCGACCGACATCAGCAAGCCAGTGGCAATCACCAGCGCCCGCACCCATGAGGCGGGCAGGCGCCGCGCCAGGCGCGCACCGGCAAAGCCGCCTGCGGTGGCGCACACCATCATCAGCACCGCCTGCGGCCAGACGATGGCGCCGGCCAGCGCAAACGCCACCACCGACAGGATGGACAGCACGAATGAATTGAAGTTTTTCAGCGCGTTGGCGGTGTGGATGCGCGCCTCGCCCACCAGGGTGTAGAGGGCCATCAGCAAAATGCCCAAGCCCCCGTTGAAGTAACCGCCGTACACCGACACCAGCAGCAGCCCGGGTGTGCGCCAGCGCGCCAGGCGGGGTGGGGCCGGGGCGTCAGCGTCACCGCCTGAGCCTGTGCCTGCGGCGGGTGCCATCCACCGCACCAGCGTGGGACCCAGCGCAAACAACACGGTGGCAAACAGCAGCAACCAGGGCACCAGGCCCGAAAACACCTGGGCGGGGGTGACCAGCAACAGGCCCGCCCCGCACAGACCGCCTGCGGCCGACACCAGTGCCTCGCGGCGCAGCAGGCGCCGGTCGAGTGCCGCCAGCTCAGGGCGAAAACCCCACACGCTGCCCAGGTAGCCGGGGCTGACGGCCAGTGCGCTGGTGGCGTTGGCGGCAATCGGTGGCACACCGGTGAACACCAGCGCGGGAAACGTCAAGAAGCTGCCGCCACCGGCCATGGCGTTGAGCACCCCGGCGGCAAACCCGGCCAGCGCCAGCAGGGCCGGTGCGGCCAGCGGGCCCCAGGCGGCCAGCTGGTCAGCGCCGCTCACGCGCCACCGCCTTGGGCCACCGACGCATCGGTGTGGACCAGGTCCAGCGCAAAACGCTGGCCGCTCAGGTGGTCTTCCACGCAGCGCAGCACCAGCGGGCTGCGGTGGCGCGCGGCGCTGGCGCGCACCTCGTCCGGCGTCATCCACAGCGTGCGCACGATGCCGTCGTCCAGGGTGCGGCCCGGCACCACCTCGCCCAGGTCGCCGCAGAAGGCAAAGCGCACATAGGTCACATCCTCACCCGTGGCCTCGCGCTGGAAGCGCGACAGGTACACACCCACCAGCGCCGTGGGGGTGAAGGCGTGGGTGGTTTCCTCCAGCGCTTCGCGGGCGCAGGCCTGCGCAGGGCTTTCGCCGGGGTCGAGGTGGCCGGCCGGGTTGTTCAGGCGCAGGCCTTCGGGCGTGTGCTCTTCGACGAGCAGGTAGCGGCCACCCCGCTCGATGATGGCGGCCACGGTGACACTGGGTTTCCAACGGGTGTTCATGGCGCGGATTATCGGGGTGTGGGGCAAGCCCGGGGCCCGTGCACACGGGTCGACGGCCAACGCCCGGAAATCCCGCACAATGCGGCGTGGCCGTAAGCAACCCAAAACATAATTGCTTGCTTATATATTGCCCGCTGTTGAAACAAACCCTGAGACATCCCCGAGGAGAATCCCATGCAACCAGCTGCCCCAGGACCCGATTCGGCCAAGGCCACGGCACCAGCCCCCCAACGCATTGGCGTACCCCGCGAGACCTTCTCGGGCGAAAAACGGGTCGCCACCGTCCCCGAGGCCGTGGCCAAGCTCGTCAAGCTGGGGTTCACCGTGGCCGTGGAATCGGGGGCCGGTGAGGCCGCCTCGTTCAGCGACGACGCCTACCGCGCAGAAGGCGCCGTCATCGTGCCCACGGCGGCCGAGCTGTGGGCCACCTCGGACATCGTGTTCAAGGTGCGCGCACCCAATGCCGAGGAAGTGGCCCAGGTGCGCGCAGGCACCACGCTCATCGGCTTCATCTGGCCGGCACAAAACCCCGAGCTGATGCAGCAGCTGGCGGCCGCCAAGGCCACGGTACTGTCCATCGACGCGCTGCCGCGCACGCTCAGCCGCGCCCAGAAGATGGACGCGCTCACCTCCATGGCCGGGGTCAGTGGCTACCGCGCCGTCATCGAGGCGGCCAATGCCTTTGGCCGCTTTTTCAACGGCCAGATCACGGCGGCGGGCAAGGTGCCCCCGGCCAAGGTGTTCATCGCCGGTGCGGGTGTGGCCGGTCTGGCCGCCATCGGCACGGCAGCCAGCCTGGGCGCCATCGTGCGCGCCAACGACACCCGCGCCGAAGTGGCCGACCAGGTGGTGTCGCTGGGCGGTGAATTCGTCAAGGTGGACTACAACGAAGAAGGCTCGGGCGGCGGCGGCTACGCCAAAGTCATGAGCGAAGGCTTTCAAAAAGCGCAGCGCGAAATGTACGCCAAGCAAGCGCTGGAGGCCGATATCATCATCACCACGGCCTTGATTCCCGGCAAACCGGCACCCAAGCTCATCACCGCCGACATGGTCAAGTCCATGAAGCCCGGCAGCGTGATCGTGGACATGGCCGCTGAACAGGGCGGCAACTGCGAACTGACCGAGCCGGGGCAAGCCGTGGTCAAACACGGCGTGACCATCGTGGGCTACACCGACCTGGCCTCGCGCCTGGCGCGCCAGTCATCCACGCTGTACGCCACCAACCTGTTCCGCCTGAGTGAAGAGCTGTGCAAAACCAAGGACGGCGTCATCCACGTCAACATGGAAGACGACGCCATCCGTGGCCTGACCGTCATCAAGGACGGTGAGATCACCTGGCCCGCACCGCCCCTGAAACAGGCCGCGCCACCCCCGGCCAAGCCCGCTGCGGCGGTGGTCGAGAAAAAAAGCGGCCACGGCCATGGCGCGGGCGCACCCATGCCCGCCAAGAACCTGGCCATCCTGGCGGCCGTGGCGGCGGTGGTGTTCTGGTTCATCGGTGCCTATGCGCCAGCGGCCTTCCTGGGCCACTTCACGGTGTTTGTGCTGGCCTGCTTCATTGGCTACATGGTGGTGTGGAACGTGACGCCCGCGCTGCACACGCCTTTGATGAGCGTGACCAATGCCATCTCCAGCATCATCGCCATCGGTGCGCTGGTGCAGATTGCACCGCCCATGCTGGGCGCCGCCGTCAGCGTCGATGGCCGACCCGACAGCCTCATCCGTGGCCTGGCGTTCGTGGCCCTGGTGCTGACGGCCATCAACATGTTCGGCGGTTTCGCCGTGACCCGCCGCATGCTCGACATGTTCCGCAAGTAAGCCATTCAAAGAACAAAGGAAAACGAACATGTCTCAAAGCCTTTCCAACATGGCCTACCTGGGTGCGGCCGTTCTGTTCATCCTGAGCCTGGGTGGCCTGTCCAACCCGGAAACCTCCCGCCGGGGCAACCTGTTCGGCATGATCGGCATGGGTCTGGCCGTGCTGGCCACGGTGCTGGGCCCCCGCGTCACGCCCGACGGCGTGGGCTGGATCGTCATGGCGCTGCTGCTGGGCGGCGGCATCGGCCTGTTCGCGGCCAAAGTGGTCAAGATGACGCAGATGCCCGAACTGGTGGCGCTGATGCACAGCCTGGTGGGCCTGGCGGCCTGCCTGGTGGGTTTTGCCAGCTACGTGGACACGTCCATCCAGTACACCGGTGCCGAAAAAACCATCCACGAGGTCGAGATTTACCTGGGCATCCTGATCGGTGCGGTCACGTTCTCGGGCTCGCTCATTGCCTTTGGCAAGCTCAATGGCAAGATCGGCGGCAAGCCCCTGTTGCTGCCCGGCCGCCATTGGCTCAACCTGGCCGCGCTGCTGATCGTGGTGGCCCTGGGCCGCTGGTTCGTCAACGCCCACGGCGTGTCCGATGGCATGTGGCCCCTGCTGGTGATGACCGCCATTGCCCTGCTGTTCGGCATCCACATGGTCATGGCCATCGGCGGTGCCGACATGCCGGTGGTGGTGTCCATGCTCAACAGCTATTCGGGCTGGGCGGCGGCGGCCACCGGCTTCATGCTGAGCAACGACCTGCTCATCGTGACGGGTGCGCTGGTGGGCTCGTCGGGCGCCATCCTAAGCTACATCATGTGCAACGCCATGAACCGCAACTTCATCAGCGTGATCGCCGGTGGCTTTGGTTCGGGTGGCGGTGCCGCCCCGGCCAAGTCGGGCGAAGCGGCCGAACCCCAGGGCGAGGTGGTGCCCGTGAGCGCCGTGGAAACGGCCGAGATGCTGCGCGACGCCAAGAGCGTCATCATCGTGCCCGGCTACGGCATGGCCGTGGCCCAGGCCCAGCACACGGTGTTTGAAATCACCAAGACGCTGCGCGAAAAAGGCGTGAACGTGCGCTTTGCCATCCACCCCGTGGCGGGCCGCATGCCCGGCCACATGAACGTGCTGCTGGCCGAGGCCAAGGTGCCCTACGACATCGTGATGGAGATGGACGAGATCAACGAAGACTTCCCCGACGCCGATGTGGCCATCGTCATCGGCGCCAACGACATCGTGAACCCCGCCGCGCAGGACGACCCCACCAGCCCCATCGCCGGCATGCCGGTGCTGGAAGTCTGGAAAGCCCGCACCTCCATCGTCATGAAGCGCTCCATGGCCTCGGGCTATGCCGGGGTGGACAACCCGCTGTTCTACAAAGAGAACAACCGCATGCTGTTTGGCGACGCCAAAAAGATGCTGGACGAGGTGCTGGGCGCACTCAGGAGCTGAGCGCCCTGGGGCCCGCTGGACCCACCAGGGCATGGGGGGGTCTGGCGGCGCCACCCGGAAATAGGGAAACTCTGGAGGGCCCTCTCGGAAAGTTGCGTCAGTTTGCAGTCAGAATGCGGGTTGTTTCTGACATATCCCGGAGCCCCACAACATGACCGACCGCATCTGGCTGAAGAGCTACCCACCCGGGGTGCCCGCCGACATCGACACCGCGCAATACCAGTCCCTGGTGCAACTGATGGAGGACAGCTTCCGCCAGTACGCCCAGCGCACGGCCTACAGCTTCATGGGCAAGGACGTGAGCTACGCGGAAACCGACAGCCTGTCGCTGGCCCTGGCCGCCTACCTGCAGAGCCTGGGCCTGGTCAAAGGCGACCGCGTGGCCATCATGATGCCCAACGTGCCCCAATACCCCATTGCCGTGGCCGCGATTCTGCGGGCCGGTCTGGTGGTGGTGAACGTGAACCCGCTGTACACCCCGCGCGAGCTGGAGCACCAGCTGAACGACTCGGGCGCCAAGGCCATCGTCATCATCGAAAACTTTGCCCACACGCTGGCCCAGTGCATCGCCAAGACACCCGTCAAGCACGTGGTGCTGGCCGCCATGGGGGACCGCCTGGGCCTGTTGAAAGGCGCGCTGGTCAACTACGTGGTGCGCAACGTCAAAAAAATGGTCCCGGCCTACCAGTTGCCGCAGGCCGTGCGCTTCAACGACGCGTTGGCCCGGGGCACCAAGGCCACGCTGAAGCGGCCGGACATCCACGCCGACGACCCCGCCGTGCTGCAGTACACCGGCGGCACCACGGGGGTGAGCAAGGGCGCCGTGCTGCTGCACCGCAACGTCATCGCCAATGCGCTGCAGTCCGAAGCCTGGAACGCGCCCGTCATGGCCACGGTGCCCGCCAACGAGCAGCCCACCTCGGTGTGCGCGCTGCCGCTCTACCACATCTTCGCGTTCACGGTGAACATGATGCTGGGGCTGCGCACGGGGGGCAAAGTCATCCTCATCCCCAATCCGCGCGACCTGCCTGCCGTGCTGAAAGAGCTGAGCAAGCACACCTTCCACAGCTTTCCGGCCGTCAACACGCTGTTCAACGGGCTGGCCAACCACCCGGACTTTGGCACCGTGAACTGGCGCAACCTCAAGGTCACGGTGGGTGGCGGCATGGCGGTGCAACAGGCGGTGGCCAAGCTGTGGCTGGAAAAAACGGGTTGCCCCATTTGCGAGGGCTATGGCCTGTCGGAAACCAGCCCCTCGGCCAGCTGCAACCCGGTCACCTCAAAATCTTTCACGGGCAGCATCGGTGTGCCGCTGCCCGGCACCAGCATGAAATGCCTGGACGACGACGGCCACGAGGTGCCCATGGGCCAGCCAGGGGAAATCGCCATCAAGGGCCCGCAGGTCATGGCCGGCTACTGGCAGCGCCCCGATGAAACCGCCAAGGTCATGACACCCGATGGCTACTTCAAGAGTGGCGACATCGGCGTGATGGACGACAAGGGCTTCTTCCGCATCGTGGACCGCAAGAAAGACATGGTGCTGGTCAGCGGCTTCAACGTCTACCCCAACGAGGTGGAAGACGTGGTGGCCAGCTGCCCAGGCGTCATGGAATGCGCGGCCGTGGGCGTGAGCGACGACAAAACCGGCGAGGCGGTCAAACTGGTGATCGTGAAGAAAGACGACAGCCTCACCGAAGCCGCCGTGCGCGAGTTCTGCAAAACCAACCTGACCGGCTACAAACAGCCCAAGGTGATCGAATTCCGCACCGAACTGCCCAAAACCCCGGTGGGCAAAATTTTGCGCCGCGAACTGCGCGACAAAAAACCCACCTGAGCCCCCCACCAACCACCATGTCCCCACGCCGCATCGGGCTGATGAGCGCCCTGCCCCAGGAACTGGCCGCCGTGCTGGCCCACATGCCACACGAGCAGCGCCAGCGGCTGGCCGGGCGCGACTACTGGCCCGGCCATGTGGGGGACACCGAGGTGGTCGCCGTGGTCACCGGCATTGGCAAGGTGGCCGCCGCCACCACCGCCACCCTGCTGATTGAGCGCTACGGCGTGACGGGCATGGTGTTCACCGGCGTGGCCGGTGGCCTGGGTGACGGCGTGGCCGTGGGGGACGTGGTGGTGGCCAACGGCCTGCTGCAGCACGACATGGACGCCTCGCCGCTGTGCCCCCGCCACGAGGTCCCCGGGTACGGCCAGTCGGTGTTTGCCACCGAGGCGGCGTGGACCGCCCAGCTCGAACAGGCCGCCCGCCGTGCCCAGGCCCGCTGGGCCAGCCAACTGGGGCCCGCCACCGTGGCCACCTATGGCCTGCAGCACCCCAAGACACACACGGGCCTGGTCATCAGCGGCGACCGCTTTGTGGCCACCGCGCCAGAAAGCCAAGCCCTGCGCCAGCGCCTGCCCCAGGCCCTGGCGGTGGAAATGGAAGGCGCGGCCGTGGCCCAGGTGTGCCACGACTTCGGGGTGCCACTGGCCGTGGTGCGCACCATCTCCGACCGGGCCGATGACTCGGCCCATGTGGACTTCAACCAGTTTGTGGCCGACGTGGCCAGTGCCACCAGCGCCAGCATGGTGCTGGACTGGCTGACCCAACTGGGCGCAACCCAAGGCCAAAAATAACCATAGCAAACAATGGCGCCAGCAAAGCGATGGAAGGCAAATTTGTTCGTTATTTCAGCCAGCCGCGTTTTCGGAAGTACACCATGGGCACCACGGCCGACACCACCATCAGGCCCAGGGCCATCGGGTAGCCCCACTGCCACTGCAACTCGGGCATGAACTGGAAGTTCATGCCGTAGCTGCTGGCCACCAGCGTGGGCGGCAGCAGCGAGACACTGGCCACCGAGAAGATCTTGATGATCTTGTTCTGGTTGATGTTGATGAAACCCACGGTGGCGTCCATCAGGAAGTTGATCTTGTCGAACAAAAACGCGGTGTGACCGTCCAGCGAATCGAGGTCGCGCAGAATCTGGCGCGCGTCCTCGAACTGCGCCGTGCCCAGCATGCGGGTGCGCATCATGAAGCTGACGGCGCGGCGCGTGTCCATCACGTTGCGGCGGATGCGGCTGGACATGTCCTCGTGCCGCGCAATCGAGGCCAGCACCACGCCGGCCAGGGCATCGTCCACATCGCCCTTGAGCACTTTGCGGCTGACCACTTCGAGGTCGTCATAAATGTCTTCCAGCGTGTCAGCGCTGTACTCGGCGTCGGCGTCGAACAGCTTGAGCAACACGTCTTTCGCGTCGTCGATCAGGCCGGGCATGCGGCGCGCGCGCATGCGCAGCAGGCGGAACACGGGCACGTCTTCATCGTGGATGGAAAACAGCACACCCCGGCTCTTCAGGGCGTCGTTTTGCTCGTTCAAGATGAACGCCACGCGCACCGTGCGGGGGTTGTCGTCATCGTCGATCAAAAAGTCGGAGCGGATGTGCAGCTCGCCGTTGTCTTCCTCGAAGAAGCGGGCCGACTCCTCGATGTCGTCGTCCATGGCGTCTTCGGGAATGCCCAGCCCAAAGTGCTGCTTGACCCAACGGCGCTCTTCGGTGGTGGGGGACTCCAGGTCCACCCAGATGGGCTTGAACCGCGCCAGCTCTTCGAGCGACTCGATTTCTTCCTGAAACAAACGGCCATTGGCCAGCGTGAACACGTTGAGCATGGGAAAGCTCCGTTGCGGTGAGGGGCGGGGCCGTGCGTGGAAGGGGTGCCACGGGCGGCAAGAGGGGGCTGAGCGGCGCTTTCAGCTCCCCGGACCCCTCACACCTGCCAGGCTGGCACCCAGCAACGGGTTCAACCGCTGGTGGGGTGTGACGCTGTCCGCAGCGCTGAAAGCGAGCGACTGGGGCTGCTTTCCAACAAAATTCTCCTGAAATCGGGTGGCCGAATTATGTCACCCGGCCATGGGGGTTTGCCCTGATGCGCCCCTCAGTGCCTGCGCTCGACCTCCAGCTCGCGTTGGCGTTGCAGCAGCTGGCGGTAGCGGGCATCGATGATGGACATTTCCAGGTGGTCGGTGGCCGCGCCGCGCTGGGCCATTTCGCGGGCAGAGCGCAAACGGTCCAGGGCGCCGTCCACATCCAGATGGGCCATGCGCGACTCGGCCTCGGCCCGTATGGCGCGCAAGGGCTGGCCCTGCGCCCCCCAGGCTTGGGCCAGCCAACGCCAGGCGGCCGCATCGCGGGGGTGGTCGGCCACCCGCACCTGCAGGCGCTGGCTCACCGGCGAGGGTCGCCCCTGCTGCAACACCACCTGGGCACCCAGCAGCACCGAGGCCCGGTCGCTGGCGGCCAGCGCGCTGTCGGCCAGCTCGGCCAGTCGGCGCTGGAAGGCATCGGCCCCGGCGGCTGCTGCGGTGGCGCCCATGGCCATGCTGTTGCCCGGCAGCAGCCACACCTCCAGCGCCAGCAGGTTGGCCGCCCGGCGCGCCTGGGCGTCCAGCGCGGGCTGGTCCAGCAAGCGCCGCGCCAGCGACAGTGCCACCGGCGCCTGCTTCAGGCGCGAGGCCGACAGGGCCGCCGCGTACAGGCTGGCGGGTGCGGCGGACGGCTCTTGCGCCCACGCCTGCAGGCGGCGGGCGTCCGGCTCGGCCAGCACACGGGCGCGGGCCGCCATCAGGGCGTGCCACTGGGCCGAGACAGGGGGGGGCAACGCCCGCTGCGCCTCGGCGGGCTCGGCGTGGCTCAGCGCCAGCCTGGCCTTCATGTCGGCGATGCGTTCGCCCGTCAGGGGGTGGCTGCGCAGGTAGGGGAATGAACCGTCGTCGTTCAGGCGGGCGGCGTGCTGCAAGCGGTCGAACATGCCCGCAAAGCCCTGGCCGTCAAAGCCCGCGTCGGTCATCACGCCAAACCCGATGCGGTCCGCCTCACGCTCCATGTCGCGCGAAAAATTCAGCTGCGCCTGGGCCGCCACGGCCTGGCCGCCCACCATGACCGCCTGGCCCACGTCGGTGTTTTTGGCGGCCGTGGCCGCCATGGCACCCAAAATCATGGCACCGATGACCAGCGGTGCCTGCTGGTCCTGCTTGGCGATCAGGCGGGAAATGTGGCGCTGGGTGACGTGCGTCAGCTCGTGCGCCAGCACCGAGGCCAGCTCATCGGCCGTGCCCACCGCCGCCACCAGGCCCAAGTGCACCCCCAGGTAGGCCCCCGGCATGGCAAAGGCATTGATGCTGCGGTCCCGCGACAGCATCAGCTCCCAGGCAAAGCGCTCGGCCAGCTCGGGCGACAGCTCGCCACTGGCCTTGGCCGAGGCCAGCAGCGGCTGCCACAAGGCCTGCAGGTAGTCGCCCAGCACGGGGTCGTCCAGGTAGTCGGGGTCGCGGTAAATTTGCTGGGCAATTTGCTCCCCCAGCTTGCGCTCGGCCGCCAGGTCCATGGCACCGGCTTCGCCCATGCGGGGCAGTGCCAGGCGGGCGACCCCGGGCTTGCCCGATGCCCCCCCCAGGGCGGGTGCCTGCGCCTGCGCCGGGACAACCGCAAATACCGCAGCAAACAATCCAATGTACACAAGCGCTGGAGCCATATTCAATCCTAAAATCCCATCCAACAGGCCACCCACGCTGTGGTGTTTTGGCAACCTGGCCGGGTGGCTGTCAGCACCTTGCCACCGATCCCCCCGCACGATCAGGGCATTGGCAGAGCGGCCCACTTGCACTATCGTAGGATGTGGGCTGCAGGCCCGCTTCATCTGGTCCACGCCGTTCAGATTGGTTCCATGTCCACCGCATTGCCGCCCCTTCGCTCGCCCATGATGCGCCAGCTTGCCACCGCGCTGCTGGGGGCCATTGTGATTGCCGGGCTCACCACCCTGTCCAGCGTCGCGGCCCCGTCGGTGGGCCAGCTCACGCTGTTCTGGCCGGCGGCTGGCGTGGGTTTTGCCATGCTGTGCACGCAGGGTCGGCCGGCCGCCTGGGCCATGGCCCTGGGCGTGGGGTTTTGGGCCTGGCTGATGGCACCCCAGTCGCCCGCGCTGGTGCCCGTGGCCATGCTGGCCGCGGTGGTCGGGCCGTGGTCGGTGTGGCGCAGGCTGCAAGTGCGGTTTGCCGGCTCGTCCCAGCCCTTTGCCCGCCAGGCCACCATGCTGGCCTTCCTGCGCGTACAGGCCCTCAGGGGCGCACCGCTGTCCGCCGCCACGCTGACGCTGGGCTGGTGGTTGCTGGTAGGCAACGCCTCGCCCGAGGTGCTGCTGGGGGTGTTTCTGGCCTGTTGGGTCATGGAAATGTGTGGCACGCTGCTGTTTGCCCCCATCGCCTGGGAGCTGCTGGTGGCCCGCACACGGGGTGGCCTGCCCCGCTTTTTTCGCAAGGTGTTCGAGGCGCTGACCACCGGCTGGCAAACCCTGGCCAGCGTGCTGCTGCTGTGCACCGCCTCGGGCGTGTTCTGGGCTTTTGACCAAGGCCCCTTCGCCCGCAGCGCCCTGTTACTGGTGCTGCCGCTGCTGGCCATGGACGCCACCCGGGCCGGCCCGCTCACCACCCACCTGATGACGCTGATCGTGGGCGTGGCCGCGCTCATCGCCACCACCTGGGGGCTGCGCGCCAGCCAGGTGCCCACCGCCATGGCCGACCTGGAGCTGCTGTGGACCACGCTGGCGGTGCTGGTGGGCACGGCCGCCGTGCAAATCCTGCTGGTGACCGTGCACGAGCGGCGCCTGGCCCTGAAGCGGCTGGAGCGCCAGGCCGACACCGACCCCCTCACCAACCTGCTCAGCCTCAGTGGCCTCTACCGGAAAATCGAAGAGCTGGTGGACGTGCCGACCGACCCAGGCGACACCGCCTTCATGCCCGAACAGGCCGCGCCCTCGCGCTACACGGCGGCCCTGATCAGCGTGCAAATGACCAACGCCGACTCCATGGAGCAACTGCTGGGCGCCCGCCAGACCGACCTGGTGGAACGCGCCACTGGCGGCGCGCTGACCGCTGCGGCCCCCAAGGTGCTGTGGTCGCGGGTGTCCAAGGCCCATTTTGTGGGCCTGATGACCGAACCCCGAGCCGACTTGGACCAGTTGCTGTCCAAACTCAGTTTTGCGGTGGTCGAGTCGCGCGCGCTGGTGGATGCCGACGTGGGCCGCCCGCTGTGGACCGTGGCCGCCGTGACGCTGGACGCCGACCCGCTGCCGCCGGTGGAGGTCATCATGGCCTGCCTGCGCCGCACCGAACAGAACGCGCAGGATTCGCGGCAGATTCAGATCACCTCGGTGGACCGGGAATCGGCCATGGCCCTGAAGCAGGAGGCCGAGCAGGCCGAGCGCATCCGCCAGATCATCCAGCAAAAGCGGCTGGTGCTGTTTGCCCAGCCCATTGTGGCCAACGTCAACCCCGAGTCGCTGCGGCACAAATACGAAATCCTGGTCCGCCTGCGGGGCGACCAGGGGCAAATCATCCCGCCTGGCGTGTTTTTGCCGGTGGCCATGCGCGCAGGCCTCATGCAGCTGCTGGACATGGCCATCATGGAGCAGACGTTTGAGTGGTTTGCCGCCCACCCCAAGGCCCTGGCGGCGCTGAGCCACTGCGCCATCAACCTCTCCGGCCCCACCGTGGCCAGCCCGGTGATTGCCCAGCGCATTGCCGAGGGGCTCAAGCAGCACCAGTTGCCCGCACACAAATTCACCTTCGAAATCACCGAGAGCCAGGCCATTGCCAACCCCGCCCAGGCCACCGACACCATACGCGCCATCCGCGACTGCGGCTGCCGCGTGGCCATTGACGACTTTGGCACTGGCGTGGCCACCTTCGACTACCTCAAGCGTTTTGATGTGGACTACATCAAGATCGACGGGGCCTTTGTCAAAACCCTGCTGGACGACCCGGTTGACCGCGTCATTGTGGAGTCCATCGTCAAGGTGGCGCACCAGATGCGGGTGCGCACCGTGGCCGAGTTTGTGTCGTCCCAGGCGCTGCACGAAGCCGTGACCGCGCTGGGCGTGGACGAAAGCCAGGGCTTTGTGTTCGGCGCACCCCAGCCCCTGAACGAGTGGTTTGGCGAAGCGGCCTGACGGCGCTGAAGACGGTTCGCCCGGGGGCTGAACTACGCTTGGGCCGTTGGCAGCAATGCTGTCAAGCGCAACCCCGGCAAACCCACAAAATCGCTCGCATTGAGTGTCAACAAAACGTGGCCATGCTCGATGGCTTGGGCGGCTATCCACAAATCGTTGTAACGGGGCCTGGGCGAGCGGCCAGACTGTTTGACAGCCGCGGCCAGCATCCCGAAGGCCGCTGCCGTTTGGGGTGACACACCCAGTGTCGGCCGGGTTTCGATTTGACGCAAATACGCTGCGCGCATGGCCCGCTCCGCCGGGTCTGCACAAGACTGCACACCAAAACTCAATTCCCCCAGCGAGATCACCGAGGTGAAAACCAAGGCATCTGCACACGCATCAACCACCGATTGCCGGTCTATCTGGTTGGCAGCCAGCCCCACCCACACGCAACTGTCAAAAATCACGCCCATGGGTCACGCACCGCATCGGCAAAACCTTGCTTGCTATCGGCCAGCCAAGTGGTGGCTTGTGCGTGTGTGAAGACGGGAAATGCCAATCCATCCAAAGCTTGGGCTGCAGTCATGGTGCGCGCAGGCGGCACTATGTGCGCCACCACGGTGTGATTGCGCTCAACCAACACATGCTCCCCGCGACTGGCCACATGGTCCAAAATTTGTCGAGTGTGTCTGGCGAGGTCTGTTGCAGTGACGGTTTGCATGTGCTTCCCCAGTAATATGTACCGATGTGTATTTTACAAAAATATGCCACAAATGCTGTGAACCGCTCATTGGGGTTCATCACGCCGGACTGGCCGCTAAACTGCGGTGCATGACACAGCAGCCAACACCCAGCCCCACGGCAGACGCATCCCCCCTGACCCACTTTGACGCCCAAGGCCAAGCCCACATGGTGGACGTCGGGGCCAAAACCCACACCCACCGCGTGGCGGTGGCGCAAGGCCGCATCAGCATGTTGCCAGCCACGCTGGCCCTGATTGAAAGCGGCACGGCCAAAAAAGGCGACGTGCTGGGCATTGCCCGCCTGGCGGGCATCATGGGGGCCAAAAAAACGGCGGACCTGATTCCCCTGTGCCACCCCATTGCCCTGACCCGCGTGGCGGTGGAGTTTGAGGTGGAGCCCGCCACCCACAGCGTGTTGTGCCGCGCCACCGCCGAAACCACCGGCCCCACCGGCGTGGAAATGGAGGCCCTGACCGCCGTGCAGGTGGCCCTGCTGACCATTTACGACATGTGCAAAGCCGCTGACCGGGGCATGGAAATGTCAGGCGTCAAGCTGCTGGAAAAGCACGGGGGCAAGAGTGGGAGTTTTGTGGCCAGATGAAGCCTTGAAAGCCGTCCTCACCGCAAACAACGCGGTTGCCGGCCGATCAGAATCCGTCCAAGTGCAAAAACTTCACCACGGCCAGGCTGTCGCTGTCCACCAGCGCCACCCAGTCGGAATGGCGACGAGACTGCACGGGTAGCCACCGCAGACGCTCTGCTGGCAACTCGCCCTTGACGGACAAATCATCCAACTCGCGCTGGGCGCTGGGAAACTTCGCCACCAGTTCATCCCGGGTTTTGGCCCGCTCCCGCAGGGTTTGGGCAGCGGCCGCATAGGGTATCCAGCGGTCGGGCCGAAAGACCACCTCCAGTCCACGCACCGACAGCTCGACCTGCTCCAGATAGTCGGCGTCTTCGGGCTGGGCCACCCGAACGGCCATGGTGTGTGGCCCCCTCCAGTGGGGCGGCGGCACGTCTGCGGGGCGCTGTGCCCAATGGCTGGGGTCAATGTCCGCAAAAGTAACCACCCGGAACCGATCCAGTTCGAACGCGAGGTACACAGGTCTGGCCAACCACACCGTGTGCAAGCCGTAAAGCAGGGCCGCCGCCTGGACCAGCGCCACCAACCCCAAGTCCAGGGTCAGCTCGCGTCTGGGTTTCTGTGGGTTGAACAACACGAAGGTCAACAGCGGTCCACAAACCACGTCCACCGCCACCACCAACAAAAACAGCTGCGCGCCGCCCAGCAAAGATGCGTAAGGCTCCGGGTACCAGAGGACAAACACCACCCAGGAGGCCAGGGCCGCCACCAACACGGAGCCTGCCAAGTGCCAACCAAACGCTCGGAGCGCGAACCGGAACCTCGTTTTATTCATGGGCATTGCGACAGCACAAAACGTGAATCATGCCAGCCGTGTCGCACTGCGCACGAGCACCGCTCGACCGACAGCGTGACTGCCATGAAAAAGAGCGCCGAAGCGCTCTTTTTCATGGACAAGAGGCAGGCCTCACATCAACGGCATTCACCGGGAGCCAGACGAGCGGGCAATGTGCCTGCGGTGCCGATCAGGGTACCCACAGCGCCGGCGGCGCGGCAGCGCCACTTGATGGCTTCAGCAGGAGGAGAGAACACACCAGTGCCAACGGGCAGAACCACTGGAGCAGCCTGCGTACCGGTGTAGGGGTTCAGGGTGAGCAAGTTGGTGGCTGCTGGTTGCACGCGGGTGGTGTAGCCAATTGAAATCACGCCCGTGGCAGGCGCAATGACCAGTGTGGCCACATTGGCTGTGGCGACGTGGGCGGGAAAGCCTGTGTTGTAGCCTGTGGCAACGGCCACATCGGCGCCACGTGCCGCGAACTCAGCCACATTGACTTTGGCCGCATTGGCCAAACTCAAACCCTCTGTCACGCGTGCGCGGATCGTGTAGTCCTGGTAAGCAGGCAAAGCCACGGCGGCCAGAATGCCGATGATCGCGACCACGATCATCAGTTCGATCAGGGTGAAACCCTTTTGAACCATTTGTTTCATGAACAACTCCTGAAGAATCTTTGCGTCGACATTGACGTGCCTTCTCTTCAGCATTTCGCGTGCCAACTCCCATGGCCTGCTGTTCCAGGCGTTTGGTGTGCGTTTTTTCTCACAAACGGTGGCAACCTGCGGCTTGTGCACGCCAGACGGCGCGGTGGGTGCCGAAAAACGCCACCTTTGGTCGGTCAATATTTGTCACCCGGCGCCCGAGGTGACAAATTTCGTCAGCCTGGAAGGGGCAGCAGCGGTCCCACAATCTCTTTGCCTGGAAATATTTGAATAAAAAGGCATCCAGCGCTTTTGTATATTCAACAGTTTGCTATTGAATATACATCTATTGTCATTTGATGCACACCGCCCGCACCTGTTTGAGGTCGGTCAGGCCCATCAGCACTTTTTCCATGCCGTCCATTTTCAGGGTGTGCATGCCGTCTTCCACGCAGGCCTGCAGCAGGGTGGCCACACGGGCGCGGGTCTGGATGAGTTCGCGCACATGGTCGCTGGCCAACAGCAGTTCGTGCAGGCCGACGCGGCCTTTGTAGCCGGTGTGACGGCAGGCCTCGCAGCCCACGGCGCGGTGCAGGTGCAGCTGGCCATGGGTGGCGTAATGGGTGTGCCAGGAGCGCAGCAGCTCGGCTTGCTGGCCCTCGGGGTCGGCCTGCCAGCGCTGGGTGGTCATGAGGGTTTGGGTGTACTCGGCCACAAACAGCTGCAACTCGTCGGGGGTGGGCACGTAGGCCTCTTTGCACGCGCACAGGCGGCGGGCCAGGCGCTGGGCCAGTATGCCCAGCAGGGCGTCGGCAAAGTTGAAGGGGTCCATGCCCATGTCGAGCAGGCGGGTGATGGACTCGGGCGCGGAGTTGGTGTGCAGGGTGGAAAACACCAGGTGGCCGGTGAGTGAGGCTTCCACGCCCATGCCCACGGTTTCGGCGTCACGGCTTTCGCCGACCATGATGATGTCGGGGTCGGCCCGCAAGAAGGCGCGCATGACCAGGGCAAAGTCAATGCCGGCTTTTTTGTTCACCTGCACCTGGCGCAGGCCTTTTTGGGTGATCTCCACCGGGTCTTCGGCGGTCCAGATTTTGGTGTCGGGCGTGTTCAGGTGCTTCAGGATGGAGTGCAACGTGGTGGTTTTGCCCGAGCCGGTGGGGCCACACACGTAAAACAGGCCGTAGGGCTGGCCGATGGTGGACAGCAGCCTGGCCCGGTTGTGCTCGGTGAGGCCCAGCTTGTCCAGCGGAAGGGGCTCGCCCGCCGCCAGTATGCGCATGACCACGTCTTCCACCCCACCAGCGGAGGGCAGGGTGGCCACGCGCAACTCAATGTCCAGGGGGCCGAATTTTTTGAACTTGATTTTCCCGTCTTGCGGCTTGCGCTTTTCGGAAATGTCGAGGTCGCACATGATTTTGAGGCGGGCCACCAGGGCGTCTCGAAACGCGGCGGGCACCTCGATGTAGGGCTGCAAGGCACCGTCGATGCGAAAACGGATGCCGGTTTTGGCCTTGCCCGGCAGGGGCTCGATGTGGATGTCGGAGGCGCCCTGGTGGTGGGCATCCAGAATGACCTTGTTGACGAACTTGACCAGTTCGTTGTCGGCGGCGGCCGAGGCCACGGACAGCTCGCTGGCCACCTCGTCTTCGGCGGGGGTTTGCAGGTCGGCCAGCAGGTCGTCTATGGTGCTGTGGTCGGTGGCACTGGGGTAGAGCTGGTCCAGCGTCTGCTCAAACGCGGCCTGCGTGGTCACGGCGTAGACAAACCGGTTGTGCTGTGGGAACACCTGGGGCACCAACCGTGCGCTGCGCACCGCTTCCGGGTCCAGGCACATGACCAGCAGGCCCTCGGCGGTGTTTTCCAGCGGCAGCCATTGGCGGCTCAGCACAAACTCGCGCTTCAGGCGACCGTGCAGCGGTTCGGAGCGGATGCGCCCGGCGTCAAACCCGACAAACGGTGCGCGGAAAAAATGGGCCAGTGCGGCCCCCAGCTGCGGTGTGCTGACCTGGTACGCCGCCTGCAGTTGCTGCTCCACGGTCTGCCCCGTGGCCCTGGCCTGGTGGATGCAATGGCTGAGTTCCTCGGCGGTGAGCACGCCGTCGGTGACCAGGCTGTCGTATTTCGAAGCCAGGGCGGGACGGGCAACGGGTGCCGACTCCGAGCGTTGCCGGATGGCGGTGGACAGCGTCTGGCACAGGCGTTCAACGCCCTCTTGCTGGAGCGCGCTGAAACGTTCTCCCGCCAGGTGGTTGATGACCTGCAGCACCCCCTGCAGTTCATTTCCGGCCTGGATGGGGGCCACCACCATCTGCCGGGTGCGGTAGCCCGAACGGCGGTCCACCTCTTTGAAGTAGGTGAGCCGGGGGTCGATGCGGTGCAGCTCGTCGTCGCTGTACACATCGGCAATGTTCAGGGTCTGACGGGTCATGGCCACGAACCCCGACAGGCTCTGGGCACTGATGGGCAGCTTGAGCTCGCGGCTGGTGTTGAGCCCGGTTTTGACGCGGGAGACGATGGTTTTGCCCTCCTCCCCCACCACGTACAGGGTGAGCCGGTCGGCGTTCAGGAGGGTGCAAATGTCCTGGCTCAGGTCCACCATGAGCTGCGTCAGGCTGCCGGTGTCATGGATGCGGGCCGTGACCTGCTGCAGCTGGCGGTAAAACTCGGCGTCGCTGGCCGGGCTGGCAGGACTCGGATGGGGAGGGTTCATGCCGAAATATCCATGGAAAGGTGGCGAGAGCGCTTTGGCACCGGCCCGGGCGTCACAGCGACAGTTCTTGCCCAGCCTGCAACCAGGCAATGTGCAGCGGTGGCAGGCCTTGCTGCTGGCGCTGTGTGTGCAGGGCGTCGATCTCGGACATGATGAGTGCGGTTTCCGCGGGCTTGGTGTGGGTGATGTGGATGGGGTACTGAGCGCTGGGGCTCATCATGGCCAGCTGGTCCGCCAGGGTGCTGGGGCACAGGTGTTGGCTGAGCTGGGCCAGGCGGCATTCGCGGTCGCTGAAGGCGGTTTCGATCACCAGCATGCCCACTGGGATCTGGTTCACCCGCTGCCAGAAGCCGGGGTTGTGACCGGTGTCCCCCGAAAACACCCATGCACTGGATGCCCCTTCGCCCACCACGGCAAAGCCGACGGCCGGTACCGTGTGGACGGCGGGCAGCACCTCCACGCGCTTGCCGGCCACCACCAGCACGTCACCCAGCGCAAACGGCTGGAACACGAGGTAGGGGTTGTCTTCACTGGGCAGGCGTGAAAAATCGGGCCAGATGACGCCATTGAAGATGTGTTGCCGCAGCGAGGCGATGGTGCTGTGCAGGGCGTGGACCTGCACCGGCCGGGACCGCCGGGCCGCCACGGCGTCGAGCATCAGGGGCAATGCGGCCACATGGTCGAGGTGGGCGTGCGTGAGCAGCACATGGTCCACCAGGGCCATGTCATCCAGCGTCAAATCGCCCACACCGGTGCCAGCGTCCACCAGGCAGTCACCATCCAACAGAAACGACGTGGTTTTGCAGCCTGCGGCGATGGTGCCGGAGCAGCCCAGCACACGGATTTTCATGTGGCACCCCGGGTCATTTGTCGGTCGGCCTCAGGGTGCCATCCCAGGCCGGGTCTGGGGGCAAGACCCGCTGCTGAGCAACGCAGTTGGCGTAGTAGGCATACAGCGCACTGGCGGGGCGCATGCGCTGCAGGTTCAGGAGGTGGATGTCGCATTTTTCCCAGTCTTGCGCACGGTAGGCTTTCAGGAAACCGTCCCACACGGCCAGCTCTTGCTGCAAGTCCGGGTTGGGCACCTCGGTGCGCACCCCCAGCGGGGTGTAGGCGCGCACGGCCTCAGCCCTGCCCTTGACGACCACGCGGCCCAATTCCTGCCAATGGAACTGGGGGGCTTGGCGGCGGGTGGCTTCGCCCGCCACCACGTCCACACCGTAGACCCTGGACAGTGCTTCCAGCCGAGACCCGAGGTTGACCGCATCCCCGATGACGGTGTAGCTGCGGCGGATGTTGGAGCCCATGTCGCCCACCAGCATGGAACCGGTGTTGATGCCAATGCCCACCCCCACCTCGGGCCACCCGCGCGCGCGGAAAGAGGCGTTGATGTCGCGCATGGCCTCGGTCATTTCCAGGGCCGCCTGCACGGCCTGGGCAGCATGGTCGGGGCTGGCCAGCGGCGCACCCCAAAAAGCCATGACGCAGTCCCCCATGTACTTGTCGATGGTGCCCCGGTAGCGGCGGATCACCTCCGTCATGCGGCTGAAAATCTGGTTGAGCACGGTTTGGAGTTGCTCGGGGGTCATGGTTTCAGCCAGTCGGGTGAAACCCCGCATGTCACAAAACACCACGGTCAGCTCACGGGCCCGGGCCTGCATGGTGTAGCTGTCCGGGTCTTTGACCATTTCATCGACCAGCTCGGGGGGCACATAGGTGCCAAACAGCTGGGCCAACTCGCGTTTGGAACGGCTTTCGGCAAAGTAGCCGTGGCTCATGTTCATCACAAACGCTGCCACGATCATGAACAACGCGGACGCCAGGGGCAACGCCAACCCATGACTGGTGTAGAGCCAGAGATTGAGCCCGGTGACGGCCAGCAGCATGCCCAGGCTGAGGCCGATGGCCCTGGCGGCGGGCAGCCGGGGCAGCAACAGCGCCAGCAACAGTCCTGAAACGAGCACCACCACCAACTCGTACCCCAGCGCATAGTCGGGCGTGGTGGGGACGTTGCCGTCGAGAAAACCGGAGATCAGGTTGGCGTGCACCTCCACACCGGGGTAGGCCGTGCCGACCGGTGTGGCGCGCAGGTCCAGCAGCCCCGGAGCGGTGGTGCCAAACAGGACCACCTTGCCCTTCAAGGCTTCGGGCGCCAGGCGGCCATGCAGCACGTCGGCCGCTGACACGTACTGAAAAGAGCCACCCTTAGGCCCGCCCAGGCCGCGGTAAGGAACCAGGCTGCTCACCCGTTGGTCCACGGGCAGAGGCAGCGACCGGTCACCCTGCTGAACCACGATGCTTTCCAGCCCCTGGTAGCCCGTCGGCAAAAACCGGGAAGGGGGGAAGCCTGGCGCCAGGGTGGTGGACCCCATCAACTCCCGAAACACCGCCAGCGCCAGCGACTGAAAATACTCACCACCGTACTGCGAAACGAGCGGAACGGCACGGACCAGACCATCGCTGTCGGTGATGGCGTTGAAGTACCCACCACTGCGCACGGCTGCGGCCAGTTCGGGGATGTTGGCACCGTACCCCGTCCAGCGGACAAAACCACCGCCTTTGCCCTGCAAATCGGCTTTGCTCATGGCGGGAGGGGGTAGCTGACCACTTTTCCGACCATCGCGGTCACTGGTGAAATAGTGGCCCAGCACCACTGGCCGGTTCGCCAATGCTTTGGCAAACAGCTGGTCGTGGTCCAACTGGACGGTCAATTGTCTGACCTGCTCGGCTAAGGCCGGGAGGTGGGCCAACTCGCGTGCAGCCAAACCTTCCAAGGCGTGGCGTGGGGATGTGGCGTCTGGCTCGGCAAACACCACGTCAAAGCCCAGCACGGCAACACGCTGGCGATCGAACAACTCGTCGGTGATGCGCGCCAAACGGTGTCTTGGCCATGGCCACTGCCCCACTTCAGAGAGGCTTTTTTCGTCCACATCGACAATGACGATGCGTGGGTCCATGGTCTGTGGCATGGTGGCCCGCAGCCGGGTGTCGTAGATCAGGCTGTCAACCCATTCCAGCGCACCCAGCCTGACCACCCCGACCACGTGCAACACCGCCAGCAGAACAGGCACCCAAGCGAAGGCCAGCCGGAGAAATGACTGCCGCGTTGACGACACCATGGCTGAGCCTGTTGACCAGATCGGCGCCGTGTCAGAGCATCACAAACTGCATCTTGGTCCCCGCCAGTTCCAGGATGTCGCCATCCTTGAGCATGATGGGGTCAGTGTCCAAAGGCTTGTCGTTCAACGTGGGGCGGTTGACCCCCTCCACGAGCGCCACGGCATATCCGTGCGGGCGGCGGGTGATGGCCGCCACGGCCACCCCGGGCTTGCCGATGGTGGTCACGGTTTTCACCAGCGTGACCTCACGGCCGGCAGCGGCCCCTGAAATCACCTTGATGGCTGCCCCTCCCAAAGGGGGATGCGCCTCTGGTTGTGGTGCGTTGGGGCGAATGACCATGGTCTTGTCAAACGCAGTGCCCGACGGCTCGTTCAGGAATTTGATCTTGTGCTTGCCAACTTCGATGGTGTCGTTGTGGCGCAGGAGCTGCTTTTTGACCGCTTTTCCGTTGATGTAGGTGCCGTTGGTGCTGTTCAGGTCCTCGATGTGCACATCCGCACCGGTCATTTGCAGCACCGCATGCTCGCCACTGACCGCCAGGTTGTCGATCACCACGTCGTTGTATGGACGCCGCCCCAAAGTGGTCCTGTCTTTGGTCAGCTGCACTTCCTTCACCACAACACCGTCAATCGAGACGATCAATTTCGGCATGGCCGACTCCTGTAACGCTTGTCATCACCCACTCCCAGCATCAAGACAACCCCAGCATGCGCGAAAAAAAACCAGAGCCGCCAGATTTTGCCTTGGCGGCGACCAGTATCACCGAAATATTGTCACGCCCGCCTGCGTCGTTGGCACTTCTGACCAATGCTTCCGCTTTTGCCGACAAACTGGCGTTGCTGGCCAGGATTTGCACCAGGTCTTCATCGTCCACCATGTCGGTCAATCCGTCGGAACACAGCAGATACAGGTCATCAGCCTCCGGAAGGTGTTCGACCACATCGACATCCACGCGCTCATCCACCCCCAGGGCTCGGGTCACCAAGTTTTTGTGGGAGGCAATTTTGGCCTGCTCGGTGGAGATCAGACCCGCGTCAAGCTGCTCTTGAAGCAAAGAATGATCGTGGGTCAACTGGGTCAGGCGCGATTTGCGCCACACATAACAACGGGAATCCCCCACATGGGCCAACATCACCCTGACAGAACCAAACATGCCCACCACCACGGTGGTCCCCATCCCACTGAACTGGGGATTGGACAGGGCTGCCCGGTAAATGGACAGGTTGGCCCCCGACACGGCCGCGGTCAGTGCCTGCCGAACCCCCTGCGCGGATGACGAAACCGGACCCGCATGGGACAGCCACTGAGACAGTTCGGAGCGCACAAACGCGGCGGCCATGGCACTGGCAATCTCACCCGCGTTGTATCCCCCCATGCCATCGGCCAGCACCGCAATGCCGTGCTTGGCGTCGCAGGCAACGGTGTCTTCGTTGTTGTCACGCACCAAGCCTGGGTGGGTCAGGCTGACGAATTCAAAGATCATGCGTCGCCTCGACGGTTGGACATCGAGGTAGCACCCGCAGATGACAATGGGTCAACTGGCGGTGGCACAACCACCGTTTTCTCAAAACCGAGGTCAGCTGCATTCCCCCCGGGGACAAAAGCTTCCCCCTGAGACCCAAGGGCACCTGGCGCAGCGCCACTGGGTGGCACCAGCTGCATGCGGCTGCGCATGAGGTCGTTGGCCATGTCCCGTCCACTGGCGTAACGGAGATCGAGGTTTTTCACCAATGCCCTCGCCACCACCTCGGCCAATGGCACGGGCACGGCTGGGTTGAAGGCCCGAATGTCGGGCGCGGCCTCGTTCGCGATCTTGAACATCAGCTCAGCCATCGATTCGGCCCTGAACGGCAGTGTCCCGGTCAGCAGCTGAAAGGCCATGACCCCCAATGAATACAGGTCGGATCGGCCGTCCACTTTCTTACCTGCGATCTGTTCAGGCGACATGAAGCTGGGCGTGCCCAGCACCATGCCCGTGCGGGTGCGACTGGCGTCCGTGACCCGCGCGATGCCAAAGTCCGTGACCTTGACCGATTCGGTCGACGGGTCGTACATGATGTTGGCGGGCTTGATGTCGCGGTGCACCACGTTCAAGCCATGGGCATAGTCGAGGGCTTGGGCCACCTTGATCAGGATGTCCACCACTTTGTCCAACGGCAACAGGTTGCCGGACTGGGTGTACGCCACCAGGTCTTTTCCCTTCAGAAATTCCATGGCGATGTAGGCCAGTTCCTGGTCCTCACCCGCATCGAAAATGGTCACGATGTTCTGGTGTTGCAAGCGGCCTGCGGTTTCCGCCTCTCTGAAGAAGCGCTGGCGTGCGTCCTCCAGCTCATCCCCCTCAAACTCTTGCGCCAGCGCCAGGGTTTTGATCGCCACCACCCGGCCTATTTTGGGGTCTTTGCCGAGGTACACGATGCCCATGGCGCCTTTGCCAAGCTCCTTCTCCACTTGGTAGCGGCCCAGCATGGGTTTTTCCACCTGGTCAGCCTCCAGCAACAGCGTACCTCCCCGGTGGGTACCTGCGCCCCCCAGCAGCACCGTTTCCGACAGGTTTTTGGCCCGCTTGCGTTTGGCGGCCAGATCTTTGTAGTTCTTGTTGAATCCAGCCATGTGCTCGTACACGGCCAGGGCTTTGTTGAACTGCCGCTTGCGTTCGAAATCGAGCGCCAAGTTCGCCAGGTTGTCCATGAGCGCGTCGCTCAGGGGTACCCGACGAAACCGGTCGAAGGCCATGTCCAGCTGACCTTGCCCCTGGTGGGCCAGGCCCATCATGCGGTTGGTTTCCGCGGATTCTTCGTCCGACTTGATTTTGCCGGCTTCGGCGAACAAAAAACGCTTGGTGGTCAGCCCCAGGTAGGCCACCACCAACGCCGCCGCCGGCAACACCAATGGAACCCACACATGTAAGGATGTGAGCAACAACAACTCCGCCGTCAGCAACCCCACCAAGACGGCCCCCGTCAACAGGGCCGCGACGCCACCGGTCAGCCGAGGCAAAACGCCTGCCACCAGCAAAACCACCAGCAAGGTCATGCCCAGACCCACCACCGGCGCCCAGTACGGCACCGAAAAGAAATGGCTCTTCAGCAGGCTGGAAGTGGTGTGCGCCAGCAGAATGGCAGGCGGGGTGTCGGGTGAGACTGGGGTGACGAACCTGTTCCCCACCCCAGCGGCCGTGGCACCAATGATCACGATCTTGCCGGCATATTTGCTGGCCGGGATTTTTCCGGAATACACGTCGAAGAATGAGTCCACCACAAATGGGGCCCGTCCGTTTTTGTCCGGATAGAACTGTGGGTACATGTGTCCCTGGTCATCGACGGGAATCCGCACACCGCTCATCTGGAAAACGCCGTCCACCTCTGACCGAATGTCGGTGGGAGACACATTCAGGCTCTGGGCGGCCACCTGCAGCGCCATGCTGGGGATCCACGCACCATCGTGGTCGACGAACAGCGGATCGCTGCGCAATGTGCCGTCGGTGTTGCTGGGCGCCTGGTTGAGGTGTCCGACTGCTGCGGACGCCTGCCCAAAAGCAGCGAGAGGCAAACTGGCCTTCACACTTTGCAAAAAATGCATGTTCGATTGGGCAGGCAAGGCATGGCGCAGCACGTACTCAGGCAGCGCCTGATCAGGCACACCCAGTGGTTGGCCCGGCTCAAACAGCATAGGAAGCACCACGCGACCAGACGCCTGGATGCTCTGGGCCAGCGTGGTGTCGGTGTCCAAATCACGGATCGCCACATCGACCGCACCCAGCCACTGTGATGTGGCTGGGTGCGAGGTGACGTCTGCCGCCATGAGACCTTTGAGCGCCAACAGATGGCTCAACCCCCTGTCCACCTGTGGTTCAAAAAACAAGGTGGTGTGGGCGATGGTTTTGGCCTGTCCGGCTGACAACTGATCGATGACTTTGGCGTGTACATCCCGCGGCCAGGGCCAGCGGCCGATGTTGGCAATGCTTTGGTCGTCAATGGCCAGCACCACCACTTGCTCCGAGGGCAAGCGACCTGTCATCTGGCTGGCTTTGTCGAAAAACCGGTTTTCCAACGCCTCAACCAGCCCCGTGCTGGCCTCAGCCACGATCACAGCAAACACCATCAACAGGGCCGTCGCGGCATCCGAGCGCAGCCAGCTGGAGAAACCCCGCTTATCGGTTTTTTGCATCACGCCCCTCTTCCGAATTCAGGCTGCCACTTCATCCATTCACCACCCAATGCCAGCGGTTGCGCCGGCATGCAATCGGTCAATGCGCACCCGGAGAACCTTGGGCTTGCCTGCGCTTGAGCCACTCCCCCACCGCCAACACCAGCACAGCACCGGCTGCTCCTGCCGTGTATGCCATCCACGATGGCAGCGCGCCAACCTTGGTGCCTGCCGCCGGCACGCCTTCTGCCAGGTAAGGCAGCAGCGCCGGATCGGTGACCGCCATGCTACCGGCAATCCAGCCCAACAACATCCCCCCGACCACAATGATGGCCGGAAAACGCTCCATCAGTTTGATGACCATCTGGCTGCCCCAGACGATGATGGGAATGCTGACCAGCAAGCCAAAAACCACCAACGGAATTTTGTGGTCCCCCCCAGCGCCTTCAGCGGCCCCTGCAATGGCAATGACGTTGTCAATGCTCATGACCAAATCGGCAACGATGACCGTTTTGACCGCTGCCCACAGTTTGTCGCTGGTCTGTATGTCGCCGTGGCCTTCATCGTCATCCGGGGCCAACAGTTTCACACCGATCCACAGCAGCAGCGCGGCACCCACTATTTTCAAATAGGGAATGGACAACAACGCCAAGGCAAACACGATCAGGATGACGCGCAGCACAATGGCACCAGCGGTCCCCCACAAAATGCCCAGCCGCCTTTGGGCCGGGGGGAGCTTGCGACAGGCCAGTGCAATGACCACCGCATTGTCTCCGCCCAGCAAGATGTCGATCATGATGATCTGCCCCACCGCCAGCCAAAACTGGGTTGTCAAAAGCTCTTCCATCTCGTACCCCAAAAAAAAAAGCAATGGCGCACGGAGGGGTGCGCCATTGCCATTGTGCACAAAGGCACAAGGTCACCGGAAGCGGTGACCCACAGCCATCAAGTCTCAGAGCATGGCTTTGAGCAGTTTTGCCATCTCGGATGGGTTGCGGGTGACTTTGAAGCCACATTCTTCCATGACCGCCAGCTTGGCATCGGCCGTGTCGGCACCACCGCTGATGAGCGCACCGGCATGGCCCATGCGCTTGCCGGGAGGCGCTGTCACACCAGCGATGAAGCCAACGATGGGCTTCTTCATGTTGGCCTTGCACCACAGGGCTGCCTCGGCCTCGTCGGGGCCACCGATTTCACCAATCATGATGACGGCGTCGGTATCGGGGTCGTCGTTGAAGGCTTTCATCACATCGATGTGCTTCAGCCCGTTGATGGGGTCCCCACCAATGCCCACGGCACTGGACTGACCCAGACCGATTTCGGTCAACTGAGCCACGGCTTCGTAGGTCAGCGTGCCAGAGCGGCTGACCACACCGATGCGGCCCTTGCGGTGGATGTGGCCGGGCATGATGCCGATCTTGATCTCATCAGGGGTGATGAGACCGGGGCAGTTGGGACCCAGCAGCAGGGTTTTCTTGCCACCGGCAGCCTCTTTGGCCTTCATTTTGTTGCGCACCATCAGCATGTCACGAACAGGAATGCCTTCGGTGATGCAGATGGCCAAGTCCAGATCGGCCTCAACGGCTTCCCAGATGGCGGCGGCAGCACCAGCTGGCGGCACATAGATCACCGACACGGTGGCGCCGGTCTCAGAGGCGGCTTCCTTGACGGAGGAATAGATCGGGATGTTGAAAATCGATTCGCCGGCTTTCTTGGGGTTCACACCCGCCACAAAGCAGTTTTTG